>NZ_JBSICD010000049.1:0-2963 GCF_058246155.1 Providencia sp. UF-183 | reverse complement strand
ATCTCTCTAAAACACCTTCGGTGTTGTCAGGTTAAGCCTCACGGTTCATTAGTATTGGTTAGCTCAACGTATCGCTACGCTTACACACCCAACCTATCAACGTCTTAGTCTTAAACGTTCCTTTAGGACCCTTAAAGGGTCAGGGAAGACTCATCTCAAGGCAAGTTTCCCGCTTAGATGCTTTCAGCGGTTATCTTTTCCGCACTTAGCTACCGGGCAATGCCATTGGCATGACAACCCGAACACCAGTGGTGCGTCCACTCCGGTCCTCTCGTACTAGGAGCAGCCCCTTTCAATCTTCCAACGCCCACGGCAGATAGGGACCGAACTGTCTCACGACGTTCTAAACCCAGCTCGCGTACCACTTTAAACGGCGAACAGCCGTACCCTTGGGACCTACTTCAGCCCCAGGATGTGATGAGCCGACATCGAGGTGCCAAACACCGCCGTCGATATGAACTCTTGGGCGGTATCAGCCTGTTATCCCCGGAGTACCTTTTATCCGTTGAGCGATGGCCCTTCCATTCAGAACCACCGGATCACTAAGACCTACTTTCGTACCTGCTCGAGCCGTCACTCTCGCAGTCAAGCTGGCTTATGCCTTTGCACTAACCGCATGATGTCCGACCATGCTTAGCCAACCTTCGTGCTCCTCCGTTACTCTTTGGGAGGAGACCGCCCCAGTCAAACTACCCACCAGACACTGTCCGCACCCCAGATAATGGGGCAACGTTAGAACATCAAACATTAAAGGGTGGTATTTCAAGGTTGGCTCCACGCAGACTGGCGTCCACGCTTCGAAGCCTCCCACCTATCCTACACATCAAGGCTCAATGTTCAGTGTCAAGCTATAGTAAAGGTTCACGGGGTCTTTCCGTCTTGCCGCGGGTACACTGCATCTTCACAGCGAGTTCAATTTCACTGAGTCTCGGGTGGAGACAGCCTGGCCATCATTACGCCATTCGTGCAGGTCGGAACTTACCCGACAAGGAATTTCGCTACCTTAGGACCGTTATAGTTACGGCCGCCGTTTACTGGGGCTTCGATCAAGAGCTTCTCCTTACGGATAACCCCATCAATTAACCTTCCAGCACCGGGCAGGCGTCACACCGTATACGTCCACTTTCGTGTTTGCACAGTGCTGTGTTTTTAATAAACAGTTGCAGCCAGCTGGTATCTGCGACTGGCTTCAGCTCCATGGGTAAACCACTTCACCTAGCGCCAGCGTGCCTTCTCCCGAAGTTACGGCACCATTTTGCCTAGTTCCTTCACCCGAGTTCTCTCAAGCGCCTGAGTATTCTCTACCTGACCACCTGTGTCGGTTTGGGGTACGATTAATGATAATCTAGAGCTTAGAGGCTTTTCCTGGAAGCGGGGTATGAGCTACTTCGCCACCGTAGTGACTCGTCATCAGACCTCAGCATATAGTGAACCGGATTTGCCTAATTCACCTGCCTACATCCTTAAACCGGGACAACCGTCGCCCGGCCAGCCTAACCTTCTCCGTCCCCCCATCGCAATTATCACCAGTACGGGAATATTAACCCGTTTCCCATCGACTACGCATTTCTGCCTCGCCTTAGGGGTCGACTCACCCTGCCCCGATTAACGTTGGACAGGAACCCTTGGTCTTCCGGCGTGCGGGTTTTTCACCCGCATTATCGTTACTTATGTCAGCATTCGCACTTCTGATACCTCCAGCATACCTCACAGTACACCTTCACAGGCTTACAGAACGCTCCCCTACCCAACAATATCTAAATATCGCTGCCGCAGCTTCGGTGCATAGTTTAGCCCCGTTACATCTTCCGCGCAGGCCGACTCGACCAGTGAGCTATTACGCTTTCTTTAAATGATGGCTGCTTCTAAGCCAACATCCTGGCTGTCTGAGCCTTCCCACTTCGTTTCCCACTTAACTATGACTTTGGGACCTTAGCTGGCGGTCTGGGTTGTTTCCCTCTTCACGACGAACGTTAGCACCCGCCGTGTGTCTCCCGTGATAACATTCTTCGGTATTCGTAGTTTGCATCGAGTTGGTAAGTCGGGATGACCCCCTAGTCGAAACAGTGCTCTACCCCCGAAGATGAGTTCACGAGGCGCTACCTAAATAGCTTTCGGGGAGAACCAGCTATCTCCCGGTTTGATTGGCCTTTCACCCCCAGCCACAAGTCATCCGCTAATTTTTCAACATTAGTCGGTTCGGTCCTCCAGTTAGTGTTACCCAACCTTCAACCTGCCCATGGCTAGATCACCGGGTTTCGGGTCTATACCCTGCAACTCATTCGCCCAGTTAAGACTCGGTTTCCCTACGGCTCCCCTATACGGTTAACCTTGCTACAGAATATAAGTCGCTGACCCATTATACAAAAGGTACGCAGTCACCCTGATAAATCAAGGCTCCCACTGCTTGTACGTACACGGTTTCAGGTTCTATTTCACTCCCCTCGCCGGGGTTCTTTTCGCCTTTCCCTCACGGTACTGGTTCACTATCGGTCAATCAGGAGTATTTAGCCTTGGAGGATGGTCCCCCCATATTCAGACAGGATAACACGTGTCCCGCCCTACTCGTCGAGTTCACAACACTAACACCTTCGGATACGGGGCTATCACCCTTTACTGCCGGCCTTTCCAGACCGTTCTCCTGATGCTAATGCTGATTAAGACTCTGGGCTGTTCCCCGTTCGCTCGCCGCTACTAGGGGAATCTCGGTTGATTTCTTTTCCTCGGGGTACTGAGATGTTTCAGTTCCCCCGGTTCGCTTCGTTTGACTATGTATTCATCAAACGATAGTGCAACGAATTGCACTGGGTTTCCCCATTCGGAAATCGTCGGTTATAACGGTTCATATCACCTTACCGACGCTTATCGCAGATTAGCACGTCCTTCATCGCCTCTGATTGCCTAGGCATCCACCGTGTACGCTTAGTCGCTTAACCTCACAACCCGAAGGTGTCTTTTATTGA
>NZ_JBSICD010000048.1:0-4098 GCF_058246155.1 Providencia sp. UF-183 | reverse complement strand
AGCAGTGAAACGCCGTAGCGCCGATGGTAGTGTGGGGTCTCCCCATGTGAGAGTAGGGAACTGCCAGACATTAAATTTAAAGGTTGTGTCAGTACTAACTGACCGCACCATATTGCTGATATGGCTCAGTTGGTAGAGCACACCCTTGGTAAGGGTGAGGTCCCCAGTTCGAATCTGGGTATCAGCACCATATAATCGGCATTTAAAAAGAATTTACCTAGCGGCAATAGCGCGGTGGTCCCACCTGACCCCATGCCGAACTCAGTAGTGAAACGCCGTAGCGCCGATGGTAGTGTGGGGTCTCCCCATGTGAGAGTAGGGAACTGCTAGGTTTTAAATATAAGAAGCCACCCATTGGGTGGCTTTTTGCTTTTCAGTACTTGTAAAAAACAAATAAAACCACCCATAATAAGTCTGAAATTATCTTATTTTATTATTCTTGCTACCCACGATTAAGTCTGGCTGATAGACTTACTTCATTATCGTTATATTTTCCCTGAAGGTAGTAATGAACCCAACTTCTGAACTCAAACCATTCAATAGCTTTGGTATTGATGCAAAAGCATTGTCAGTTTTTATAGTAGAGAATAAACAATCACTCCAGCAACAATGGCTTAAAGCGAAAAATAATAATCTGCCTATATTGCTACTTGGTGGAGGTAGTAATGTTTTATTTGTAGAGGATTTTGAAGGGGTTGTTATCGTTAATCAGTTAAAAGGAATTGAAATTACTGAGTGTGACGACTATTGGTATGTGCATGTTCAAGCCGGTGAAAGTTGGCACCAGCTTCTGGAAGCATTACTGCAACAAGGCATCCATGGTGCGGAGAATCTTGCTTTAATCCCTGGATGTGCGGGATCCGCACCCATTCAAAATATCGGCGCTTATGGTGTTGAGCTGAAAGATATTTGTGATTATGTAGACATTCTGTCACTTGAGGCCAATCAAGAAACACGTATTGCGGCGAGTGAATGCCAATTTGGCTATCGCGACAGTATTTTTAAACACAAGTATCAGCATGGCTATGCGATTGTTAGCGTGGGGTTGAAATTCGCCAAAAAATGGCAGCCTAAACTTACCTACGGTGACTTAACACAATTTAATCCTGAAACAGTAACACCTAAGCAGGTTTTTGATGCAGTCTGTCAAACTCGTAGAAGCAAGTTACCTGACCCTACAGTAACTGGCAATGCAGGGAGTTTCTTTAAAAACCCAGTTATTTCGGCTGAAAAAGCGGCAAAAATTAAGCAAAAAAATCCAAGTTGCCCCCAATATATCCAATCTGATGGTAGTGTTAAATTAGCGGCTGGCTGGCTTATTGACCAGTGTGGGTTGAAAGGACATGAAATAGGTGGGGCTGCAGTTCATACTCAGCAGGCACTTGTTTTAATTAATAAACATAGAGCGACAGGACTTGATGTTGTTAACCTAGCAAAATATGTTAGCCAAACAGTTGCTAAGCGCTTTGATATCATTTTGGAGCCAGAAGTTCGATTTATTGGCCGTCATGGCGAGGTTAACGCAATGGATTATATTCAATGAAAGAGACATCAATTCCTTTACAGCTAATAGATATTTTAGCGGATGCTCAAATACACTCTGGTGAACAGCTTGGTGAAAAGCTTGGCATGAGTCGAGCTGCGATCAATAAGCATATAAAAACATTGCGTTCATGGGGCTTGAGTATCGAAACAGTGACGAGTAAGGGATATAAGCTACCTTACCAAATAAACTTACTGAATAAAGATAGTATCAAACAACACGTTAAAGACGTCAATATCATTGTGGAACCTGTCATTGATTCTACGAATCAATACATGCTTGAACGTATTCCAAGCTTAATATCAGGGGATACTTGCCTTGCTGAATATCAAAGTGCAGGTCGCGGCAGAAGAGGTCGCCAATGGATCTCTCCCTTTGGCTGTAATTTGTATTTATCTATGTATTGGAAGTTAGACCAAGGCCCCGCAGCTGCGGTTGGTTTGAGTCTCGTCGTTGGAATCGTGATTGCAGAAACTTTAAATAAAATAAGTAAAGAAAAAGTAAAAGTAAAGTGGCCAAATGACTTGTATATGAATGATAAAAAACTTGCGGGTATTTTGGTTGAATTAACAGGTAAAACAGGTGATGCCGCTCATATTATTATTGGTATCGGTATTAATATTGGAATGAGTAAAACCAATATTGAAAATACAAATACAATAACACAAGAGTGGGCATCATTGAGAGACGAAGTTGAAGATATAGAACGCAATGAATTATCGGCTAATATTATTCAAGCGCTAAAAGATTCATTGATTTTATTTGAGAAAGAGGGGTTAAAACCATTTTTAGATAGATGGTTTAAACTTGATAATTTCCTAAATAGGAATGTTAAGTTATTGATTGGCAATGATATAATCTCTGGCGTGGAACGTGGAATTAATGACCAAGGTGCCTTGTTATTACAAAAAGATAATGGGGAAATAATTCCTTATATTGGCGGTGAAATATCATTGCGGCCAAACGAGTAATATATAATTGGCCGAAAACTATTCGGCCAATATAATGTTTACTTTCTTAGTCTGACATTTTGGATTGAGTGGTTTTCACCTTTAGTCATTATTAAACTTGCTCGTTCCTTGGTTGGCAAAATATTCTCTTCAAGATTTAGCCCATTTATTTCATCCCAAATAGAACCAGCAATACTGACCGCTTCCTCTTCACTCAACTTTGAATAACTATGAAAATATGAATCAGGGTCGGAGAATGCACCTTGCCTAAACTTAAGAAAACGACCGATATACCACTGTTTTAACAAAGCAGGTGCAGCATCGACATAAATTGAGAAATCAACAAAGTCAGAGACAAATACATGGTGTGGATCTTGTGGGTAATCCATGTCGCTCTGTAAGACATTAAGCCCTTCAAGAATCAAAATGTCTGGTTGATCAATAATTTGTTCTTGGTCAGGAACAATATCGTAGGTTAAATGGGAATAGACTGGAGCACGCACATTTCGAGCGCCTGATTTAATTTGAGAGACAAAGTTAACCAGCTTTCTCATATCATAAGACTGTGGAAAACCTTTTTTCTTCATAATATTCCGATCCTTTAATACTTGGTTCGGATGAAGAAAGCCATCTGTCGTAATTAAATCAACTTTACGGTGTTCAGGCCAACGAGTTAGCAGAGCTTGTAACAAACGTGCTGTTGTACTCTTGCCTACAGCGACGCTACCAGCAATACCGATGATATAAGGTACTTTTGCTTCATTAGTTCCTAAAAACTGCTCTAGGACAGCCTGACGACGTAAGTTAGAACTAATATAAAAATTCAATAAGCGCGATAAAGGTAGATAAATTTCAATAACATCTTCCATTGAAAGTTCTTCGTTAATCCCTTTTAACTCGAGAAGCTCGCTGGATGTTAGTGTCAAAGGGACGGAATCACGTAATGTTGCCCAATGCTCTCTATCAAACTCTAAATATGGCGTAGTAATAAAATTTTCGTTCTTTTTCATAAACCAACATCTGCCTATTTTGTGCAGGTTGGACAGGTTGCCTAAACACCCGTATCCAAAAAATTTGCTAGCATCATAGCGAGTGATGGGGGGGAGGCGTAGGTTTTTTTATAATATTTGTGAATTTTTTTTGAATTACATAAAAAAAACATTCATTTTTGCTGGGAAAATAACCGATTAATCAGAGCGCTAAAACTGTGATAGAGACTAAATAATGACATTTAAAATGTTTTGGGTCGATTATCGGGCTTTACTGATGAAAGAATTATGGATTATAGTTAATGGCTGTTGTTGATGTTTTAATCTCAAAACAGTTAAAAAATCAACAAAATTGCAAAAAGCGAACAAAATGTAAGCGAACGAACAAAAAATTAAATTTTTTTGTTGCAACATGCGCTCACTCTTCCTAGAATGCGCAGCACTTGATGCCGGCATAGCTCAGTTGGTAGAGCAACTGACTTGTAATCAGTAGGTCCCGAGTTCGACTCTTGGTGCCGGCACCATTAAAAATTTGGATAGGTGGGATACCCAAGCGGCCAAAGGGAGCAGACTGTAAATCTGCCGTCACAGACTTCGAAGGTTCGAATCCTTCTCC
>NZ_JBSICD010000047.1:0-4895 GCF_058246155.1 Providencia sp. UF-183 | reverse complement strand
AAACAATCCCAGTTGATTGGTGAAATCGGCAATCAGACCATGGATATCATCCGCACCGAAGGGGAAATTGCTGGCCTGAAAGCCCAAAAAGACCCCGATGCGTTAGCGGTCGCGAAAAAACAGCTGGAATCTGAGGGGAAAACACTCACCGATGACGCCATTAAACAACAGGCCTACAACAACGCCATGGCACAGTACGGCACCGGCAGCGACTTCCAAAAAGCCGCTCAAGCGGTTACAGGGTTGCTGTAAGGACTCGCAGGTGATAACTTAGCGGGTGCATTGGCAAATGCCTCGTCGCCGTACTTAGCGACCAAGATTAAAGAGCTGACAACTGACCCAACTACTGGTGAGGTTAACAAAGCAACCAATGCCATGGCGCACGCAGTATTGGGTGCTGTAGTCGCTGAGCTAAATAATCAATCCGCTGCTGCGGGTGGGTTAGGTGCTGGCGGCGGCGAGCTGTCCGCTCAGGTGATTATGAAGACCCTCTTCCCTAACAAAGAAGTCTGGGAACTGAGTGAAAGTGAGAAGCAACAAGTCAGTGCACTAAGCCAATTGGCTTCAGGCCTTGCTGGCGGACTGACTACCGGTGATGTGGCTGGGGCAGTTACTGGCTCGCAAGCAGCCAAGAATGCTGTTGAGAATAATGCAATTTCAGGCTCATTTGTTGGAAGAACCGATGAGCAAATCAAAGAAACTGCAAAAATCCTTGTCGATGGTGTTGATTTAGAAAAACTATATGGTGATGATAAAGAAAAAATAGATGCCTATAGAAAAGGCAGTGTTGAGGGTAGAAAGGAAGGTTTAAAAGATGGTGTCGTTGAAGTTTTAGAAGGAACTGCAAATTCAATTGCTCACCCTATTGATACTGTTACAGATTTGGCGACTGCTATTTGGAATTATGATCAGACTTTTGATGCTGTTAGGGTTTCAGCCACCCAATGGAATGAACTGTATGAATATGCGTTAGCCAATGACCCTAAACTTGCAGGCCAAATGTCTGGGGCATTACAAGGTAAAATCCTAGGAAATGCAGGTACTAGTGTTGTGGTTTCTGGTGCAATGGCTAAAACGCTTCAGAAAGCAGCTCAATTAAAAAGTGGAATAGGGAAACCACCTCCTACTGCGACATCTCCATCAGGTACAAAACATCCTTTACTTGATGATGCAATTCCTAGAAATGGTGATAGACCCGTTGTTAACCAAGGAGCTTTACCTACATGTGGACATAATTCTTGTGGAATGGTTTTAGACACAATGGGTAAACCTGTGAATATAGTGGGCTTGATCAATAAAACACCACCGACACCAGGGGGAATAACATCTATGCAAGTAGCTGGTATCTTAAAATCTGAAGGTGTTGAAGCAAGCGCATGGGCAGGACGTAAAGTTAGTGATATATCTCGCTATACTTCTAATGGAACGCCTATTGTAGTTAGAATTATCGATAAAAATGGTGGAAGTGGTTTTTCCCATTTTGTTGTTGTTGACGGAGTAACTAGCAGGAATGGCATCCCAGTTGTAGCAATTAGAGACCCATGGGGAAAACAGTATTTTAGTCCAGTAACTACATTTGAAAGAAATTTTACAGGGGAAGTTATTGTTCCTAAAGGGTGGCAGAAATGATTTTACAAATTAAATTTCCAGATAATTTATTGTTAAACAATCTAGAACAACAAAAAAAAATACCGTGCCACATACGTGTATCTAATAAATTTGAAGTAGTTTTTGAAATTGAATCAATAAGAATTATTGGAGAAGTAAGCGAATATAATAGAACGTTATTTGAACAACGAGTTATAGCCAGAGCAGGTGGCGATTATATCTATAATGAACCATCTTTAATAACATTAAGTCGTATAAGTAATGAAACTTATAGAGTGATTGATCTTTTTGTTTTTTATAGTGATTTTGGGTGGTGTTCAATTATTGAAAACGGTGATTACATGGAGCCCCATCAATTTTGGGACTCTGATGATGAAGACCCAGACTTTAAACCATAAATCAATAAAAAATATAGCTCCAATAAAGGAGCTATATTAATGATTTCACTCCTTCGCCAACCGGATAATCAACTGTCCGGCTTGGCGAGTGAGAGTGTAGTTCGTTCCCACCTCAACCCCTAACTCATTCAGCAAGTTACCGCTGATTATCAGTTGGGGGCTGGGGTTGAGTTTACCGCAGTTAGGGGCTTAACCCACTGTATATGACCACGTCTTCTTTAGCTGTCTAGCACTCAATGATTGTCTATGAATTATTAAAATCTGCTAATAATGTAACCCCTAACAATAGAAGAACTTCTATTGTTATTAACGGCTCAAAAGGAAATGTCCGAGTTTATGGAACATGGACTATCCTACCTGATGGCTCGAAACGTTTATCGACTGTCGAAGCTGGGGCTTTTAAATAAGAGGTGTAATTATGAGCGAAAGCGATAAAAGTATTGAACGATTAGTAATGGGTATTAATAATTACATAACATATGGTTACGTTGACTCCATGTCATTTAATGAAGCGTCAGATGACTTATTTGACTATTTGTCTGAGCTGACCTCATTAGATAGTAAAAAGGCTTTTTTTTATTATAAAAAAATATTAACTGATAAAAATATAAATGATGATTTTTTGAAGTCTCTATGTCTAAATAGGTTATTGTTATCCGAATTTGAATGGAGTTATGCGTTTGAATTTTTAAATAAAAATGCTTATCAATTAAGTATTCCTTGCCTAGAAAAAGCTTTATTTTATTTCTATTGTGCAAAAAATGATCCTGCATCACATCCAATACCGGATAGGCTCATCGCCAAGCTAATAGCTAGATACCAAGAAGTAAAAAATGATCCTAATGCAGATTTTTATCACCTATCTGAATCATTTGATGATTTTTCTCGGACATATGGAATTTAACGGTTGAGAATAACTCAATGTCGGGGATGGGACTTGGTGGAAATCTAGGTTTCTGGTTTGCAGATATCAAAGATTGCGACCAAAATTGCAAAGCGGAAATTGCTAAAGGTATTAATGACGGTAATTTAGAAACATCTGGACATGCCGCTGGTGTTGCTGGATTGGGATTATACTCAGGAACAGGACTTATTGTTGCAGGTATAGACGGAAGTGCTAATTATCTAATTCAGTTATCTGGCGATAAACCCGTTAACTACACAGATGTACTCATAGCCACTCATATAGGTGGAATTACTAAAAATTCTAATATTTATGGCGTGGTAGGATGGAATGCTTTAGGTGGTGGGCTTTCAAGCGAATTAAAAGGTGAAGATCCATTACTAGGCGCCGGAACATCTGGAATTAGTTCAGGTATTGGCTATGGACTAGGCAGTTTCATAAAGTGGAGTGGTAATCAATGGAAATATATCAAGACTGATGGTTTAGATCCTAAATATAACCCTAAACTGCAAGGTAGTGCAAATAAAGGACAATTAGGGTTATCAAAAGATTTATCTTCAGCTCAAGGACCTGGCGTAGCCGGCAATATTACCAGCTCAGTAGTAACAGAAAAAACAAATAATAAAATTAACGATGAAATTAAGAATGATACAGGGAAATAAAAATGAATAATTTTCGATTTTTATTAGTTTTTCTGCCGTTATTTATACTTGTCATATTTGTTGCAAGTTTAGTTTCTTCGGTAATTATTGATATTATATTGTTTATAATTTACGGAAAAGAGTTTGAGTTTAATATTGATGAATTATGGAGCCTGATCAAACTTAGCACAATAGGCGGTAGTGTGGGGGCGGTGGGCCTTTGGATATTGAATAAATTGAAATGTAACTAAATCATAACCACCCGCATAGCGGGTGGTTTGCTCTAGCCCTATAAGGGCTTGTTACCGACTGCGCCTAAATGACGCTGCTTTCTCTTCGTTCAAGCTAAGTGTCTTTGTTACTTTGGCCTACCCCTTGAAGGGGTCTAAATGCTCTTTCGTACTTAGTTTACCCGAAATTAAATCCGACTTTTCTTGCTCTTTGATATACTTCTGAATTGTCGCTTCATTTAGCCCTACCGTACTTACGTAGTAACCTTCCGACCAAAACTTTCTGTTGCCAAATTTATATTTTAAATTCGCATGCCTATCAAAGATCATCAACGAACTTTTTCCCTTCAAATACCCCATAAAACTTGAAACACTTAACTTTGGAGGAATACTGACTAACATGTGAACATGATCTGGCATCAAATGGCCTTCGATTATCTCAACACCTTTATACTTACAAAGGTCTCTTAAAATCTCACCCACACTTGAACGAATATTATTAAAAATCACTTTCCGTCTGAATTTCGGCGAAAAGACGATATGGTATTTACACAGCCACTTTGTATGCGCTGAGCTTTGTGCTTTAATGCCCATAAACACCTTTCCTTATTTAGGTTACGAATATTAGCTTGAACATCTATATCGTAACGGAAAGGTGTTTTTCTTGGTATAACCCTTTGACTCCACCCGCAAAGCAGGTGGTTTTATGTTTAAGACGCTAACGCGACTTAAACTGGCTAAAGCCATAATAAAATATAAGCCCTATTAATGAGTAGGGCTTATAAGTCACCTAACTCCTCAGCCAACCTGATAATCAACTGTCCGGCTTGGCGGATGAGGGTATAGTGACTGCCTACCTCAAACCCCAACTCATTCAGCCACTTACCGCTCAGGGTGAGTTGTGGACTGGGATTGGGTTTACCTCGGTTCGGCAAGTAACCCACTGTATATTGTCTGGTTTTGGCCTCGTCTTCTTTAGTCGCCCATTCAAATATTCCAATCCTATCTTGTTATTTTCCTTTCTTTTTTTACTCAAGCACACCGAACAAACCACCGACAAATACGACTCGAAGCAAAAAGGCGGTAGCCTGTCGGGGAGTATTGGCACAGGGTT
>NZ_JBSICD010000046.1:0-4986 GCF_058246155.1 Providencia sp. UF-183 | reverse complement strand
AATGCATTCACCAAACGGCCCTCAGTAATGAAATAGTTAATTTAGCATACCGGCTACTTAAACTTTGCAACAGTCCCTTCATTTATCGGCGACTCGCGGGGGAACTCTGCCTCAAACACGGCATCTGGCGCCCCATTTTCTTCAAAAAGAAAATCGTTGAACGTTACTGGCGTCAGGCCATCATTACCTTATTACGGGAAAATTACGCGACATTGAATTTACCAATGACTGGCTTCGAGCACATCCGTGATTACCGCGAATGGTGCCAATTTCTTGAAGCTCAGTACCAGCGACGCTGGAAAATTCACTTCGCTAAAAAAACTCGAAACCCCCGCCAAAGCGTCAATTATCTTGGCCGTTACCTGAAACGACCGCCGATAGCTGCTTCAAAATTACGTCATTACACCGGCGGTGCGGTAGTTCATCATTATTTTGACCACCGGACTCAGCGCCATCGCACACAACGACTGAGTCAGGAAGAGATGCTATGGCGTTATATCAATCATATCCCGTCTCGCCATTTTTAAATGGTCCGATATTACGGCTTTCTGGCCAATCGAAAGCGGGGGGCTTTATTACCGAAAGTGTATGAAGCACTGGGGATGACAGTGAAGGCTAAGCCGCAAAAACCGGGCTTTGCATCACTGATGAAGCAATTTACGAATGTGGACCCATACCAATGTGTGTTGTGTGGGAGCCGAATGGTTTTAATTGTGCAGAGGCTGGGCTTCGAGCCGAAACATTATTAGACATGCGTCGTCAACAATTTAAAACTGAGCGATGGTTACAACAAGCGGCATAGGGATGATCCGCTTAAAATTCAGTTAATCGTATACTAAATATCCAAATAATGAAAATACAGACAGTAACTTATCGATAAAATAGGTGATCAGTCATCGGCATAGCGGGCAATGGTTAGAATATAAAGGCAAAAGTGACATTCAGTCTCCTAACCATTAATTATTCCTCAAGGAATGAACATCAGCCAAAAGCCATGGGATAACTTAAAAGTCACTCAAGAAGGGGTCGTGTATTCAATATAGAGATTACTACAATAGGTAGTGTTCACGCTCTATGAATGTGCCGATGACTTTATCATGCATTTCAGGTGACTTCGAGTAGCCTAATGTCTTACGGTTAAGTCGCTTTAAGCGATTTCTTAGGTTCAAGTTTTCTCTTTCTATTCGTTGGGTATAAAACTTACTTGCCACGTGTTTTTGTTTGGGCAATATCTCATAAGCACTGAACTTATCCGTGCACCAAAAAGCCACATTAAACCCTGACAGTAAAGCCAGTAACTGGCGAAGGGTTCGCTTGTTTCGATGACCAAATGTATGCGCAATAATTCGTTTTAGGCGAGGTTCCCAAGCATACCAGAGCCAGCGTTGTTGTTTCTTATTAACGACAAAAGACCACTGTTCATCGACTTCACAAAGGAGTTCAATGTGCAGATTATCAAGGGGTAAAGAGGTTATCTGCCTCGGCGATAGTTTTTTAAAGTGCGAGCAACCGCATTAATGCTGATATGAAGAGCTCTAGCGGTATCACGAATCCCGGCATTATTCATCGTGAGGTCGATAATTTTATCTTTGGTGCCAGGTTGGCAGGCACGATATTCATAGTCGAGTTGGAAGCTTCGGCAGCAGTCTTGGCAACGATAACGTTGATGCCCAGTGCTCCCTAACCCATGTTTTTTCACTGAGGGCGTTTGTTGACAAAATGGGCACCTTACTTCGACTTTAGCCATGAATATTCTCCGGTAAATTACCTTATACAGGATGCTCACCGGATTGAATACATGACCGAAATAAAGGCGGTAAAGGGGCATTATGGCTCAATCGATATCAGGGACCAGCGGCTTCCGCCATACCGTGTTGAGCCAATGGTTTCCTCCCATCTATCGTGTTCGGAAAGTAAGTCTTTAATTGATTGGAATTCGATATGCGTTAAAACGCCTTCTTCTTCCCCATTTTGTGATAGTAAAAGATAACCTTGAGGTATGCGAACTGAGGATTGAAAGGCGGTCTTTGCAGATAAACGATAAAATGTGGTGATTGTATATCCTCGGCGTAATAGTCCGAGGAGTTGTTCTGTTGATATCGCCATACGTTTTTCCTCTCTAAATAGAGTGCTGATTATTTTTGTTGATAACGTAGTTGAATTCGACAGACTTGTGAACAACTATAGCCTGTGGCATCGGCGGTTTCACGAATGCTGAGTCCTTTTGTTTTTCGGTAGTAAATCACTTTCTCATGACGCTCTTTATCCGCCTGCTTTCCTTTGTATTTACCTAAAGTTTGGGCGCGTTCGATACCTTGTTTTTGTCGTTCGCGGCGACTGACCCAATCTTTGTGTGACATGGCCGCCATCAAATCAATCAACATGGTATTAATAGCAGAAAGTACAGCTTGTGTGATAGGTTCGCTCTGTGTGGGAGCTTGGTTATTTAAGGCTTGCCAAGATGTTGGAATATCGAGGCTGACAATCCGTAACTCATGTTGTTCTATTTGTTTTTTTAATTTTAGCCAATCGGTATTATTTAATCGAGTGAGTCTATCAATTTGTTCAACTAATAAAATATCACCTTGTTGACTATCATTGAGTAAACGCGAAAGTTCAGGGCGTTCTAATTTCGTACCACTAATATGCTCGCGATAATAATTCGCAATTCGTCCCCCTCGTTCTTCAACAAAATCATTTAGCATATTTTTTGCTCTATCTGCATATTGATCTTCAGAAGAGGCTCTGAGGTAAGCTCGTATGAACATTTTTTCACCAATCTATCGCATTTAAATTATCTCATTAAAAGTGTCTCATATAGGTTATAGCATTGATAGTGAATTGATAGTTTTTAGCTTATATCATTGGAGTATACCCTAAGGCTATAAGTAAATTGGCATAAAGTGTAACAAAAACATTGACTATCCCCATTTTGGGTATATTATAGTGATAACTACAAATCTAGGTACAAGTATGAAAGCGTTATTTGTAGAATTACCTGCTTTTGAGCGATATAGGGAAAGTTATCTAACAGATGATGAGTTTCGAAGCTTTCAAATTATGCTATTAAAAAATCCATTATGTGGTGATGTTATTCAACACACAGGTGGTTTACGGAAAGTTCGATTTTCTGACTCAAAAAGAAATAAAGGAAAACGTGGTGGTACCCGAATAATTTATTATTGGTATTTGGAAAAATCACAATTTTTGTTATTCACTATTTACGGTAAAAACATTGCAGATGATCTAACAACAAGCCAGCGAGAGCAATTAAGTAAGATGTTAGATATGATTAAAAAAAGGAGTAATGATGACTAAACGTGATATTTTTTCTGAGCTCCAAGAAGGAATGGATGCGTGGAGTGAGTTTAACGAAGGAAAGAAAACGTTAAAGACTCATCGTATCAACATGAAACCTTTGTCTATGACACCTACCGAAGTAAAAGCAATACGAGAAAAATTAAAATTATCTCAAGCAGTCTTCGCTCAGTATTTACATACAGGAGTTACGACATTGCAAAATTGGGAGCAAGGGCTTGCAAAACCTAATAAACAAGCTGTCTTGTTGCTCAAAATGGTAGAAAAAAGACCTGATACCTTAAATGAATTAGCTGGATTATAATGGTTGAAAGGAAGGACCGTGGCAACGGTTTTTCCTTTTTTATCATATTAAGTTTTTTATGTGCTACTAGCCTTATCAAGTCATTAAGGGCTTGTTGCAAGTAATAAATTTGTGCGTTTTTGCTCTGTGTTAATAGGGGGGTCAGGCTAAAACCGCCTCTACATTAAATAATCGATTCATAAAGGCAGATCGCTCTCGCACCCGAAATTTAGCTTCGTCACGACGTAACCAGTCATCAAATTGACCTTTATTCAGTTTTCGCAACGTTTCAAATCCTTGGAGAGTTGACCAAGCACGCTTCGCAGATTTGAAACCGCCTGTCGCAACAATCAATTTTTTAATCGGGGCGTGATCCGATTCAATGCGGTTGTTGAGGGTTTTAATTTGCCATTGTTTTACGTCAGCCCAGAGTTTCCCTTCTTTAATTAAACGAGCTATGACGTAACCGTAAGCTGCGTGCTTATCGGTGTTTAACGTTTTGGGTTGTCGTTCGGAGCGATAAAGTTTTAATACGCGTTTGATAAATGCATAGGCAGCATAACGGTTACGTTTGGGTGAAAAGTAAACATCCAGCGTATCTCCGTATTTATCTATTGCACGGTAAAGGTAAAACCATTTTCCGTTAACTTTGACGTAAGTTTCATCGAGCTGCCAATATGAAATAGCCCGAATGAATTGATATTTTTTGAGTTTTTTACGGAGAATGGGTGCATATTTAATAAATCAGCGATAAATCGTTGAACGGTGAATCGAAATTCCCCGTTCAGCCAGCATATAACTGACGTTGGCATAGCTTAACGGTGTAGCTCCATACCAACGTAAGCACCAAAGGATGCTCGTGGGAGCAAAATGTTTCCATTTAAACTCGTTTGGTGGCATGAGTTTATCCTAAAGCGATGACCAATACCGTGAGTGTTTCTCATTTAGGTAATTTTTGCAAAAAGCCCAGTAGAACTTAGGTGAAAAAGGTCATTTGAAATTCGATTCGTGAGCATAGAGGTAGTTAAATTTTATATTCCCATTAAATATCTTCCGATTTTGGTGCAATTTTGTGGCTTACGATCTTCTTATATTTAAGCAGATAATCAAATGTAATACTTAACAAAGGTAAAATATTTGAGGTTTTTATTTGTAATAATGTCATTCTGTAGGTCTTATAATGACAAAAACACAAAAACACAAAAACACAA
Source organism: Providencia sp. UF-183 (assembly GCF_058246155.1). Lineage (NCBI taxonomy): Bacteria > Pseudomonadati > Pseudomonadota > Gammaproteobacteria > Enterobacterales > Morganellaceae > Providencia > Providencia sp. UF-183. The sequence goes on along the minus strand of NZ_JBSICD010000046.1, from coordinate 174 downwards.
AAACACAAAAACACAAAAACACAAAAACACAAAAACACAAAAATGTATTTACAATGGAAATTGGTTATGCAATCATAAACACATAAACACATAAACACATAAACACATAAACACATAAACACATAAACACATAAACACATAAACACATAAACACATAAACACATAAACACATAA
>NZ_JBSICD010000045.1:0-5332 GCF_058246155.1 Providencia sp. UF-183 | reverse complement strand
GAAGACGAGGTCAAAAGCAGACAATATACAGTGGGTTATTTGCCGAACAGAGGTAAACCCAACCCCAGCCCACAACTCACCATTAGCGGTCAATGGCTGAAGGAGTTAGGGTTTGAGGTGGGCAGCCACTTTACCCTCACTTGCCAAGCCGTACAGTTGATTATTCGGTTGGCTGAGAAGTGAGGTAGGTAAGGAGATCCCGGTTTGGGACTGGGATCTTTTACACAATTAACATATATCTAATTTCGTAAACTATTTGGCACAATGTAAGTTTGTTAAAACGGAGAAAACAAAATTCCTTTATTATTATGATAAGCATCATCTATTAGTGATACCACAGATCGCAAGTAATCATATGCATTTTGATCTAATAATTCATCTTTCATCAGGCTATTAATTTCTTGACGAAGATCTATAAGTTGTCCGTCACTGAAAAGCTCCATATCACAGTTGGATAACTTAGATAACAATGGATATTTGCAGAGATCATCCCTGATTAAAAAATTCTCATTACCTGAAAAGTCATCTAATGATCTAATGCTTTCACCAATAGCTTTATCCCATAAATATATAATAAACATATAATTACCTAACCACAGTCTTACCTGGGAATGTGTTAACTAAATTACCTTTTTTATCAGTGATGACTGTCATAATAGACGTTGGCGTACTATTATTCATTGCATCAACACCGATATTTTTGCCCATATCCACAGTACGAATATAGTTACCAGTGGATGGTGAGTATTGCACTGGTGTCTTCACTACATTATCTGACTGCAAGACTACCTTTAGTTCATCCTTTGTTATTGTGAAGTGTGATTTATTTGCACCCCATTCACCACCATGTTTCTTCCAAGCATATTCGAGTCCTGAACCAGTAGAGCCATCACCATTTCGGACATTAACACGAGACTGTGTAATTGAATTTTTCCACTCTGTATGAACTTGCTCTTTTGGTAATGTATTTCCAGATGTGTCATTTTTCGGCTGAGATACCCCTGGTTTAACATTTGGCTTAGCAACATCTTTCCCAAACTGTTTTACTAAAGCGCCTGAATTTGCGACCGCTGACATACCACCTAATAGATAAATCGACCCGACATACATACCTGCACGCGTTCGTGCTTCTTCATCGGTATAACCGAAGTTTTTAAAGGCTTCAGTATAGGATTCCAATAGATTGTACGCCTGCTGTGCTTCGGGTGAAGTCGAGTTCAATAACCGTTCGATTTCTTGATAACCAGCCTGCGCTGTTTTTGGATTTTGATACGTCAAACTGACGTAGGTATCTATCGCTTCGAATGCGTCTTTTCTGGCGGCGGTACACTCAGGTGAAACACCTCCGGCACAGGTATCAAGTAATCTTTGTGTTGTTTCTGTATCTTTAATTCGCAGCTCAGCGAGTTTCTGTTGCTCGACTTCAGTGATCTTACCTTGCTTCTCTTTTAGCTCCAGTGACGTCTTCTGGCGGTGCTCTGAGTCGCTCAGATAGTTATTCTCAACCGTGGTCTTCCCGGCCTCTGCGGCATTTGCCGCACTGGACGTATCACCGCGACTAATCCGCCCGCGATACCCGCGGCCAGACTCGCAAACGCACTTACCGTCGATTTTTCGTCTTCTGTTAGCTCACTTGGCTTTTTCTTATACAGCTCTTGCGACAGCATTCCCACCGCTTCTGCCGTCATGGCACCTAACGATTGCGCGCCTGCATTTTCTCCTTTTGCCAGTGCTAATGCAACATTCGCAATACCGTGCGCCGCTATACGACCCTCTTTATTTTCAGCTGGGATATGTTGCGCTATTTGATTCGCGATATACGGCGCACTCGCATTCGCCACCGCTTTATTTACATCCCCATTCACCAACCCTTGGATTAAAGCTGTGCCCGACTCCACTATGCGACGATTATCACCACCCACGCCCCAACCGGATTCATTCACTTTCGCCTGAATAACTTGCTCGTGAATATAGTTATCAATTGCCTCATCGCTGACCACTTTCCCTTGTACTTCAAGCGCTTTTTTCGCAGCCTCACGCTCTTGCTGTGTCGGGATGTTCTTGCTCTCGTTCGCCTCCTTCGTGGCTTTTATGGTCGCATCCGTCACCGCAATATCTGTAATCTGCTTACCTAACTCGCCGACTAGCTGCGTTTTCTCTATCCGCTTCTGCTCTTTCTCTTTGTCAAAAATCGTGTTCAGTTTCTCGTGGGCATTGTCCGTATCACGGCTTAACGCTTTACCTGCCGAACCGAGGTAAACCCACCCCAGTCCACAACTCACCCTGAGCGGTAAGTGACTGAATGAGTTGGGGTTTGAGGTGGGAACCCACTTTTCCCTCACTCGCCAAGCCGGGCAACTGGTCATTCAGTTGACTGAGAACGAGTAAGATATTTAAGGGCGATCCCAGCACAGAACTGGGATCTTTATACATTTAAAAATCAGACCACTCTGCGTAGCTAATATCATCTTCGGTTAATTCAGTAAAACCATCTTGACTTAACATTTTATTAAAATAAAGGATCGTATCTTCTAGTGCCTCTTCAATAGTATTTCCATACCCAATAGCACATTCGGGGGAACCATCAAATTTTCTTTTTATTGCTAAGTCAGTCATTCCAGTGAAATTTCCAGATTGGCTTTCATAAATTTTCACCTTCATTTTTGAATAAGGTAAAATAGGGATCATAGTAATCGTGAATTCAGCAACTGTTTTTCTTATCCGACCCACATTCGTAATATGTAAATCATGCCACATAACGTATTCACCTTTTATTGTTTTCCAAACGATATTATCTTTCCATCGGCTGTTTTATTTAGATATTTTCCATTTTTATAATAACGAGTTACATTATCAGTAGCGCCTCTTATTTTAGCGGTTCGGGCGCCTTTTAAATTTTCAGCGAATCCTTCCGCTTTCCTTTTATATTCCTCAATACTCCCCGACAGGCTACCGCCTTTTTGCTTCGAGTCATATTTGTCGGTAGTTTTTTCGGTGTGTTTGAGTAAAAAAGAAAGGAAAATAACAAGATAGGATTGAAACATTTGGATAGGTGGCTAAAGAAAACGTGGTCAAAACCAGACAATATACAGTGGGTTACTTACCGAACCGAGGAAAGCCAAACCCCAGCCCACAACTGACTATCAGCGGTAAGTGGCTGAAAGAGTTGTGGTTTGAGGTGGGCAGCTACTTTACCCTCTCTCGCCAAGCCGGACAGTTGATTATCCGGCTGGCTGAAGAGTGAGGCTATAGTATAGACGCCACACAGATAGTAGGTTTTAATGATAAACAATACCTACTATCCACGTGTTTGATAGAAAGTTAGAGATGGTCCATAATCAGACTCTGAGTTATGAAGTTCCACCAAAAACTCCTTTGTTGGGAATGCTTTTTTGAGCGACATCTCCCAAGTGCACTGCATTATTTTACATAGCTGTAAAAAAACCGAGTCTGATGTTTTATCTAAACTACCTGTAAATAGATCATATACATGAACATGATTTAACATTTTTTCTATAGCAGATAGATCTGAACCAAATTGTTTTTTCCATTCTTCAAAATTGTTTTTTTCATATCTGTCACTGAGTAATATGCAGCCATCAACATCTAAAAACTCAGGTATCAGTAACTTTATACTACAAAGTATATCTTCCGGGTTACAGCAATCACTTATATAGTCATTAATTTCAATATCATTAGGTGAAGCCCATTCATTTTTCCATGATTCATAACGAATTAAGTCATATGGTTCTTCAACTAGCGTGACTTTTTTCATGGTATTTCATCCTCACGTACAGGTCTTGGCAATGCTTTTGTCGATGGGGATTGAACCCTCACTTGCCCATTTGGTAATACGTTACGTCCATATTCTATAACATGAGGTGTAGCGACACCTCCATGAGCAGCTCCTGTAACATCAACCCTCTTAGTAATCATGCCATTAGAGTCATAAGTGGCATAGCTTGTTATGTTCCCTTGGTTATCAGCTCTATATACCGTTCCATTTTTAGGTCCACCTTCGATTTGGAATCGACCACTTACTTGTTGGGCTCTTTCCAATGGGCCACCAACAAGATTGGTTGCATTTCGAGGAAGACGCTGCTGATTATTTCCGCTATTTGGCGTAGATGGAGTATTACCTCCAGAACTGTTATTTTGCTCTTTTTCTTTGTTACCCTTGTCGCCTTTCCCCTTAATCCCAGCAACCGACACGCCAGAACCAGGAATAGCTCCACCAATTCCAATGCTATCTCCTGCTTCTTTTGCGAGTAGAGCACCTTTCGCTGTAATTGATAACGAGTCATAAATGGCTTGAGCACTTTCCGCACTCTCTGCTTTCACAAAATTCACAAGCTGAGCGCGATCTTCTGAACTAAGATCATCAAAAAGAGCAGATATTTTCAAGGCATCGGCAACATTAACACCTGCATTCAGTTCAGACCAAACACCAATCGCATCAAAGGAACCACCACTTTCAATTTCAGCAATGGCTTCATCTCTATTTTCCTTGCTGATTTTGCCGTACTTGTCGTAAATGCCTGTTTTATCTGCACCAGTCTTATCCGCGTCTTCAAGCTCTTTTTTCATGTCTACGACATTTTGAGAGCTCAAATAATTATTCTCAACCGTGGTCTTCCCGGCCTCTGCGGCATTTGCCGCACTGGACGTATCACCGCGACTAATCCGCCCGCGATACCCGCGGCCAGACTCGCAAACGCACTTACCGTCGATTTTTCGTCTTCTGTTAGCTCACTTGGCTTTTTCTTATACAGCTCTTGCGACAGCATTCCCACCGCTTCTGCCGTCATGGCACCTAACGATTGCGCGCCTGCATTTTCTCCTTTTGCCAGTGCTAATGCAACATTCGCAATACCGTGGGCAGCGACCTTCGCTTTATCATCTTCGATATGTTGACCAATATAATTCGCAATATACGGCGCACTCGCATTGGCAACCGCTTTATTTACATCCCCATTCACCAATCCTTGGATTAAGGCTGTGCCCGACTCCACAATGCGGCGATATCACCACCCACGCCCCAACCAGATCCATTCACTTTCGCCTGAATAACTTGCTCGTGAATATAGTTATCAATAGCCTCATCGCTGGCCACTTTCCCTTGTACTTCAAGCGCTTTTTTCGCAGCCTCACGCTCTTGCTGTGTCGGGATGTTCTTACTCTCGTTCGCCTCCTTCGTGGCTTTTATGGTCGCATCCGTCACCGCAATATCCGCAATCTGCTTACCTAACTCGCCCACTAGCTGCGTTTTCTCTATCCGCTTCTGCTCTTTCTCTTTGTCAAAAATCGTGTTCAGTTTCTCGTGGGCATTGAC
>NZ_JBSICD010000044.1:0-6052 GCF_058246155.1 Providencia sp. UF-183 | reverse complement strand
ATAATCACTGTGCATCTCGGTTTTATTCACATTCACCGATGCCGTGGTATTCAACCCTGTGCCAATACTCCCCGACAAGCTACCGCCTTTTTGCTTCGAATCGTATTTGTCGGTGGTTTGTTCCGTGTGTTTGAGTAAAAAAAGAAAGGAAAATAACAAGATAGGCTTGGAATATTTGGATAGGTGACTAAATAAGACGTGGTCAAAACCAGACAATATACAGTGGGTTACTTGCCGAACAGAGGTAAACCCACCCCCAGCCCACAACTCACCCTGAGCGGTAAGTGGCTGAATGAGTTGGGATTTGAGGTAGGCACTCAATACACTCTCACTCGCCAAGCCGGACAGTTGATTATCAGGTTGGCTGAGGGGGAACGCTAAAAAATATTTTTGACTAAAGTAATGCTTTTTTATTATCTACTTGATAGCATTCAATTTTTAGGAATGTAGTTTTTAATTGCAAAACTCCCATACTCTGTATCATCAAAATATTTAATAAAATCATCAAAGTTTAATAAGCTAGACTTTATCCCATTAAATTTACTTTTATCCATCCATCGTTTTTTCGTTTCTACGAATAAATCAAGCGCATTATTAAATGCATTTACACTTGTAGAGTCAATAAAACATTTGTAATTCATTGATTCAATCAATATATCTGACTCATCAAATTCAATTTTTATAGAACCATTAAAAATTAACATTATATTTACCATCGAATCCACATAGTCAGAGCTATAGCCTACAAGCCATATACATTTATCACCGATAGAAAACTCACTATCCTCCGAATGATAATGATTTTTTACTCCCGATTTAATCTGAATATAAGTACATTTTATACCACTGATATGCAGTGTTGCTTTCTTTAACATTAATGTAAGCATTTCTAATTCTTCGTTTCCTATGCTTTTTAAAGCTTTTGCAACAATACTATCGCTATTATTATTTATTATCGGGTTATACCATTCTTCTTCATCAAGATTAACTATTATGTTACTCAATGATATTGAAGAATAAATAGAATTATTACTAAGATCTGAAATCGAAAAATATGATTTCAGATCTATATTATTATCTAAACAAATCATTTTCAGATAACTACAAGTTATGTCTATATCATATTTCATTATCACCCGATCACTCTCTTTCAAATTTATATTCTTTAACAGTTGGGTTATTTATAGGCTTACCATTTGAATTTTTAAAGCCTTCACTTGAAATTACTTTCACTTCTACTAATTTAAACCCATTTTTCTTAGCTTCTTTTTCAATGTTTTTCATAGCAGGATTATTCCAAGACCCCGTAACTACCATAGTTCCATCTTTATCCAATACTCTCAATACTTCATTATTAAACGGTTTAAATCCGTATGGGTTTTCCATGACAATCACTTTTTGGGAACCTGTCGCAATATTTGATAAATCATTAGCATTACCTGCATGAACGCCTACCCGTTTGTTTATCCACCGATTGATAATCACTGTGCATCTCGGTTTTATTCACATTCACCGATGCCGTGGTATTCAACCCTGTGCCAATACTCCCCGACAAGCTACCGCCTTTTTGCTTCGAATCGTATTTGTCGGTGGTTTGTTCGGTGTGTTTGAGTAAAAAAAGGAAGGAAAATAACAAGATAGGATTGGAATATTTGGATAGGTGACTAAAGAAGACGAGGTCAAAAGCAGACGATATTCAGTGGGTTACTTGCCGAACCGAGGTAAACCCAACCCTAGCCCACAACTCACCCTCAGCGGTAAGTGGTTGAAGGTGTTGGGATTTGAGGTGGGTAGCCACTTTACCCTCACTCGCCAAGCCGGACAGTTGATTATCCGGTTGGCTGAGGGGGAGTGAGGTAGATAAAAGATCCCAGTGTCGTGTGCTGGGATCTTTTCCTTTAGTCTTCGTACTTAAAATCTATATTAATTTTCATTGTTTCTAAGTCTAAAGTGATTTCACATCCATGCCAAAATGAACTTTCTTCCGATTTTATATTATCAATATAAAAACTTCTCAAATCTTCTAATGTATCAGTCAAATCACTTATAGCTTTACCATCAGGGTCGTACCAATTTAATTCATTATTTTTATCTAGATAATCAAACTCATAAGTACAACCATCTCGTTCGCAAAAAAGTTCAGCTCTGACGATGATTTTTTTAGCATCAGATGGGGCGGAATCAACAAGTAACTGTCCAATTTTTTGATATATAACTTGGTCGTTCATGTCTATCTCCCACCTTGAGCATTCGTAAAGTTCTTGATCACTGGTCTTTCACCTTCAATTGTATATCTTACATTGAATTTTACTGGTCGTTCGCTATTTCCTGAATATATAGGTTCAATCTTAACATCAACTTGCTTGTTCTCTTTCAAAGCTTTTGCCCATAAGTTCTCCATTTTTTTCCATTCAACTCTATTCAAATTAGAATTCATTGGAACAATGTTAATTTTTTCTCCTGGTCCATTAAATCGAATACCAATTAAATGTCCACCTTCATCACCCGCAACACCGCACTTTCCAGCTTTACATTGCTGATAGCTATTCCTATCATTTTTATTTAATGAAAGTTTTGCTTCTACACTTTGTACTCGCCCTTGAGAATCTGTTTTATAAGTGTTGTTCCCATCGACTTTATAAACTGTACTTGGCTCAGGTTTATTCAGCTGCTTATTCCAATCACCTTTACCACCAGACTTGATATCAACAACTTTATGCTCTGTTGATGATGGATTTTTTTGAGAACTATTACTTTGTTCTTTTTCTTTATTCCCTTTGTCACCTTTACCTTTGATCCCTAAAGCTGACACACCGCCTGAGCCTGATACAGGTCCTCGGATACCCGTACTATCTAGAATTTCCTTACCTTGTAGTGCAACACGAACTGATGTAGGGAGTGATTGATAAATTGCATGAGCACTTTCGGCATTCTCTGCATTCACAAACGCATTGAATTTCGCCTGTTCTTCAGGACTTAACTTAGAGGCTAAAGCCGCTAATTTGGAGTTAGATTGCTCACTCCCTGTGTTCATCATTTCCCAAGCAGCAATCGAGCAATACACATTATCGCTACATTCTTTTGCTACCGCTTCTTCTCTTTGCTTCTCACTCAACGCACCATATTTTTCATAAATAGGTTGAGTGTCTTTGCCCTCTTTCTCTGCGATCTCCAGTTCTTTCTGCATGTTGAGAACATCTTTATTTGATAGATAGTTATTCTCAACTGTGGTCTTCCCGGCCTCTGCGGCATTTGCTGCACTGGACGTATCGCCGCCGACTAATCCACCCGCGATACCCGCGGCCAGACTCGCAAACGCACTTACCGTCGATTTTTCATCTTCCGTTAGTTCACTTGGCTTTTTCTTATACAGCTCTTGCGACAGCATTCCCACCGCTTCTGCCGTCATCGCACCTAACGATTGCGCGCCTGCATTTTCACCTTTTGCCAGTGCTAATGCAACATTCGCAATACCGTGCGCTGCTATGCGACCTGCTTGGTTATCCTCACCAATATTATTTGCGATTGCATTCGCGATATACGGCGCACTCGCATTCGCCACCGCTTTATTTACATCGCCATTCACCAACCCTTGGATTAACGCCGTGCCCGACTCCACTATTCGGCGCTTGTCACCACCCACCCCCCAACCGGATTCATTCACTTTCGCCTGAATAACTTGCTCGTGAATATAGTTATCAATTGCCTCATCGCTGACCACTTTCCCTTGTACTTCAAGCGCTTTTTTCGCAGCCTCACGCTCTTGCTGTGTCGGGATGTTCTTGCTCTCGTTCGCCTCCTTCGTGGCTTTTATGGTCGCATCCGTCACCGCAATATCTGTAATCTGCTTACCTAACTCGCCGACTAGCTGCGTTTTCTCTATCCGCTTCTGCTCTTTCTCTTTGTCAAAAATCGTGTTCAGTTTCTCGTGGGCATTGACATCTTGTTTCTGATTATCCTTATCGCGGATAACAATCTCACCTTCCGACACCGCCGCATGCGTGGTATTTAACCCTGTGCCAATACTCCCCGACAGGCTACCGCCTTTTTGCTTCGAATCGTATTTGTCGGTGGTTTGTTCGGTGTGTTTGAGTAAAAAAAAAAGAAAAATAACAAGATAGGATTGGAATATTTGGATAGGTGACTAAATAAGAAGTAACAAAAACCAGAAAGTATACAGTGGGTTACTTAACGAATAGAGGTAAACCCAACCCTAGTCCACAACTGACACTCAGCGGTAAGTGGCTGAATGAGTTGGGATTTGAGGTGGGAACCCACTTTTCCCTCACACGCCAAGCCGGACAGTTGATTATCCGGTTGGCTGAGGGGGAGTAAGATGACTAAGGAGATCCCAGTGTGGGGCTGGGATCTTATATACTAGCTTGCAAATGTATAAAATTTATCAGAAATAAGTAATAAACCTGACCTAACCATATCATCTAATAGACACTTCAATTCAGCATCATTGTCTAATTGAAAATACTGACTTAAACGCCATAAATCAAACATATCAGGTTCGGTAATGTTGCAATGAATATCTACTACCTTTGCACTGGATGAATCACCTTGATAAAATTTGATTCCTTTCCCATGTTTTGAAAAGTTCCAAACATTATCATCAACTCGGATAGTTCCATGTTTAGGGAAATCCAATAAAAATTGATAATCCTTTACGTTAGGATACTGTTCCATAAACGATGTGACTAATTTCTTTTGGATAACAACAAAATTTCTCAATGTTGCATCACTTATTGGGATTAGCATGCTATCTCCTAGCTCTTGCTTCTGCTGCTTCACGTAATAATTGATCGCCTTGCTCTTTTGTTACTGTATTAATTCTAACAGGAATATCTTTAATGCCAGCCTTTCTTGCCGCTTCAGCTCGATGGTGACCGTCAATAATAATCATTTTTCCATTAACAACAGCAACATCAATTGGTTCATCTTTGTTGAAACCATTAACTTTCATATCTTTCACTAAGCGTTTAACTTGCGAGCCTGACATTTCAGTATTATCTTGCCTCCCAATTAAAGTGCTAGGCGAAACATTTTTATACTGTTGTTGGTTTGGCTGGTTAGTTTGTGGATCTTTGTTTGTATTCTTACTTCCACCTTTGCCACTCCCAATACCAGAGCCAATCCCTGCTGCTGCCATCGCTAAATCACGTTCTTTTGTGGTTTCTTCTGAGCCACCTAACTGTTCAGCACGATAGATTGCTAAATTACGAGAGCCTTCTAGGTTCGGTAATGTGCCTCTAATCTCAGCCCATTCCTTCTGCTCAGCGTCAGTGAGGGCTCCAATACCACCATTATTATGTGCTTTATCTTGTAGCTCTTTCGCTCTTTCTGAGTAGATTTTTTGCCACTCTTTGAGTTCTTTTGCGACAGCAACACATTGGTCAGGGCTATCACAGGTGTTTATTTGCTCCTGAACTTTATCGTATTCCTTTCGATAAGTGTCTCTAACCTCAGCACGGCAACTACTATCACCGTTACATTTTGCAAATTCTTCACTTCTGGCTTTCGTCTTTTCAGGGCTTAAATGGTTATTCTCAACTGTGGTCTTCCCGGCCTCTGCGGCATTTGCTGCACTGGACGTATCGCCGCCGACTAATCCACCCGCGATACCCGCGGCCAGACTCGCAAACGCACTTACCGTCGATTTTTCATCTTCCGTTAGTTCACTTGGCTTTTTCTTATACAGCTCTTGCGACAGCATTCCCACCGCTTCTGCCGTCATCGCACCTAACGATTGCGCGCCTGCATTTTCACCTTTTGCCAGTGCTAATGCAACATTCGCAATACCGTGTGCCGCTATACGACCCTCTTTATTTTCAGCTGGGATATGTTGCGCTATTTGATTCGCAATATACGGTGCACTCGCATTCGCCACCGCTTTATTTACATCGCCATTCACCAACCCTTGGATTAACGCCGTGCCCGACTCCACTATTCGGCGCTTGTCACCACCCACCCCCCAACCGGATTCATTCACTTTCGCCTGAATAACTTGCTCGTGAATATAGTTATCAATTGCCTCATCGCTGACCAC
>NZ_JBSICD010000043.1:0-6268 GCF_058246155.1 Providencia sp. UF-183 | reverse complement strand
TGGCAAGCCTCCACCCAAGATAATTACCCAGCTTCCGCAGATTGGCAAGACGCCAAAGATTATTGCCTTTGGTTAGGGCAACAAACGGGGCTGCCTGTCGATTTGCCCACTGAAGCCCAGTGGGAATATGCGGCTCGTAATCGGGGCCAATTTATTTTATTTGCCTCAAAAGATGGCACTTATAATGATGGCAGTGAAGGGGGAGAGTCGTTATTTGCTACCGATTTTTCCCCTGTTGGGGTTTACCCACCCACGCCTTTAGGCCTTTACGATATGATGGGGGGGGGGGGTTGACTGGATGAATGATTGGTATGCCGCCGATTATTATGAGCATTCCCCAAATAAAAACCCCCAAGGACCTGAACTGGGAAAAGAAAAAGTCGTTCGAGGGGCTAGTGGATCTTTTTATCTAAAAACCTTGACCATCAATCGGCTCTCTTTTCCTTTAACAAATAAAAACATTCCAACCCTAAATTTCCGTTGTGCTGTGCAATCCCCAACCCCTGTCCAACCTGTGGCAAAATAACCATGCGATTATTAAATAAAATACACAGTGCTATTTTACTCGCGGGGCTTGGGCTATTAACAGGCTGTGATCAACAGCTCACAGCAGAGCAAGAAAGCCAAAAACAGCAGTTAATTAACCAGTCGCTTGGCAATATGGTGTTTATCGAGGGGGGCACATTTTTAATGGGGGACTTTGGCAGCGGCCATGACGGTAAATCCACCCTGCCGTATTCTATAGATAAAGACAATAAATTTGTTCACGATGTCACCTTAGACAGCTTTAGTTTATCCAAATACCGTGTGACGTGGGGGCAATTTAATTTATGGCGGGAGTTAACTAAAAAACCGCTCACTGATACATACCAAGAACTAAAAAATGAGAAACTAATACCTAAGTGGATAGAGTCAACTCAAGATAATTATCCAGCTTCCGTGGATTGGCAAGACGCCAAAGATTATTGCCTTTGGTTAGGCCAACAAACAGGGCTGCCAATCGATTTGCCCACTGAAGCCCAGTGGGAATATGCGGCTCGTAATCGGGGCCAATTTATTTTATTTGCCTCAAAAGATGGCACCTATAATGATGGTACAGAAGAAGGCGAACCACTGTTTATCGCAGGTTTCTCCCCCATTGGCAGCTACCCTCCCACCCCATTAGGCCTCTACGATATGATGGGTAATGGCCTTGACTGGACAAATGATTGGTATGCCGCCGATTATTATGAACACTCCTCAGTAAAAAACCCTCAAGGCCCTGAACAAGGTACTGATAAAGTAGTTCGAGGTTCAAGAAGTAGTTTCTATCTGGATACATTAACCATAATTAGGGTTCCTCACACGCTTATTAATGGAGATATTCCAGGGCTTGGTTTCCGCTGTGCCGTGCAGTCCCCTACCCCAGTCCAACCAGTGGCAAAATAACCATGCGATTATTGAATAAAATACACTGCACTATTTGGCTAACGGGGCTTGGGCTATTAACAGGCTGCGATCAACAACTCACCGCCGAGCAAGAAACACAGAAACAGCAACTGGTTAATGATTCGCTAAACAACATGGTGTTTATCGAAGGGGGCACCTTTTTAATGGGGGACTTTGGTAGTGGTCATGATGACAAATCCACCCTGCCGTATTCTGTAGATAAAGACAATAAATTTGTTCACGATGTCACCTTAAACAGTTTTAGTTTATCCAAATACCGCGTAACGTGGGGGCAATTTAATTTATGGCGAACATTAACAGGGCTTCCGTTAACCGAACGATATAACGATTTAAAATCTCGGGATATCATGAAAGACTGGCAAGCCTCCACCCAAGATAATTACCCAGCGTCTGTGGATTGGCAAGACGCCAAAGATTATTGCCTTTGGTTAGGCCAACAAACGGGGCTGCCATTCGATTTGCCCACTGAAGCCCAGTGGGAATATGCGGCCCGTAATCGGGGGCAATTTATTTTATTTGCCTCAAAAGATGGCACTTACAATAAAATTAGCAGTGAGAATCCAAACAATAGTGGGGAAGCATTATTTGCAGCTGGTTTTTATCCCATTGGCAGTTACCCTCCCACTCCATTAGGCCTCTACGACATGATGGGTAATGGCCTTGACTGGACAAATGATTGGTATGCCGCCGATTATTATGAACATTCCCCATCTAAAAACCCTCAAGGTCCTGAACAGGGCACAGAAAAAGTGGCTCGTGGCTCAGTCAGCAGTGCTATCCGCGAAACATTAACAATAATTAGGGCCCCTAGGCCATTAAAAAATGGGAATATGCCTAAATTAGGCTTCCGCTGTGCCGTGCAATCCCCAACCCCTGCCCAACCTGTGGCGAAATAACCATGCGATTATTGAATAAAGTACACTGCACTATTTGGCTAACGGGGCTTGGGCTATTAACTGGCTGCGATCAACAACTCACCGCCGAGCAAGAAACACAGAAACAGCAACTGGTTAATGATTCGCTAAACAATATGGTGTTTATCGAAGGGGGCTCTTTTATGATGGGGGACTTCGGCGGTCATGATGGGCGCTCTACTCGCCCCTATACTGTGGAACAAGATAATAAAACCTTTCATAAAGTCACCTTAGATAGCTTCAGTATGGCCAAATACCCGGTGACATGGAAAGAGTTTAATCTGTGGATTGCCTTAACAGGACATGCCCCCTCCAAACATTATCTGCAGCTTAAAAAACATGAAGATTCTATTCCATTTATCAAACCTGTTCTTCAAGAGCAGTTTATGGCATTAACAGATTGGCAAGAGGCCAAGGATTACTGCCAATGGTTAGGCCAACAAACTAATTTACCCATTGATTTACCTACCGAAGCCCAATGGGAATACGCCGCTCGTAACCGAGGTCAGTTTGTTGGTTTTGCCTCTGCGGATGGCACTTTTACTCTCTATGAGCAATATGAAACCGAGCCTGATTTGTTCGGATATACTGCGGTTGGTACAACGCCCCCTAACCCATTAGGGCTATATGATATGGCACGTAATGGCTTAAATTGGATTAATGATTGGTATGCAGAAGATTATTATTCCGTTTCCCCTGAATTAAACCCCCAAGGCCCTAGCACTGGCGAGGCAAAAGTGGCGAGGGGTTCTACGGGCACGGCATACCATAAAAACATTACTGTAGATCGACATAGCCAGCCACTTATTGATGAAAATAGTATTGGCCTTGGCTTCCGCTGTGCCGTGCAGTCCCCAACCCCTGTCCAATCAGTGGCGAAATAACCATGCGATTATTAAATAAAATACACTGCACTATTTGGCTAACGGGGCTTGGGCTATTAACAGGCTGCGATCAACAACTCACCGCCTAAAACTGCATTAATTTAAATACATTATCGATACTATTTTATAACCCCCAATACACTTTATAAAACAAACAGCAATATAAACACCATAGCTAATTTATTAGCCTGTGTTTTTATATATTCAATATCAACTTTATTTTTGGAATTAAAATTATTATGACTCAATCCATTGTTATATTAGGTGATAAAACCACTCATGGCGGTACGGTTATTAGTGCCACCTCGGAGTTTATTATTAATGGTATAAAAGCCGCTAAAGTTGGCGATTTAGTTAATTGCCCGAAAAAAGGCCATGGTGTGAATAAAATTATTGATGGTGACCCCAGTATAACCTGCAATGGCATCCCCCTTGCCGTAACGGGTAGTTATACAGAATGTGGCTGCACCTTAATTGCCAGCACATCCGACTTTATTACGGGGTAATTTATGGCTTGGTCTAAAAATACGCTTTTACTCGTTGATAAACCACCGATACCTTCATTGATTAAGTGGCTAGCCATCTTAATTTTATCAATTATTGTCCCCATTTATTTTCTCTATATTACCGACAACCTGAATAATAAAGACGTAGACGTGATTAAACTTATTCCAGCCACGCTTCCTTTTATTATTGTTACGCTCTCCATGACCATTACTTTTTTTATCTATATTCGTGATTATCGTTTCTACCATTACCTTAAAGAAGAAAAGGAATATAACGATTGGCAATGGGCTGAATGGGGGCGGCGTTCAGTGAGTATCCTCGACTGTGCATTATTGTTACCTGAGAAAATCACCTTAAACTACATCCTGCAGCACAGTAAACACCATGATTCTTGTTTTAACTTGACTCAAGATATCGATTACCTCCCTAAGGATAACCCACCCTTTTATTATTTACTGCGAAGTATCAAGGAAACCATCCGTTTATTGCCCGACAGACTGCCTATTAACTTAATTTATTTATCTGATAGTGCCCCCAAAGACAGTGATATTTTACCCATTTGGCATACTTTCTTTGAATCTAAAAAAATAAAACATTACCAACCTGAAAAAACACTCTCATTCGATAAAATTGAAAGCCTCATTAAGCAAAATAAAGAGTGTGTCGATATTTTGATTGTTGAGCAAAAAGAAGAAAAAAATATTCAATCCGAATTGATGGCGATTTTTGTTATCACCCCTGATGATATTGCAAAAAAATATCAATTAAAGAAAAAGAGTGACTTAGAAAGGCCGATGCCATTAGACGCGAATGCAGATATTAAGGCCAGCGTTCGATTATTTAATGAAATTCAAACCGATACACAACAAGCCGTGCAATTAATCTCCTCTGGCAATATTCGCTCAGAGATTACGTCTGCAATTTACCAAAGTGAGTCGAACTTTCCGTTTATTCACCCAGAACAAACCATTGACCTTGAATTCTATTCAGGGCCCACAGGCAAATATGCCCCTTGGTTTGTTGCAGCACTTTCGTCTTTGTATGCCAACCAACAGGATAAGCCCGTTCTGATGGTATCCACCGAAGGTAATCGAACATTTTTCAGTACAATCACCCCGGTATTACATAATGAAATTTAATCGCATGAAGTCACCGCTAAGCTCTACTGTATTTATTTTACTGTGCATGTTACTCGGTATTCTTATTTGGGAATATGGGGATAAAATTAACCTACAGACTAAAGAGCACAAACTATTCGCGATTGTTGCCGCAATTGCTCTGGCGCACTGTGCCCGTCAATTTATCGATTACATTACATCGTCCAAAGAACGTCGTCATAATCGAAATCCCAATAATACCCGTAATGACCCTGAGCAAGAGAAGCGCGTTACTGAGTTAACGCATACAGGGCAAGCCAATACCATAAAAGACTACCTCCACTTCCAACACGGTCTTTTTTGGCGTAGAAAAGTCTCCATCCAACTGCTTATCGGCTCCCCCGCCGCCGTTGATAAACTGGCGCCGCGGTTGTCTCACGAAATTTGGCAGGAAAGCAATGGCACCGTGTTGATTTATGGGGGCGAGGTCGCGGCCACCGTCAATGACGAAAATGTGTTGATGCTCAAACAATTACGCCGCCGTCGGCCGGTGGATGCGCTGATTTGGGTCACCGAAAACACCGTAATAGACCAATTGATGCACAGCACCCTCAACGTTCACCACCTCAATGCGGCGACGTCCGATATGGCGAGCCGCTTTATTTATGGCCTGTTTAAAGCCCTTAAGTGGCAAGCCCCTGTGTGGGTGTGGAATGTTAGCGATAACCCCGAGCTTTGTAGTGCCGATGCGCCTGCGGTGTTGTGTTTAACCGAGCCTTACGGCCAACCCGAGCAGCTCACCCCCGCCCTGCGTGAGCTGGTTCCGCTGTTGTCAATGCATGGCTCCCAAGCCCTGTCTGTCAACCTAACGCACACTTATTGGCTGATTTTGGCGCAGTTTTTACGGGGGAGCGGCAGCGAAGAGTTAGTCATTCGTTTAGCCCCATTGACCTCAGGCATTCGTCGCCTGCCCTTTGCGGGGTTAGCATTTAGCACCGCCGTCACCCAACCGAGTGAGGCCCTTCACCCCCATACGTGGCAGGAAGATAACCGCTGGAAAAGCCTGCTTGCCGTGCAAGATGACATTGCCCCGTCATTGCAACCGTCACACTTAGGCATCAACCCGCAGCGTGTGATGCAATACACGGTCGCCACGGCGATGGCGGTATGGGGCGTGGGGTTGGCGGTGTCGTATTTTGCCAACCGCCAATTGATGAATGACAGCCAGCAGCTGGCATTTGCCGCCGTGGATAACCAGCGCAGCGCCGCCGAGCGCCTGAATGCCCAGTTCGATTTCCAACAAATGTTAGGAAAACTCGACCACCGTGCCACCCACTTTCCCCCCGTGTGGCAGCGCTTTGGCTTAAACCACAATGATGCCCTGCTCGACCAGTTATGGCCCACCTACACCCAAACC
>NZ_JBSICD010000042.1:0-6602 GCF_058246155.1 Providencia sp. UF-183 | reverse complement strand
TTTACTAAGCCCCACAAGATCCATTTCTCTGAGTGTGATCCCGCGGGGATCGTGTTCTACCCGCAATATTTCGTGATGTTCAATAATCTCCTTGAGCGTTGGGTCGATACGCTGATCCCCCAAGGGTTCGCGGGCTATATCCTCGAACAACGTTTTGGGTTACCCACCGTGCACTTAGAGGCTGAGTTTAAAGCCATTAGCCGCATGGGGGATGACGTCTTGTTAGAGCTGGTGGTTGAGCGGATTGGCCGAAAGTCACTCACGCTGTGCCAACGCTGTGTCAGTGTGGAGGGCGAACTGCGTATGCAAGTGACACAAACTTACGTCACCACGTCGCTCGTCACGCACCAAGCCATTCCAATTCCAGAGGCCTTACATCAGGCACTCACGGCTCAGCCAACGGTATAAGCAAAGGGGAATTTTCATGAATATTGTGTGTATTGGCGGGGGACCCGCTGGGCTGTACTTTGGGTTGCTAATGAAGCTGCAAAACCCACAAAACCGTGTGGTGGTGGTTGAGCGCAATCGCCCGTTTGATACCTTTGGTTGGGGCGTAGTGTTCTCGGATGCAACACTCAACAATTTGCGCCAAGCTGACCCGGTGTCTGCCCAGACTATTTCCGACGAGTTTAGCCATTGGGACGATATCGATATCCATTTTAACGGCGCCTGCAACCGCAGTGGCGGGCATGGATTTATCGGCATCGGGCGTAAAAAACTGCTCAATATCTTGCAAGACCGCTGCCTTGAGCTGGGTGTGGAGTTGGTGTTTGAAACCCAAGTCACCGACGACCAAGCCATTGCCCGCGAGTACAACGCGGACTTACTGATAGCTTCTGACGGCATTAACAGCGCGGTACGCACCCGCTATGAAACCGTTTTTAAACCGGACATTGACCCGCGCCGTTGCCGTTTTGTCTGGTTAGGTACCAAAAAGATTTTCGACGCCTTTACCTTCCTGTTTGCCGAAAATGAGCACGGTTGGTTCCAAGTTCACGCTTACCAGTTCCAAGAAGGTTTATCGACTTTTATCGTCGAAACCACCGAGGAAACGTGGCTTAAAGCAGGCATCGACCAGATGTCCCAAGAAGACGGCATTGCCTACTGTGAAAACCTGTTTGCCCCGTGGTTGGACGGGGAAAAACTGATTGCCAATGCGGCGCACTTACGCGGCGCGGCGATTTGGATACGTTTCCCGCGGGTGATTTGCGATAACTGGGTGCATTGGACCGAGCCTTCAGCAGGCAAAGAGGTGCCCGTGGTATTGATGGGGGACGCGGCACACACCGCCCACTTCTCCATTGGCTCGGGCACCAAGTTGGCCTTGGAAGATGCGATTGAACTGTGTGAAAGCTTAAACACCACAGGCGGCGATTTGCGCAAAGGGCTTGAACATTACCAAGCGGTGCGCAGTGTGGAAGTGCTGAAAATTCAAAATGCGGCACGTAACTCAACCGAGTGGTTTGAAAATGTCCGCCGCTATGAAAATTTAGCACCTGAGCAGTTTGCTTATTCATTACTCACGCGCTCTCAGCGCATTTCCCATGAAAATTTGCGGGTTCGTGATGGGGCGTGGCTGGATAATTACGAGCAGTGGTTTGCCGCGCAAGCGGGTGCGCCGAGCAAGGTACCACCGATGCTGACGCCGTTTAACGTGCGAGATATCACCTTGAGTAACCGTGTGGTGGCCTCGCCGACACTGTTATATAGCGCCACTGACGGCGTGGTGGGGGATTTTCACACGGTTCATTTGGGCAGCCGTGCTTTGGGTGGTGTGGGGCTGGTGATGACCGAAATGACCGCCATTGCCCCAGATGCGCGCGCAACATTAGGTTGCCCGGGCATTTGGAATGATGAACAGATGGCGGCGTGGCAGCGTGTGACGCAATTTGTCCACCAAAACAGTGCTGCCAAAATCGGCATTCAATTGGGGCACGCAGGGCGCCGTGGTTCAACCCAGCGGGGGTGGGAGCAGGAAAACCACCCGTTACCGAGTGGGAATTGGCCGCTTGTCTCGGCCTCTGCCTTGCCGTATCTACCGAACGTGTCGCAAACGCCAGCGGCTTTAACGGAAGCGCAAATGGCGGCCGTGATTGACCAATTTGTGGCGGCGGCAAAACGGGCTGACAGCGCAGGCTTTGATTGGTTAGAGCTGCAAGCGGGTCACGGCTATTTATTGTCGAGCTTCTTATCGCCGCTCACCAATGTGCGCACCGATGGCTTTGGGGGCAATCTTGAAAACCGCCTGCGTTTCCCTCTGGCGGTGATTCAGGCGGTACGCCAAGTGTGGTCAAAACCGTTGGCGGTGCGTATCTCCACCACCGATTGGGTGGAGGGGGGCACCACGGTGGATGAGGCGGTGTTGATAGCGCAAGCGATGAAGCAAGCAGGGGCAGACCTGATTGATTGTTCCTCTGGGGAAGTCTCTCCGGAACAAAAACCGGTGTACGGGCGCATGTTCCAAACGCCGATGGCTGACCGCGTGCGCAATGAAGCGGGTATCCCGGTTATCGCCGTGGGGGCAATTACCGATGCGGACCAAGTGAACAGCATTATTGCCGCGGGTCGTGCGGATTTATGCGCGTTATCGCGTCCATTACTCTCTGACCCTGCGTGGCTGTTGCATGAGTGTGCCCGCCATGGCTGGGACGTGACATGGCCAGCGCCGTACGAATACGGGCGTCAACAACTGTTACAGCAAGTTAAATCCAGCGGGCGCTAGTCGCCCTGTGAATGAGGAGAACGAGCCGATGAACCAGAAATCCCATGACCAATACCGCGAAAGTATTGCAGGGCGCGCGGATGTCGCCGACACCCCTGAGCTTGTGGCGTATTACCAAGAGCTCGCGGATTTGAAAACCGGGGCACTGTGGACGGTAGCCAACAAGATTGAGCCGTGGCAGCCGCAGTCGTCTTCGGTACCAGTGTTATGGCGCTACCGTGACTTGCGTGAGCACGTATTACGTTCGGTAGAGCTGGTCACCCCCGAAAAAGCGGGGCGCCGGGTGGTGTATCTCAATAACCCGGGTCGCCAAGACGTGGCGGCGGCCGTGGGTTGGTTGTACTCCGGCTTGCAAGTGATGCACCCGGGGGAAGCCGCCTCGGCTCATGCGCACTCGTCTTCAGCGCTGCGCTTTATTATGGAAGGGCGTGGGGCGTACACCATCGTGGAAGGGCAAAAAATGATGCTCGAAGCGAATGACTTTGTGTTAACCCCAAATGGCACATGGCATGAGCACGGCGTGGCGGAAGACGGCTTGCCGTGCATTTGGCAGGATGGGTTAGATATCCCGCTGGTCAATGCGTTGGAAGCGGGGTTCTACAAAGTCCACCCTGACTTACACCAAGCCCACACTCGCCCCATTGATTACCCTGTTGGGATGTGGGGCGGCACGGCGCTGCGCCCGCACGATATCGGTTGGGATAAACCCTATTCGCCGCTGTTTAAATACCAGTGGGGGCCAACGTATGAGGCACTGCGTCGCGCGGCGAAGGTGGCCGACGGTTCGGTGTTTGATGATGTGTTGATGCACTACACCAACCCCATCACTGGCGGGCACGTGATGCCGACCATCGGTGCGAGCATGCAATTGCTGCGTCCGGGGTTTGTGGGCAAAGCCCATCGTCACACGGGCAGCTTTATTTACCAAGTGGCAAAAGGCCACGGGTATTCAATTATCAACGGGCAACGTTTTGATTGGCAAGAACGTGACATTTTCTGTGTGCCATCGTGGATGTTCCATGAGCACGTGAACACATCGCAAACGGACGATGCGTGCCTGTTCTGCTTTAACGACTTACCGGTGATGCAGTCACTGGGGCTGTATTACGAAGAGGCTTTGGTGGACAACGACGGCCACCAAACCGTGACCGGCTAGAAGATGAAATCCGGGGGCAAGCAGCGTGCCAGACACCCTCGATAACCTTGCGCTACCGAATTGATTTTATGTGTTTATTTGACTTTTTATTGATATCGATTAACCGATTTTACGTGAAACAGGCTGACAGCGAGGCGCTGTGAGCTGAGGAGAAAACACCATGCGCTTAATAACTTACCGTTCTGATGTGACCGCCGCTACCCGTTTGGGCGCCATTGTTGACCACCAAGTGGTGGACTTGGCTCGCCTTGCCGAAGAGCAGGGGCAATACCTGCCAGACAATATGTTGGACTTTATCGATTTAGGACCACAAGGGGTGCGCGCGGGGACTGAGCTGCTCAATGGCTACGACGGGCAATTCCCGGCGGGAACCGCATGGCCGGTACAAAACGTGAAAATCTTGGCGCCTATTCCGCGCCCGCGTAAAAACATCTTTGGTATTGGGTTGAACTACGTTGAACACGTGGCGGAATCCAGCCGTACTTTGGACACGTCCAAAGAGCTGCCGAAAGAGCCCGTTATTTTCTCCAAGCCACCGACCACAGTGATTGGCCCCGGGGATGCGATTGAACATAATGCCCAAATTACTCAGCAGTTGGATTGGGAAGTGGAACTGGCGGTGATTATGGGCACGCGTGCCAAAGGGGTGGCGGCGAAAGACGCGTTAAATTACGTCTTTGGCTACAGTTTGATGATTGACATGAGCGCCCGTGACTGCCGCCGTGCGGGGCAATGGATTTACTCCAAAGGGCAAGACACCTACGCCCCGTTTGGCCCGTGCATTGTGACGGCGGATGAAATCCCTGACCCGCACACGTTGGATTTAAGCTTGAAGGTCAACGGGGTCACCAAGCAATCCTCCAATACCCGCCACATGCTGTTTAACGTCAATGTGTTGATTGAAGACATCAGCAAAGGTATCACCCTTGAGCCTGGGGATATCATTGCCACGGGGACACCAGAAGGGGTCGGTGCAGGGCGTTCACCGCAAGAGTGGGTGTGGCCGGGGGATGTGATTGAGGCATACGTGCAAGGCATTGGTGAGCTGCGCCACCCGGTGGTTGCGGTGTAAACAAGGAGCAAGGCCATGTTGAACTTAGCACAATTTAAAGCGGCGGCCGTGCAAGCGGCGCCCGTGTTTCTCGATACCAGCGCCACCGTCGATAAAGTGTGCCGCTTGATAGAAGAAGCGGCGGACAACGGCGCCAAATTGGTGGCGTTCCCGGAAGTGTTTGTGTCGGGCTACCCGTATTGGAGTTGGGTGATGAACCCGATTGACGGCAGCCCGTGGTTTGAAAAACTGTGCAAATCCGCCATTGAAGTGCCGGGGCCGGAAATTCAAAAAATCGCTCACGCCGCGGCACGCCACCGTATCAATGTGGTGATTGGGGTCAATGAGCGCAACCCGCACGGCATCGCCACCTTGTATAACACCTTGGTGGCCATTTCCGATGAGGGCATCATTCTCGGTCGTCACCGCAAATTGGTGCCAACGTGGGCAGAAAAGCTGACGTGGGCGAACGGGGATGCATCGTCATTGAAAGTGCACCAAACCAGCGTGGGGCCTCTGGGGGCGTTGGCGTGTGGGGAAAACACCAACACCTTGGCGCGCTTTGCGTTACTGGCGCAAGGGGAGCTCGTGCACATTGCCAGCTATATTGCGCTGCCTGTGGCACCCAAAGACTACGACATGGCGGAGGCCATCCGTCTAAGAGCATCCGCACATTGCTTTGAAGGTAAGGTCTTCACCATTGTTTCGTGTTCGACGGTGTCTGAGGAGATTATCGAGGCAATGTCCGAGAGCCACCCTGAGGCACGTGAGCTGTTAGCCCGTCCAAACAGTGCTTTTTCGGGCATTATCGGCCCAGATGGCCGCGTGGTTGGCGAACCGCTGATTGATAAAGAAGGGGTTGTGTACGGCGAGATTGATTTAAACCGCTGTATTCAACCACGGCAAATGCACGATATTACGGGGCACTATAACCGCTTTGATATCTTTGATTTACAGGTGAACCGCCGCCCACTGAGTGCTGCCCGCTTTTATGGCGAGGGGCAAAGTGTGGAGGAATTAAACCCGACTGATAACGATGCACCGTTTGGGGAGAAAAAAGGATGAGTCTGGCACGCACATTTCGGATTGGGCAGATTGTCCCGTCCTCGAACACCACCATGGAAACCGAAATTCCCGCGATTTTGCGAGCGCGGGAAGCCCAGTTTGCAGAACGTTTTACCTTTCATTCCAGTCGTATGCGAATGAAAAAGGTGACCAAAGACGAATTGGCGAAGATGGATTCCGACAGCGACCGCTGTGCCCTTGAGCTCTCGGATGCGGCGGTGGATGTGCTCGGTTACGCCTGCTTGGTTGCTATCATGAGTATGGGGAAAGGGTATCACCGCGTGTCTGAAAGCCGTTTACACCAATGCACGGTGGATAATGGTCATCCCGCGCCGATAGTGACCAGTGCGGGGGCATTAGTGGATGGGCTGCATGCCATTGGGGCCAAAAAAGTGTCTATTTTGACGCCGTACATGAAGCCACTGACGCAATTGGTGATTGAGTATATTGAAAGCGAAGGCATTGAAGTGGTGGACAGCATTTCGTTGGAAATCCCCGATAATTTAGCGGTTGGCAGACAAGACCCGCTGGCGCCAGTGGAAATCACCAAGCGGCTGAACACCAATGTGGATGCGATTGTGGCATCGGCCTGTGTACAAATGCCGTCA
>NZ_JBSICD010000041.1:0-10717 GCF_058246155.1 Providencia sp. UF-183 | reverse complement strand
TTTTTTTCATTAGACATAATTAATACTCCACACAAAATTTAGATAATAAGAGTCCGTCTCTTAATAAAGAGAATTAATTCCTTGGTGTTGGCTAAATATAAAAAAATAATTAAATAATAAATAAAGCCACTGACAAATAATGAATATATTTACCTAGTATGAACACTGAATATCAGTGGCCTTATATATTATGAAAAAGGGCGGTGCGATACCGCCAAAAACTACAAGGTCAATCACTAGCAGTGGCAATACTATTTTCAGCTAAGATACGCTGATAAATTTCTTCACGATGTACTGATACATCTTCGGGGGCAGCGACACCAATCCGCACTTGGTTTCCTTTGACCCCTAAGATTTTAATTTTAATATCATCGCCGATCCTGATTTCTTCACTGACTCGGCGGGTTAAAATAAGCATTCCCATGCCAAACACTCCACACAGTTAAAATATCAAGTCAGCTTTTAGTTGATGGTGGGTGATGTTATTCCCACTCAGTGCCTCGGTGTTTTTCATCGTAGCCGACCGTTCCATCAACGTACGTCATATCCAATATGTTGCTTAGGACGTTTAGGCTGCTTATCTTGTCCCAACCGTTTGGCGATCATCACTCGCCATTCACCAACTAAAAGCTAACTTATAAATTCAAGCTCAATTAAGCATTAATAATGACCCGGCAAAGTTCAGACTGATCGAATATTTGCTCATCGAGCTTTTCTAGCTGCCGCTGCAGGTCGACTTGCTTAGCTTTAAGTGCCGCCAGCTTTTGAAGTTCAGCTGCTTTTTCCATAATCCATGCCGCAGCATCTTCTTGCGACATAGCAACGCTAAAAGTGACGATTGGTTCATTTGAATTAGTTTGCATTGAGCACCTCCTAAGTTGTCTTAGATATAAACTAATTCAACTTAGGATTTGTGTCAATATAAAATCTAAGAAAACTTAGATTAAAATTAAGGAGGGAGGTTATAGCTCGTATTGAACACCGCGAACGAGGCCGACTATTTCGCAGTTACCGTTGATTGGGATGTTGTTATATCGAGGGTTTAGTGGCATTAAAAACTTGTTGGGGCCATCAACAACATAACGTTTTACTGTAACTTCATCAGAGCCTTGCAATCTAGCGACAACAAATTTACCACTGACAACCTCAGCTTCAGGATCAACAATAACTGTTGACCCTTCTGGGATTGACGGTAAGCCGTAAGGGTTTGTCATAGAATCGCCAATGACGCGCAGGGCGAATGATAGAGGTGATACTTTAAGGGTTGTCTCTATAAACTCTAAATCATCATCGTAGATCTGATTTGGTGCATAGTCAGTGAAGTTGCCAGCTTGGACATAAGATAAAATCGGCACTTTTTGGGCGTTCGTGATTATGTTGGATGCCTGCTTAGATGGAATACCGTACAATATATACGCTTCAGTTGTATTGAAATATCTAGCTAATTTCAATAGAGCATCACTTCGCGGGGCATTTAGGTCTCTCTCCCAATATCCGACTGTAACATCAGACACGCCACAATACCTCCCAAGTTCTTTTTGGGTGGTTTTAGTGATGTCTCTCAAAGCTTTTATTCTGCTTCCGATGGTGTTTTCAGTTTTACTCATTCCTAAGTCCATTTCATACAAACCTAAGTTATCTTAGTTTTTATTGACCAAATATAAATTAACAATTAATATCTAACTTAACTTAGAAATCAGGAGGTGTTATGACTACAGAGCAGATCGAAAAATACTTCGGAACAACTAATAAAATTGCTGAGTTTTTTCGGATAAGCCCCGAAGCTTTTTACCAATGGAAAAAACGACCAAATCAACTAATTCCGAAAAATCGTGCCATGGAGGCTGATTACAGAACGAAAGGTGAATTGAGATTTAACCCAGAGCTTTACCAGAACAGTAGCAAAACCAACTAACCGAGTTAACTACAAACAAAACAACGGAATTGTAGATATGTGCAAACAAACATTAAAAGAAGTCGTGAAAGAGATGTGTAAGGCGTACCCCGGTGGGCGTTCAGCGATGGCGGCTGCACTTGGGATTAGTGAAACCACATTTAACAACAAGCTGTATGAAAAGAATGGCTGTCGGTTCTTTGAGTTAGATGATTTGTTCGCTATGGAGGATTTATCTAACACAAACTTTTTTACTGAACATTGCGCGGAAAGAAGAAATTTACTGCTGGTGGAAAAAATCAAGCCAGAGGATCTGGATGAACCTGAGTTGTTCCGATTAATGTCAAGAGCAGCGGGAAAGCGGGGTGAGCTCGCAGTGTTTCTGGATAAGTCACTAGAAGATGGTCGGGTGGATAGCAGTGAAGAAAATCACATCATGAAATTATTAGATAGGGCGATTGCTAGTACTAGAGGGGCTATAAATGCATTCATCAAATTACATAAGAAAGGGTGACGCTCAGGATATGCGGTCCCGAGCGTCGGTTGCTAACAACTTTTTGTGTGGAGTAATTAGCATGAGCAGTGTAACGAATTTACGCGGTAGAACGCAAGTGAGAGTTTCTATCCGTGATGGTCGTTTTGTCTATGAACTAAAGGTACCAGAAGGGCGGCAGGAGACCAACTACAAGTTTGTTGAGTGGTTGGTAGATGAATTTAATGCCAATTGCGGGAGAGGGGATCATGTCCAATGAAGATGCCAATAATCTCAATCGCATTTATCTGGATAAGCGGGGTGTTCGTGTCATACGTTATGACCGAGTCAAACAGTGGGTCATATTCCTGCGTGACGGTTATGAACATGAATGCTTCGCCCCTTTGTACAAATTTAAAGCCGAATTCACAAGGGTGATGGAATGAGCAGCTTGTTACTACTTAAAACACGCCCACAGATTGTTATACCTGAGTTGGCGGTACGCTTGGGCTTGAATGAGGCTTTATTGCTTCAGCAAGTTCAGTATTGGCTATCAGAAACCTCATCTGGCGTTGACCATGAGGGACATCGCTGGATTTATAACACTATTGAAGAATGGCGTGAACAGTTCCCGTATTTTTCTGAATCGACAATTAAGCGTGCATTTAACAATTTAAAAAAGTTGGGCGTATTAAATATTGAGCAAATCAATAAACGCACCCATGACCGCACAAATTATTACTCTATAAATTATGAACATGCGTTGTTATCCGATGAGGTCAAATTGAACCCATCGAACAGTTCATCCAAGGGTGTTCGAACAGGTCAAAATAACCTCATCGATAAGCGCAAAATGAAACGTTCGAATAATACCAAAATGACCCCATCGAACGGGGCAAATTGCCCTGATCTTACAGAGAGTACTACAGAGAATACTCAAGAGATTACAACAGAGAGTAACTCTTTTTGTCAGGCTCATGCTGAGCCAGACTATGCACAGATTGTTTTAGAACATTTCAATAAAGTCACGAATTCAAGTTATCGGGATGGGAAAACCACTATGGGCCATATCAGAGCCCGTCTAGCTGAAAACTATATCGCTGATGATTTAATTCTGGTGACTGACTACACCACAGCCAAGTGGCTGAATGACTCAAAAATGAGTGACTATCTGCGCCCGAAAACATTATTTAGCCCTGAGAACTGCATGGAGTACTTTGAAAAAGCGCAAAAATGGCATGAAGCAGGCCGACCTGCATGTGTTAACGGTAAATGGCTGAAGCCGGGTGAGGTGGTTGTTCATATCGATACAGTTGAGCGTGACACAGTATTTACTCAAATTTTCTCAACAGGTTGGAAGCCAGCTAACAGGATCCAAGAGATTGCCAAAGAAATGGCTAGCAGAAGTGGGCTAGGTCGCCTAAATGAATTTGCAGGGCGTTCGGCATGGAAGGGGATTTGGCAACAGGCAGCAGAGCAAGCAGCGAAAGAGGTGACAGCGTGATGCGTAGTGAATCTAAGGAAATTTACGGGGCTAACGTTTTTGGTTTAGTCGCCATGTTTCATCAATTGCGCCGCTGGTGGGCTATTCGTGAATTGCGTGGCTGTTGGAATGATTCCCGCCGTGGTTTAGTTGCATGCAGAAAATTCAACCATTTAAATTCCGTATCTGAGCATTTTAATGTTCAGCAACGCTATAAACGTATTCGTATGTTTGCGAAGCCCCACCAGCAGCGGGGTGTTATCTAATGGCTGTTTATTCAAGTAATACCGCGCCAGAGGATAAAGATTGCTGGCAAACGCCTCAATGGTTATTTGAAGCTTTAACACTTGAATTTGGTTTCTGGTTAGATGCTGCTGCAAATGAACAAAATGCCCTGTGTCCATACTTCCTCACCATAGAACAGAATGCATTGGAAATCGATTGGGTAAGTTGTGGCGCCATATGGTGTAACCCGCCTTATAGCAAGATTAAACCGTGGATCGCTAAAGCTGCGGAACAATGTACAAAGCAAAACCAGCCAATAGTGATGTTATTGCCAGCGGATAAATCAACATCCTGGTACTCGTTGGCGCTAAAAAGCGTTGATGAAGTTCGAACTATCATCGATGGCCGTATTAATTTTATTGATCCCAACACAGGAAAAGAGAAAAAGGGCAACAGTAAGGGCTCGATTCTTCTTATTTGGCGTCCATTTGTAGAACCAAAGGCAGTAGGCACGCATGTATCAAAGAATCGCTTAATGGAAATAGGCAAAGCAATTTTGGGGGTGGCAGCATGAGACGTGACACTTACCAACAATGCATTGAAATAATTAAAGCAGGTCGTCAATTCGACACCTTTAGCACAAATCACCTCAAAGGTGAGTGTGGGTATCACAAATTATTATCCAGAAGAATGCTTGTCATCCTGATTGATCTTGGGTGCGTCAAATACCTTGGTGAAATGAAGAAGGAGGGTAAGGGGCAAGCAATGAGCCATTATCAAGTGACGCCATACGCTATCACCAAACTAAAACAGTCAATTGAGAAAGAGAGACAAGAAAAAGAGCGCCAGCAGGCTATAAAAGCCAAGGCAAAGCTTAAATCGCAGCCACCAGCCGAGCCTAAAAAAGTGGACGAAATCAAGAAGTGCGAGCCTGAGTCTCAATTCGAGTGTGGGATTAAAGTTGTTGAAAAAGCTTACATAGGCGATATGGGAAGCCAACCTCTTAAGCAATTAGATCAGTTACTGGCGGGGGTGAGATAGTGAAAAACAAAATGCCTGAAATTCAGACTTGCCGCTATTGCTATAGCTCTGACACGACAGTTGAGAGTCATAGCTATAGAACATGGTTCTACGTTCGTTGCCATAGCTGCGGTGCTAAAGGTCCCGATGTTAATGATAAGCCAATGGCAGTGACTGTATGGAATAAGGGGGTAATTGGTGAGTAATACAATATCTCTAATTTTACCTTTTCCTCCTAGTGTTAACGCTTGCTGGCGGAACATCAACGGTAAAACGTTAATCAGTGCAAAGGGGCGGGCGTTCCGTGCAAATGCAATGGCCGCTATCTACGAACAGCTACGCAAAAGACCGAAAGCAATTACTGAGCATGTATCTGTCATTGTGAAGATGTACCCACCGTCCAAGCGCAGAATGGATATTGATAATTACTTGAAAGCGCCTTTTGATGCATTAACGCATGCTGGTGTTTGGAGTGATGACGTTCAGGTTAGGCGTGCAGTCATTGAATGGCATGAAGTCGTAAAGGGCGGTCGATTTGAAATTGAGATAAAGCCCCTCAATGCAGAAGTGGAGAAAATATCATGAGCCACCAATGGATATTAAGCTCAATCATTATTCCCGAAGTTAAGGCTGTGATGTTTAGACCAGGAGCAAGCCTAAATTTGTTTAATGGCAGAATGCTGATCACGACATTACCTGATGAATTAAAGCATCAACCATCAGGCCTTATCTCTCTTTCTGACCAATACCTCAGCGACGTGGTTAGTGATGAACGGGCATCTAAACCTGTATTAAATTTAACCATCAACCCCGAGCCACCAGCTAGCTTAATGTTGAAACCTAAATTACAGCGCTGGATTAATGATAACTACCTGCAGTGGGTAAAATCACAACCATGTTGTGTCTGTAATTCCATCGCGCACGAAGCACATCATCTAATCGGTCATGGTCAGGGTGGAATGGGCACTAAGGCTCATGATTTGTTCACTATCCCATTATGTCGCATTCACCACAGCGAGTTGCATAAGGATCCAAACGGATGGGAAAGGGAGCACGGTAGTCAATTAATTTTTTTAATTCGATTCCTAGACCGTTCAATCGGTCTGGGTGTTTTCGGTTAATGCGTTGTGCGGAACGCAGGAGACTTTTTGCATGAGAGATATTCAGTTGGTTTTACAAAAATGGGCAGGTTGGACGAGTGATAATCCGGGCATCGATTATTCCCATATTGCTGCAGGCTTTAAAGGCCTAATTGCAAACAAAGAACCATCAAGAGAGTCATGCAGTGATGATGACGGGATAATTATTGATAGCGTTATTGCGAAGCTACGGCAAGTTAGAAAAGAGGAAGAGTTAGAATTAATTGTTTTGCATTATCTTTATGGGGTGTCAAAACGCAATATTGCCAAGGAATGGAAAATGAGCGAGGGGCGAATTCGGCAAATGATGCAAGTTGCTGAAGGTTTTGTTGACGGTTGCTTAGCCATGCTGGGTGTAACCCTAGAAATGGATTCTGAGGTTATTAACAACGTAAAAGCGATAGATGGTAAAAAAGTATTAGTGCGCTACGCAAATTCGATGTTATTGTGATAAGAGTGAATACGTTGTAACCGAACTTATAGAATGAAACCTCGCAATGCGGGGTTTTTGATTGCCTCATTATTTAGTCTTTATTAATATTAGCGTCCTAAATTAAATAGATATTTGATGTTTATATTTAATGGAG
The DNA here is from genome assembly GCF_058246155.1 of Providencia sp. UF-183. Lineage (NCBI taxonomy): Bacteria > Pseudomonadati > Pseudomonadota > Gammaproteobacteria > Enterobacterales > Morganellaceae > Providencia > Providencia sp. UF-183. Next base: position 3,897 of record NZ_JBSICD010000041.1, on the reverse strand, counting down.
GATAATTAAATGAGTAAATTATTTTCAGCATTACTGGCTATCTCGATTATGGTTGTATCGAGTAGTACTTTAGCAGCGGAAAGAGGCCTAACTAAGGAAGAAGAGACTAAGGTAACTAACTTAATAAAAAAACACCTTAAATTACCAGCATCTGCAAAGTTCAACCTCGGGAAAATGATTGCTAATCCGTATGATGCATACTGCGGTTCAGTCGCTAAATCAAATAAAGAGGCAATTCCTTTTCTCCTTTCAATGCCTGAGCCCATAGATCACATTGACTTACGCCGAGTTGTCCTTGTTGGTGATAATGAATATAAGTATCGCAGTGTTATTGAGCAATGTGCAGAGTATGGGTACAAATTGAATTAATAGTCCTGAAAAGAATGCCTACCCGAAGTGGAAATATACCATAGCCTCCTGAATTGTGATTGTGCTATAGACCCGTCAGTAATGTCGGGTTTTTTGCTTTTGATATGTACAATTCTTTACAATGCGTAAAATGTTGCTACTTTTATATAACAACCAAGTAGTAAACAATTATTAGTCATAAAGGGATTGTATTTATGGGGATCTTTAATGTATTACAGGTAGCGGTAGCTGCACTGGTATTAGTTCTTCTATTTGTCGCTATTCCACATTGGGTAAAGTAATTAGTAGCTGAAGAGTTGAGTTTGTACAATTTCAATAGTGAACTATATTTAATTTGCGAACTACATCAGTTGTAAGAACATCAACCCTAATCAAACCCGTCAGAAATGACGGGTTTTTTGCCATGTAATTTCTCTTATTTTTATATGGATTTTGGTGGGTTGATTGGTTACAATTTGTTCGGTCGTTCATGTGAAAAAGTAGGGATTTGTGAAAGCAGTTAATCGTTTTTTAGATTTTATGGTTGGGATGCAATATTTAGTGGTGATTTTTGTCGTTTCATTACTGGTCTTGTTTATGGAAAATTGGGTATAACATTAACCACAAATAATTTTTTCGGATAGATGAATAGTACCGTGTATACAGTGTTGCTAGTGCAGAGTGATTAAACTACATAATTATTAAGAGGTCGCCTAGTGCGGCTTTTTTGCTTTCTGAGGCTCATCAATGCAAATACCTACCGAATTAGCGTTCAGGCCAGCCAGCGAATTACCAACCGAAGATTTAGATGGTAGAGAAGTCATTGTGCTTAATCCGTGCGATGGTTGGCACATCGGCTATATTCAAGTCGATAAAGATGAAGATGATTGCTTTATCGGAGTTTACTATTCACCAGGTGAGATAATGAGCCCTCATAGTTTTTATGTTGCATGGGCACTTTTACCAGATGGTATAGCTTTGAGTGATAAATTTGAGGGCGAGCAATACTTGAATCGCCATTGTTGCGTATGTGAGCGGCGCGACCACTCAACGGCAGAACATAAATAACAGAAAGCGATATCAGAAGCACACAGTCATAACGTGACAGTCATCAAAGGATAAGTTTAAATTTTAGTCTATTATCATTGAACAAAGGTAATTCAACGAACATCAGTTAGACTGTTTAATTACCAAAAAAATCACAAAATGTTTATGAATAATATGTGCGATGTATAAATAAGGCTCCACCTTGGTGGGGCTTTATTTTTGACAAAAAAATACCACCCGAAGGTGGTGGCTATAAAGTGAATCAATAAGCAGAAAGTAACTAAAGCAACGCTAGTCAACTTACTTATACCATCAATTTCACTTAAGGTAAATTTATGAAAGCGATTGAGTTCACATAATGAAAACTCTATTTTCTAGCTTCTATCTTGCACATAGCGGCATTAAAGCGAGTAGAGTTTCCATTGTGGAGAATGCCAAGGCTGATTGGCTAACTCGCATGGGTTATCTGTACTTATCAGGATAGAAGCACACACGCCATGGGGAACCTGAACGCATACACTCTCAGCGTATGCCTCCACAACACCATTTCGAGCAACAAAATATTCCAAAAATTATTCCAAGGGCTACCTATATGACTATCGACGACATAAAGGCTGTTAACGATGCTTATATAGCCAATGAAAAAAGAAAGGCTGTAATAGAGAGGGCCAACAAAAAAGCCGATGGCTACCAAGCTATGAAGTATATATTTAATCTAATGGTGGATGGTCGCTACGTCAATCGGAATGAAACCTATATAGATATTACCGTAATGGGATATGACCACGCGACTATATTTTATAATGCACTTCGTGATATTCCATTATTTATTAAATATGGTAAAGAAAATGGTGTGTGGCAGCATCGATTATTTAAGAAGCTATTTTTTTATGACCAAATAAACTGGTCGTATGGCAAAAACTATGTACGGTTGCATTTGTAAAAATACTAACCTGTAACTTAACTATATGAAAACATTATCGTACGTAATTTTTTTAAGTTAATTTCATATGCTCGGTTATACCAAGCAATGGGGCAAATATTGTTTGTAATTCAGTTGAATAGCACAACTTGATGTTGAGCAGAAAGCTGGATATTGTACGCTATCAACTTTTCTTGCGTAATTTCGAGGTAATAATGAGTGCAAATCAAAATAAAATAGCATTGGTTACTGGAGCATCCAGAGGTATTGGGCGAGCTATTGCAGAAAAGTTATCTGAAGATGGTTACACAGTTATCATTAACTATTCAGGAAATGTAGTTAGTGCTGAAGAAACTGTAGCGACAATTAAGGCTAAAGGCGGAAGTGCTGTTGCAATTCAAGCTGATATTTCCAACGAGAATGATGTAGCTAGGTTGTTTTCTGATGCCATGCTGCTCATGGGTAAGCTCGATGTTGTGATTCATAGCGCGGGAATAATGCCACTAGCTAAAATAACCCCTGATGGATTGGAGGAATTTGATAAGGTCATTAGTACAAACCTACGTGGTGCTTTCCTTGTTCTTGCTAATTCCGCTGAGCATATTGTCAATGGAGGGCGGATTGTCGCCCTTACTACCAGTGTAATTGCAAAATCATTTCCAACTTATGGACCCTATATTGCATCAAAAGCTGGCGTGGAAGGCTTAATTCATGTTCTTGCAAATGAATTAAGGGGTCGCAATATAACTGTTAATGCTGTCGCTCCGGGGCCAACAGGAACTGATTTATTTTTTAATGGTAAAAATGAAGATCAAATTGCTGCAATTGCTAAATTAAGCCCTTTAGAGCGTATTGGAACCCCTGAAGAAATTGCTAATGTCGTATCAATGTTAGTGAGCAAAGAAGGTAGCTGGATAAACTCACAAATAATTCGAGTTAATGGTGGCTTCGCTTAAGTAATTGTAATTAATCATATCTAGGCTGCGCATTGCGTGGCCTTTTTCTATTTAAGAGAGGTAGTTATGAAATTTGAAGACTTACCCGCTGATATTCAATTGGTTGCTGCTAATTGTTTATCTCGATTAATTATGGATAGACCTCATATGGAAAAAGAGCCAATGGAGAGATTGGCTCAGGACATTAAAAACGCATTTGTTAGTTTATATTATCAAAGTTAGTGTCTTTTTTATTTTTCTCAAAATGAGCCTTAAGTTCATCAAAAGTTTTAATAATGACACTAGATGTAGAGCTCGTGTTAGTGCGGTTATATTCACCAGACCTAATTAATTCAACTATAAGCCTGTATGCCGCCTCGGATGGTTCATATTCTGGATGTGGTAGTTTTTCTGACATGGTATTCCTATTTTTTAGAAGTTAATCAGCCATTCCTTCAGTAAGTAACATAGGGCTGAACCTCTAACTTAACCTAAATATCAACTGAATTCATTAACCCACACTAGCTTCTGTAGCTGGTGGACTTCTATTAAATCAAGAGAACAAATAATTTATGAGCACATCAATAGGGATAACCCTCGGTGCTGCTGGCGGTGGCGCGATGGGCGGTTTCCTTATTGGTGCCG
>NZ_JBSICD010000040.1:0-10897 GCF_058246155.1 Providencia sp. UF-183 | reverse complement strand
TTAATTCCATCCATTTTAACGTTAATGACACGCTATAGGGGGAGCGGCTAATGAGGCAATTTGGATTGCTTAGCGTAGAACTCTATCCTATCCCTAAATGGATGGCCTCTCTGAAGCTGAGCGAACCGTCATTATCGGCAGTACTTTCGCCAGATTTGGTCAAATTGCTCGGGGTTAAATATCTCTTCATATCCCTCAATGAGCGGGATGGAAACATCAATACGTTCCTGCTTTTTTTCATAGGTTTTTACGATAAATCGCTTAAATCCACTGGGCTCAATATGTCCATCAAAACGATAAACTTCCCCGCAGGCATAATATAATTTTCCCCCATCGGCGGTATTCTGATAAAAAAAGGGGACAATATTGCGAAATTGAGCAGCTGTAGGGTATTCTAGGGTATCGCTCACATTTTTCTTAATAGCCGTCATTAAATCCAATTTCTCAGTACGGGTGAATGTTAATGCCAAAATAAATATCCCCCCGATAACTAAGACAAAGGTAGAAATTTTCAAGAGTAAAGACATATCAGCAGACTCATGGCAAAGTTATTTATTTAAACTATACCGAGAAACATGAAAGACACGCAAACACGAGCTCGGTATTTTTGGGTAGAAACGTCTCCCGTCATCGTCCCTGACCCACATTGAAAATGTAGGTCAGAGAACGTGTGTAGTTAGAAGGTGTATCGGTACAATAGGGTCATGCTCATCCTCTCTCGTTTGCCAGTATAGCCTTGGATACCCATATTGAATTAATTATCCTTATTGTCAAACGGCGTGAGTCTAATCCCAGCGTTGATAATCCCAGTGGCGCCTTGCTCATTTGGGGCCTCAATGTAAAAGCCGTGAATACGCGCGTTGGCTCGACTGTCAAATTCATATTCGTACGTGGCCGTAAGATTTAGACTCACGGTCTCACTGAGCTGGACTCGGGAGGATGTGACGGTGTTAAATCGCACCATATCGCCATCTACGTGGATACTATCAGCATCTAACGCTGTGTAAAGATAGCGAACGCTGCTCTCCAAGGTGGTGACGTCAGTCAGGGGAAAGTTCAATCTGACTCCTGCGTGGGCACCGCGATAACTGACCTTGTCTCCACCTCCGGTCACAATGTCATGAGACCGAAAATCGGTGTTTGCCCTCCCCCAATCGCAAGGAATAGTTGGCGTAAATTGTGCTATTGAGGCGAGGGATTTCATGACGTCCACTGGCAGCAACCCCGTAGTGCTGTGTGGTGCCATTCATCGATGGGGTTGTTATCGATGAAGCGGTTCTATCCGTCATCATATTGAAATAAGAGTTTTGCAGGTCTGGGAATATACATAAAGCAGTGTATAAAAGACGAGAAGGGTGTTGCCTAGAAATAGAGCGGCTTTGACCTACCGCGTGCTTAAACTATTTATCGTTGGTTTATCGAATATGCGCTGCACTGTTGCAAATAAAATAATAAAGTTGAATCTTTCTGCTCAATGTGGATTACAGACCGAAAACTCAGTCCCACTATTTTATGTGCAACAGTGCTCACAATAGTTATTACAATTTAACGCGATTACACACGGAAAATAATTATTTATCACCTGTGGTATATGAAAACGTCTTCAGAAAAGTGTCCTAATTTTGTTGAGCAAAACAACAAAATAAAGCAAAAAGTTGTATTTGCTGCTAGCACACAGTGAGGTCTATGAAGGTTTATTATCTTTAGAATTAAATATTTATTTTTTAATCATAATTGAGTTTTTTTGGTGTTTTTAACTGGCTTTAAATGATGGATTCAAGGTGGTAAGAGTGAGGTTGAATCTAATTAATTGTTTTTAAATGAATTTAAAAACTTAAACAACAATCAAATTGAGTAAAATAAACCTAATATACTGCCTTTGCTTTTTTTTGTGATATTTGCTTTTATTTTGATAGGCATTAAAGTTATTCTCATCGACTAGGCGACAAATTGTTTTATTTTGTTGTGTTTGTATTTACTCATGAGAGGGGGGTTAGTATGGGGGGGAGCGTGAAAATTGTTCTTACCTTAATAAGGATGTTAAGCAAGAAGACGATGTGCATCAGGAAGAGCTGATTCCAAAACAACACTTAAGTTTAGCTTTAGCCATTGGTCACCAAATTCACACTACACGTAAAATGAGATGTATGACGGGTAAGCTGCTGGGAGAGCTCTTGAATGTCTCGCAACAACAAGTTTCTCCGGTATGAGCGTGGTATTTGCCATATTGATGCCGTGGCTTTGGTGCCTTTATTGCGTATTTTAGATATGCCAATTGACCGTTTTTTTGTGGATGCGTCATTAAGATTAAAAGAAAATTTGTCGGCAACCTATGAAAAATACAATACGCTCTTTTTCCCAGTAGTGAATGCTTCTAATAATGATTATATTTTATATGAAGACGGTGGGTAAATTTATTTAACTCTTTTGTTTAAAGGGGTATTTCTGTTTATTCATCTTTAATACAAAGAAATAAAATTTATTGGTTTATTAATGATGGTTTTCTCCGTGAGATAACTAAGGGCACTTTTGTACCTATGTTGTGGTTTTTGTTTATTTTCATTGCTGAAAATAAACTGGTTTTAAATATCAACCGACATTGGAGAATGTATGTTTTTTAATGAATGAGCATCTCAGGGCGTTACTCTGCCTGCTTTTTATTATCACTTATTAATTATTCTTTCGTGTAGAGGAAACAGGAAACTATGAAAAAAATTATTTTTGCAACCTTGATTTCTGGCGCAATGAGTGTTTCAGCATTTGCAGTCGAGCCTAACCAAGGTCACGGCAAAGTGACTTTCAAAGGCGAAATCATCGATGCACCATGCTCAATTAGCTCAGAGTCCATTGACCAAACGGTTGACCTAGGCCAAATAGCGAACTCTGTGTTGGCGAACGGCGGCGCGTCTTCGCCAAAACAATTCACCATTGAATTAGAAGATTGTGTGTTTCCAGATAATGCAGGCGTGCAATACAACGACAAAGTGCAAATCACCTTCAGCGGTGCTAGCGCAGCCTTTAACTCGAAGCTACTGGGTGTGACCGGTCTGAACTCAGATGAAGGCTTAGTGGGTAACGTCGGTATCCAAATTACAGACACTAACGGCAACGCAATCGATATGGGCATTTCTACCTCACAATCTCACCAGCTGCAAGCAGGTAGTAACACCCTGCAATACAGTGCATTTATGCGTGGTAACAATGTTGCTGTCGATGCTATCCCTCTGGGGAAATTCGAAGGCGTGACTAATTTCACGTTAGCCTACAACTAATTTGGCGGTGAGGGGTAGCAGTACTATTTCTCACGTTTTTTCCACCAATAGTCGAGGCGCTTTGTGAAAGGATGGCAAAAACATAACGCACTGCTGTGTGTGCTTTTCGGAATACTGAGCGCGAGCGCATCCGTTTTTTCTGCCCCCTCTCAAGGGTGGGGAAAAGTCTCGATGTATGGGGAAATTGTCGACACCGCCTGTGCAATCGAAACCGAGTCTCGTGATCAGACGATTGACATGGGCGTTATTCCTCTGAGCGTGCTGAAACAATTTGGCAAAGCTCCACCAAAACCGTTCAACATTCAGTTAGTGGATTGCCGTTGGGAACGTTACCCCAGCAGCAAAGATGAATGGCAAATCTTTGAAATGACCTTTGATGGACCCGCGAACGGTGATTTTTTTACGGTGATGGGTGAAGCCAAAGGGGTGCAGTTGGCGATGCGTGATGACAAAGGGACGCCGGTGATTGCAGGAAAACCGCTACCTAAACAAGACATTGTTCCCGGTAAAATGACCTTGAATTACGAATTGCAACTGGTGACAAACAATCAGCGTTTACAAGCGGGATCTTATCAAACGCTTTTGCGTTTCAAAATTGATTATTACTGATTCTTTTGTGGTTTGGCGCTCATTTGCCTAGGGATATTTTTTTATGTCGCGTACTTATCACCAACCTTGTGCGGTCTATTTTGCTGTGATGGCAGCACTCATGCCTTATTCATCCCCGTTAATGGCGGCGGATGTAGTGCAATTCAACACTGAATTGTTGGATTTAAACGACAAAAAAAATATCGACTTAGGTCAATTTTCGCGTGCGGGTTACATCATGCCCGGCAGTTATCCGTTGAAAATTCAACTTAATCAGGAAACATTACCTGAACAAAAAGTGACGTTTTACCCGTCAGCCACCGATGCTAATGAGAGCCAAGCTTGCTTAACTGGTGACATTGTTAGCCAGTTGGGGTTAAAAGACGAGGTGATCAAAGATCTAACATGGTGGCATGACGGCAGTTGTGTGGACTTGGCTAGTATCCCGGGCACAGAAACCCGTGGAGACTTGTCGACATCGACCCTATACCTTAGCGTGCCACAAGCCTATTTAGAATACCGCACCGCCACGTGGGATCCTCCATCGTTATGGGATGAAGGGATCCCTGGTATCTTGCTGGACTATAACGTTACTGCACGAACTAACCGTCCACATAAAAAAGGCCACAATACCTATGCCCTAAATGGTAATGGCGTGGTGGGGGCGAATGCGGGCGCATGGCGTTTACGTGCGGACTGGCAGAGTCGTTTAAACCATGCGACTGGCTCGGGTGATCCAGTAAACACGGATTTCCAGTGGAGCCGGTTCTATGCCTATCGCGCAATCCCACAAATGCGTGCCAAACTGACGTTGGGGGAAGATTATCTTAACTCTGACCTGTTTGATAGCTTCCGCTTTACGGGCGGTAGCTTGCGCTCCGATTTGAACATGTTACCGCCAAACTTACGTGGCTATGCACCAGAGATTTCAGGAGTGGCGACTACAAATGCTACGGTGATTGTTAGCCAGCAAGGCCGCATTTTATATCAAACGCAAGTGGCAGCGGGCCCGTTCCGTATTCAAGACTTGAGTGATGCGACCAGCGGGGAACTGGATGTGCGCGTTGAAGAGCAAGACGGCACGGTGCAAGAGTTCCAAGTCGATACCGCCACCATTCCATATCTGACCCGCCCGGGGGCAGTGCGTTACAAACTATCATTGGGTAAACCGTCCACCTTCGAGCACCGTAGCAGTGGTGATGTGTTTGCCACGGGTGAGTTCTCGTGGGGTATTTCCAACGGGTGGTCAGTGTTTGGCGGCAGCCTCAATAGCCAAGACTACAATGCTTTCGCGGCCGGTATTGGGCGTGATTTATTAGCCTTCGGGGCAATTTCCTTTGATGTGACGCAGTCGATCGCACGTTTGCCAGGTGAAGATCGCTTGAGTGGCGGCTCGTATCGCGTCAACTATTCAAAACGTTTTGATGATTACGATAGCCAAGTGCAGTTTGCGGGATACCGCTTCTCCGAACGTGATTTTATGAGCATGTCGGATTATTTGACTGCCAAGGATAGTGGTGAACGTCGCGGTGGTAGCAAAGAAATGTACACTATCTCTTTGAATAAAAACTTCCGTGATATCGGATTATCAACTTATGTGAACTATAACCACCAAACCTATTGGGATCGTCCAGATAGCGACCGCTACAACGTGATGCTCACCAAAACGATAGATTTTGGTTCAGTGAAAAACGTTAACGTATCGTTGTCAGCCTATCGCAATGTGTATAACGAAACCTATGATGACGGTGCCTATTTGTCGCTATCAGTGCCGTGGGGTAACGGGGCAAATATCGGTTACTCGATTGCAACTAATAACAGTGAAACGACTAACCGTGCAACTTATTACGATCGCATTGATAACCAAACGTCGTATCAGTTCAGTGCGGGAAGTGCGCGCCAAGGCGGTACGGGCAGTGCCTATGTTACTCATCAAGGTAGCAATGCACGTTTAACCGCCAATGTGAGTTACACCTATAACGGTTACACCGCATTTGGCCTAGGGGCACAAGGTGGCTTTACCTTTACTCCTGAAGGTGTCGATATGCACCGCGTGTCTACGATGGGGGGAACACGTCTGTTGATTGATACCGATGGTATCAGTGATATCCCAATGAAAGGGCGCGGCGCAGTCGTAAACTCGAATGCCTTTGGTAAAGCGGTGGTACCTGATGTGAACAGTTACTACCGCAATAAAGTCAAAATTGATTTGAATAAACTACCGGATAACGCTGAAGTCACCGATTCGGTGGTACAAGCGACCTTAACGGAAGGGGCGATTGGCTACCGTAAGTTCGAAGTATTGTCAGGTCGTAAGATGATGGTCGCAGTGCGTTTAGCTGATGGTTCTTTCCCTCCATTTGGTGCGCAAATTCGCAATGAGCGTGGGCAGGACACTGGCATCATGAATGATAACGGCCAAGCGTATATCAGTGGGATCAACCCTAATGAAATCATGGTAGTACAGTGGGTTGGTGAGGATCAGTGTCAATTACAGTTCCCTGCACAATTTGACGCGCTTAGTGCCAATTTATTATTGCAGTGTGAGCCGATAACCTCGCGCCCGCCATCGTTTGACAAAGTGAAAGAATAATTAAGAGAGACAGCGAATGAAAATGAAAAGTCCAAAACGTTTATTGATGGCAACTGCATTGTTATCGGTCATGTATGCAGGCCAAGCGTGGTCAGCAATAGCGCTTGACCGCACCCGCGTGATTTTTAACGGTGAGCAAAAAAGCGTGTCGCTGACCATTAGTAACAAAAATTCACAGTTGCCATACTTGGCGCAAGGGTGGATTGAGAACGACAAAAGTCAAAAAGTGTCTTCCCCGTTTGTGGTGCTGCCGCCGGTACAGCGTTTAGAGCCCAGAAAAACTAGCCAAGTGCGCATTGAAGCGCTGCCAGAAGTTGCAACATTACCGCAAGACAGAGAAAGCTTATTTTATTTTAATTTGCGTGAAATTCCACCGAAAAGTGATAAACCAAACGTATTACAGTTGGCATTACAAAGCAAAATTAAATTATTTTACCGCCCGTCTGGGATTGCACTTAGTGACACGGAAAAAATGAATCAACCGTGGCAAGAGAAGCTGACGCTAACCAAGCAAGGCGACCAATATATTGCCAAAAATCCGACGCCATTTTACGTCACCATTATTGGTGCCGCGGCTACCGCTAATGCGCCTATCACCAAGCAATTTGATGCCGTAATGGTGGCTCCTTTTGGGGGGCATGCCTTAGGCGTGTCCAGTGCTCAATTGGGCAGTTCACCGGTGTTGACCTATATCAACGACTACGGCGGGCGTTTGAAACTACATTTTAAATGCCAGAGCAACCAATGTGCGGTTGTGCCTGAGAAGAAATAATAAGGAGCCGCATGATGGCGATATCAGCAAACTGTCATCAACATTACCGTTTGGGTTGGGTGAGCAGTCTATTGTTCCTCAGCTTATGGAGTAGTGTGGGGCAAGCATCTGATCGTAATGCTACTCTCTATCGTCCAGACGGCAATTGGAATGTTGAAGGTGCGAGTGGTCAGCTGTATGTGTTTGGTTCGCTGACAGAAAGCCCATGTCGAATTGCCATGGAATCAGTGTATCAATCGGTGGACATGGGCAATATTGAAACGGCAGATTTACAAAAAGTGGGGCAAACGGGGAAATCCGTACCGTTCCACATTGAATTGTTGGATTGCATTGAGACACCAACGGCACTGCGCGATATCAAAACGGGTAGTGTGGCGTGGAGTAGCGAGCAACCGGGTGTCAAAATGCGCTTTGTTGCACCTTCAGTGCCGTTTTACCCTCAGCTTGCGAAAGTAGTGGGCGCGCAAGGGTTTGGATTACAACTGAGTGATGAAGCAGGGCGGGAGATCCCGCTGGGTGAAAGCAGTGTTCCACGATTGTTATCACCGGGGCAAGATAGCTTAAGCTTTTTTATTACGCCAGTTCGAATCGCTAGCGACTTACAAGCCGGCGCTTACCGTGCATTGATTTCTTTTGAGTTGATGTATGACTAACGCTTATCACTCAGGAGGGGAGGGAGACTAAATATGAATATATTGTCTTCATATTATTTATCAGTGGGCGTGGGCATTCTTTTTTCTGTTATCAGTGGACTCTATGTACCCATCAGTGACGCCTCTGGCGATGTCTATGTGCATGGAACATTGATAGCCGAACCTTGTACTTTGATGCCCGGTGATGAAGAAATTGAAGTTGATTTCGCTACCATTGTGGATAAGTACTTGTATATCAATACACGCACCCACCCAGAGCCTTTTAGTATTCACCTTATTGACTGTGAAGTGGGGATTGGTGAAGGGGTAAGAGTGGGATTTATGGGGACTGAACATGCGACTTTACCCGGGCTTTTAGCCTTAGATACTGATAGCGTGGCAACACGTGTCGGTGTAGGTATTTTGGATAGAGCGGGCAAGTTGCTCCCAATTAACAGTGAGACACCGTTATATTTATTAGAAAATGGCAGCAATATCTTAAATTTTCAAGGTTATGTCGAAGCCGAGCTTGATGCCATAAAAAACAAGACAATTGGCTTAGGAACATTTAAAGCAACAGCTGTTTTTATATTAAATTATGATTAATTATTCATTTTGGGCGGAAGTATGAAAATTCTTACTTTATTTTTGCTGCTAATGTTTTCATTTAGCTCTCATGCGTTTATTTGCAGAAGTTTATATACAGGAGAGCAGTTTGAGGATGTTAATTTTGATATGACATTTGCAATTCCAATTGATTCAAATATTACAGAATTAGAGAATGTTTTTGCTAATGTGGGTGATTACCTACAGTGCCTTAATACATCACCAGGAACCTATGTTGATTATTTGGATATCAGACGTTTAGGTATAAAACTTGGTGACAAATTGAGTTCTCAAGGCTTTTCTGGTGGGGTTTATGTTAATAATAACAGGCATAATGCCCCTAATTTTTCGGAAATTAATGTCTTTAAGCTTTCGTCATCTCAAGGTTGGGTTCCTGTTGATATAGATATGTTTTATAAAACCCCATACCCTGTTGGACCATATTTAGTTATTGAGCCTGGTGATGTATTATTAGAGTTGAAACTAAATTTTCATAGTATGCCTGCTGCAGGTAATTACGATTATACATGGACGTTTGTAGCTGCCAATAGAGCAATATTAGCGACTGGCAGTTGTGTTATTAATGATGATAAACTCATTGATGTTGATTTTGGCGAAGTGAGTAAAACAGCAATTTCTACTGTAGGCTCACAAACACGCTATCAAATTGAAAAAGAATTGGAGTATGATTGTGATGACACTTCGTTAAATCAAAATATCAAGGTTTCATTAAGTGCTAATGAAGCTTCATTTTCAAACACTGCATTTGCAACAACAAAGCCTGGCTTAGGGGTTGAAATGTATCACGAAGGGCAGGTGGTTGCACCTTTCGAGGGGTTTAATTCTAATCTGCGTAATGGGGTCGGGCGCGATACTGTTACATTTACTTTAGTAAAAACACCTAATCCAGGACCAAGTGATTTACAAGAAGGTGATTTTCATGCAAATGCGTCATTAATTATTTCACAACCATAATTATATTTAAGCAATAAAATAAAATTGTTTAATTATCCAGCATGATAAATTGGATGGATAGTTGATCTTTGAGTAATGTTGTTATTCTGATGGTAAATTGGTTATTTTTATAAATAATCAAAGGGTTATTTGTTTTTAATAAGTAATTGTTGAAAATAGGGCTGGTCAATAAGCTAGCCGTTTATGGGTAAGGCATTTTACATTTAATATGTTATTTAAGGGGCCTTTATGGCAGTGTCGCCATCGCTTAAGTGTCATTTGACATTATTACTCAGTTTATCTAGTGCTCTTTACTTTATTCCAAAAGCACACAGTGAAACACAAAATAATAATCTAACGGGGTTACTTCAATTCGCTCTAGAATATGAAGTGCGCAAAGTTCAACAAGCAGATAATACCGTTGATGCCTTTTCAAAAACGGGTATACAATTACCCCAAATCAAAATAAAAATGATGCAACAACAATTGCAAGCTAGTCAGCGTCGTGAGCAGCAATACCGAGAACAACTTCAGCAGCAGCAAGCTGATATTCAGCGACTTAACAACAACCTACAATTATTGGCTCAAAAAAATAATACAGCCCCGTCCACAAATTCAGCCTCAGTAACCTTTACAGCAGATGTACTGAAAAAAAATGACCAATTACGCCAAGCTTATGCCACGGGTATCGCCATTGGTCAAGATGCACTCACCATTCATCAAGACAATCAATTCTACGGACAATCATTGGATAAACAGGCTTACCTTGCGGGGATCTCGGATGTCATCGAAGGACGCATGCAACTTTCACCCACCGAGCTACACACCGCGCTAATTGCCTCCGAAGCTTCTATAGAAAAGAATAAAGGTGAGCAAAAAACTCAGCAAGCGGCTTTGGCGAAACGTTTCTTAACTGATTGGAAAAAACAAAAAGAGGTGAAGTCAGACCCTATGGGCTATGACTACAAAATTAATTATCTAGGACAAGGCAAAATTCAAGATATCGATGTGATCAGCATTGTGGTCAAAGAATCGTTACTCGATGGCAGAGTAGTCAGTGATATGAATCTGCAAAATAAATCCCTGACCCTACCGCTTGATAATTACCCACCGCTGTTCCAATCAGCGATCCGACATTTACAAAACCACGGTGAGATCACCTTTGTGGTACCGCCTGAATTAGCCTATGGCGATGAAGGTTACCCACCATCGGTTCCACCAGGCGCTTCGTTGATTTACACATTGCGCATTGCCGATATTCAAAACGCCCTAGCACAATAAGACCAATCCAGTATAATGAAAAACTTTGGGATGCTCACGCCAAAGTCGTGCTTATATTCATGGTTAGGATCTATGACCACTCCCGTTTTTGCAATGCTGATACAAATAATATTGTTGGCTTGCATAAATCTATCCGGCGTCTTAATAGGCTTTTATGCCTGCGCCTCGATGAGTTCCGCACCTGATGAACCTTATAAAC
>NZ_JBSICD010000003.1:0-299112 GCF_058246155.1 Providencia sp. UF-183 | reverse complement strand
GTGGTATTCAACCCTGTGCCAATACTCCCCGACAGGCTACCGCCTTTTTGCTTCGAGTCGTATTTGTCGGTGGTTTGCTGGCTCGATAAAGTTAAATCGCCGCCAACATTGGCTTTCACTGTCTCGCCACTGACCTGCGCACCTGTTAATGTGGTATCTTTGCCGCTGTTCAAGGTCAGTTGTTTACCTGCATCCACCTGTGTATCGGTGTAATACTCGCTATTACCTTTTTCGAAACCGCTGCCTTTATTGACGCTGGCATTGACGTTCCAACCGCCTGAGCTGATACCCGCACCAATTGAACTGCCTGAGCTTGAGTTTTTACCATCCACTGTTTGCGTGTTACTAGCACTGGTTAGGTCGATATCATTTTTTGCCGTTAACGTGATGTTTTTAT
Source organism: Providencia sp. UF-183 (assembly GCF_058246155.1). Taxonomy (NCBI): domain Bacteria; kingdom Pseudomonadati; phylum Pseudomonadota; class Gammaproteobacteria; order Enterobacterales; family Morganellaceae; genus Providencia; species Providencia sp. UF-183. The sequence continues at coordinate 298,715 of NZ_JBSICD010000003.1, read as the reverse complement.
CTGCGGTTAACTGGCTGCCTTGTACTGCCAAGTTGCCTTGGCTGCCCTCTTTTTTACCTGTGGCCGTAAGGTTAATATTGTCCCCAGCGCTCAGGCTGCTACCAGATGCAGTATTTTGCTGCGTTTTTGTCGTGGATTTTGACGAGCTACTGCCATAAGACACGTTCACACCAAAGGCATCGGTGACACTACCGCCTTTTTTCAGCCCAGCCAACTCACCGGCTTGTTCTGCTTGAACACCTTGTAGACCCGCTTTCATCCCTTTAAGTGCCGCTAATTGGCCATCGTCTTCCTGTTTCGCCGATTTCGCTGTCTGCGCCATACCGTCTAACATACTGCCCGCAGCACCACCTAATGACACCGTGAGGCCGCTAGACTTACTTTCCACCGTCGTTATATCGGTTCGGCTATTTTCAGCGGCCGTAATATTCACATCACTGCCTGTGATATTAATATCTTTCGCGGCGATCACATCACTGCCATGGATGTTCGCTGAACCACCAGCCTCCAGTGTCACATCACCTGCGGAGCTGCCGATTACGCTGCCTTTTTTCAAGTTACTGTCACTATCAGTCGTGACTTTTTGAGACGTTGACCCGACAGTTAAGCCCAAGCCACCTGTACTCATCAGCCCTGATTTCTTCGTCTTCGACATGTGCGTTTCATGTAACGCCTCATCAGACGTGGTGACATTCAGCTGATTACCCGCATTAACGGTAACATCGTTAGTTCCCAGCACATTGCTGCCCTGAATATTGACGTCATTACCTGCGCTCATTTTGACGCTATCGCCACTGAACGTCGTGCTGATTGCCGTACGCTCGTTGACTTCATCATGGGTTTCTTTGGTGGTGCTCGATAGAAAACCTTTGTCCGTGTGTTTGGTGTGCTTAGCATAATCACTGCTTTCCACCCCAGAGGTCAGGTTAATATCACGCCCCACATTCACAGCTAATTCGCCGCCACTGGACACATTCGCTGCGCGAGCGGAGAGATCTTGCCCAGCCGACAGTGTTAAATCCCCTTTAGTTTGGATTTGGGTGCCCACTTCAATGCTGTTTTCGCCGCGGTAATAATTCGTTGAATTATGCGTGTAATCAAAAGCCGAACTCACATCTCGCGTTTCTAAGCTGATATCACGCCCAGCGATAATGGACGTTTTACCTTCTACGCCTAAATTGCCGACATCCGTTGCAATCAAGTTGATATCTTGCACGGCTTTTAAGGTCAGTTGGCCGTTATCCCCTGTAACATAAATGCTGGCAGGGCGGTCGAGCCATTGAGAATTGCCTTCGCCACGCTGCGCAGTTTCACTGAGAATGTCGCGCCCGGCTGAGAGTGATACGCTATCTAAACCACGAATTTCACCACCCACATTGTTTATATCTTTCAATGCGTTGAGTTGAACGTCTTTCCCTTGAATGCGCCCGCTGTTTTCAATGTTTTCTGCACGTAAATCCGTTAATTCGCGGCTGTTAATTTCACCACTATTGAGCAAGTCGCCCGTGATATTGGCAGACACATTGCGCCCTGCAAGTAGTGCTCCATTGCCGTTTAGATCGCCTTGGCGTGCACGAACATACACCTGCGGTACACTTACCATCTCAACACGGCCATCAGGCAAGGTGACTTCTTTATTCACCATCCATACGATATCGCTGGTCAAGTTAGCCATTTGCTCAGGCGAAAGTGCAACACCCGGTGTTAGGTTAAACTGTTGACCAAATGCCACACCGTTAGTTAGCAAGGCACGATACTGCTCTTCATCACTACTATAGCTGCCCAGTAACCGCTGACCTGTGGTTTCAATTAGTTGGTCACGAACTAAACGCTGCTCATAATAACCGTCACCTAAGCGCTTATGCAGTTGCTCATTGGTGACGATATCAACGCTGGATAACCACTTTTTGTAGTTAGTGAACCGTGAGTCTGTTTCAATCAAGAATTGGCTGTCAGTGCCGGGTATGACGTTGAACAGGCTGTTATCTGGTAATTGGGTGTTTGGCCCAACGGTTCTGATCACGGTATCGAGGTTATCTTTACCTTGAGGCGCTTTTTCTGCCGTGATATTTTCCCCTGCACCTGCATCACCTACCCCTTGAACGTCAGTACCATCCCCCACATTGGCATCACCTGCCTGCGCTGTCGCACCAACGGTTTTATCGTCGCTCACGTCAGTTTTTGCTGAAACTGACGGTAATTGCGCTACTTCAGCCTGTTGGCCTGCTGCAAGCTCAAGAGGCGTATTTTTACCGTCTTTTAATGTGGTTTCCGCCAGCAACGCCCCTTGGTTATCCGTTATCGTTGATTCAGACACGGTATCCGCTGCGCCATCGAGTAGGTTGACTTTCACACCATCCAAGTGAGTTTTATTAATTCCCCCCGCTTGCTCTTTTACTTCCAGTAAATGCAGCGGTAAATCCTCTTCACTATTAATACCTTGGTATTTTGACGTGCTGGTACGCGTTTTCCATTTTTTGCCACCTTTGTAGCGATAAATGGTGTCACCGTCCTCAACGATACGGCGGATGCCTTGCGCTTCTTCGTTGTTCAGACCATAACCCGTTAAAATCAGGTTTTGGCCTGCTACGATACGTGAGTTCTCATTATTCAGTTGCTGCCCGTCAATGGTTAAGTGTTTACCACTGGTGATTAATGCCGCATCGCGTTTAATGACCTGTGTTTCATACACAACACGGTCATAATCGTATTCGTAAAAATCTTTTGTCCAGTTACCATTTTCAAACATCCGCCAGCGATTGGATTTTTCATAGTGAATACCCACTTCTTTGTTGAGCGTACCATCATCATTAATCGCATAGCGGGTTTGGTTACCATTACGCGGCTGAATTTTATAACGCTTACCATTACCGTAATCGTACCAATCGAAGTGTTCGCGGCTAACTTCAACCGGTTTTTCAGTCAGCTCTAAATGAATATCTTTATTTTCAAGTAGATTAGTTTTGAGAGTGAGATTGCCATCCGCTTCAATATTTGCACTGTGGTTTTTCACGCTTTTAGCATGGCCCGTGGCTTGCAGCTTGTCATTGAGCACACCACCGATGGTTAAATCACCATCACTGTAAATTAAGGCGTGGTCGCGGTTCACCAGTTCAGAAACCGCTAAGTTAACTTCTTTGCGCCCTGCAATAACAGCCGATTTATCCCCTTGCTTATCATTCAATAAGGTATTGACTGCTATCGATAAGAAATCGCCATAAATACGCCCTGTACCGACGTTATCGAGTTTTTTTGCCACAATGTGGGTCAAGGTGCCATCAATTAGCCCTGTATTGAGGATGTTGCCACTGGCGTTGATTCGCGTATTGTGACCACTGATTTCCCCAGATACCTGATTAATGACCGTCGTCGTACTCAATGCAAACTCACCAAGGCTAGATATTAACCCATAGTTTGTGAAGCCTTGGGCAAAATTAGCGGTTAAGCGTTCCCCCGCCTGAATGCGCCCATGGTTTTCAAATGCTTGATTGATAGCCAATGTCAGTACTTTTTGGGCAATAAGTTTCCCTTCACCGGTTAAGGTGTTTGCAGATACACTCGCAGAACCGTTGCTAACAATCACCCCTTGCTGGTTTGTGAGCGTTAAGGCTTTCCCTTTCGCATTATCAGCAACAGTCAAATCTGACCCTGCGGATACCATGCCTTGGTTATTATTTAAGGATTGAGCGATATTTGCCTGAATAGTTTGCCCTGCACGTACTGCACCACGTTGGTTATTCAATTCCGTCGCTTTTAGCGTGACATTTTGCCCTTCAATCCCTTGCCCTGCTTGGGCGGTATTTTGGTTATCAACATTCGTTGCTGTGATATTCAGGTTATCATTGGCTTTAATCCAACCTTGTTGGTTATCAAGCTGTTGCGCTAAAACTAATTCAACGTTATTCAGCCCTTGAAGGGTACCTTTGGTGTTATTCAGGTATTGGCTGGTAACCTGTAAATCCGCCCCAGACAAAATTTGTCCTTGTTGGTTATCAATACGTTGCGTAATCATCAGGTGGCTATTTCCCTGTGATTGCAATGTTCCTTCGCGGTTATTCAGGGTGGCGCCTGTGATTTGTGCTGAAGACTGGCTTAAGAGTGTACCTTTTTGGTTATCGATATGATTAGCATCAATATTTAAACCTTGTTTACCTTGCACAAACCCTTGCTGATTCTTCAGGTCATTGGTTGTTAGGGTGAGTTGCCCTTCACTCGCCAATACGCCCTCTTGGTTCAATACATCGTTTTTCTGAGTATTGATATCCAATAAGCCACCTGAATAAATCCGCCCTTGCTGGTTATCCAAGGCCTGAGAGGTTAATGCACTTGCCCCCGCACTTTGGATTTGCCCTTGCTGGTTCGTTAATTTGCCACTGTTGAGCGTGAGGTTTCCACCACTTAACAACCCACCACTTTTTTGTGTGTTGCTATTGTTAAGAAGCTGCCCATGAGTGTCCAAAACTAACTGCTGGCCAGCTTGAATCCGCCCTTGTTGGTTATCAAGCTCGCCACTGTTTAGGTTTAACCCGAGACTGGCTAAAATTTCCCCTTGGGAGTTATCGACACGGTTTTTCAGTGTGTCTATTCTGATATCACCTGCTTGAATATGGCCTTGTTGGTTAATCAGCTCACCAACCGTTAACGCCAGTTTTTGGCTAGCAAAAATCCCTTGCTCGTCTGTTTTGGCGGTGTTAGTTAAACGCTGGCCTTGGGTATCAAGGTCGATAGATTGCCCCTTGATCGTGCCTGCAGTATTATCCAACTGCTGAGTTTTCATCGAGATAGCAGATTGGCTACCAATCAAACCTTGCTGGTTAGTTAACGCTTGGCTGTTAAGCGCCAATTGGCCTTTGGCCACAATACGGCCTTTTTCGTTATCGAGATCCCCCGTGCTTAACGTTAGCCCGCCCTGTGCATAAATACCTTTATTATCACCACTTTGTGTATTGCGTAATTGCTCACCATGGGTATCAATCTGCATGTCACTACCAGACTGAATGGTTCCTTGCTGGTTTTCAATTTTACCGCTGTTTAACGTGAGTTTTTGTTGCGCTAGCAATACCCCTTCGGTGTTATCAAATAACTGGTTTTGGGTATCGATATTGAGGGTATTGGCCTGAATGTACCCTTGCTGGTTTTGCAGGGCTTGGTTACGCATCTGCAATAGTTGTTCAGCTGCAATTAGCCCCGCTTGGTTATTGATATTATTCGTAATATCTAATGTGCTATTTCCATGGCGTGCGACAACCTTACCGTGTTGGTTATCCAGCTCATTCGCGGTGATTTTCAGGCCATTTTCACCCACCAGGGCACCATTTTTGTTAACTAACTCATTTTTTACATCAAGGGATAGGTGCCCCTTATTTGCTGTTAAGATCTGGCCATCTTGGTTATCAAGGGAATCTGTTGTGATTGTAAAGTCACCATTACTGCCAATTTCACCTGATTGGTTGTTTAGCCGCCCTTGCAGCGTGATTTTTCCTGCTTTATCACCGGTTTGTAATAATTTACCGTTTTGGTGTTCGAGTGTGCTTGCCGTGATTAAAACCTGATCAGCCTGAGTGATCCCTTGGTTTAATGACAGTGTTTCACCTTGAATATTCAAGGTATTCGCAGCCAGTAGCTCGCCCTTATCACCATCAAGCGATTGGCTATTTAAGGTAATGTCCCCCATACTCGCAATCACTTTTCCTGTGCGGTTAATCAGTGATTGGGTATCAGCAAATACTCCTTGACGCCCAGTTAAGGTACCCCCCGTGTTATCCAGTACCTGTTGAATTTTTAGGTTTAACGCCCCCATTCTTGCACTGAATATTTTACCTTGTTGGTTTCCTAACGTATTTGCCGTTATTTGCCAAGAACCATTACCACTGATGTTACCCGCTTGGTTATTTAGGTGCTGAGAAACGAGAAGTGAACCTTGTTGCTCACCGAGTTGGGTCATTGTACCTTGCTGATGATTTAGGTTTTTCGCTGTCAGCTGAATGTGATTGGCTTGTGTATTTCCTGCGCTCAAGTCAATGTCTTGCCCATGCAGTACAAGCTCCCCATCCGCAACAATTTCCCCGTGCTGGCCTTGCACTTTTTCAGCAACAATCAGCATGTCCCCTTGCTTGCTAATCACCTTGCCATCCACATTAGTGAATTGTGGGGCATTCAACGTGAAATCATGCTCGGCAAAAAGTGTCCCTGCGGTATTATCTACGCTGTCTTTTGCATTAATAAACAATGCACCCGCTTTCGCAGCAACGACGGTACCTTGTTGATTCGCCAACGCGTTCACATCCAGATGTAAAGCGCCTTGGCTACTGATATTACCCGCTTGGTTATCAAGGGTTTGAGTCAGTTTTATGTGGCCTTTTTCACTGCCCGTTTGCAGCATTTTCCCACGTTGGTGGGAAAGGTTTTTCCCGTCTATCTGAATATTGTCAGCTTGGGTAATTGCGCCATTAAGGTTGAGATCCTCTCCCGTTAAAGCCAGCTTGCCTTTGGAGAGAATTTCGCCTTTCTCGCCGTCTAGCTGCTTAAGAGTTAGCTGGTTATCGCCAAAGCTCGCAATAAGTTTGCCTGATTGATTAATCAAACGATTTGCTGCAAGTTTAATACCTTGATTACCTAACAATGTGCCTTGGGTATTATTCAATGCTTGTTGAATATTCAGGGATAATTGCCCTAATTTCGCTGCAATAATTTTGCCGTCTTGGTTATTCAACGCATTGGCTGAAATCTCAACCTGTCCATTGCTGGAGATTTCCCCACGCTGATTATCAAAATGATTTTGAATGCGTAGTTCCGTTTTCCCTTCCCCAACTTGCAGTAACGTTGCACCTTGATGAGAAAAGTTATTGGCTAAAATAGTGATTTGATTAGCTTGCGTAAACCCATGATTTAAATTGATATCCTGGCTTTCAATACGCAGTGAATTTTGTACAAAAACCGTTCCTTTATGGCCATCCATCTGGTTTGCGGTGAGTAATGCAGCACCTGATAAACTGCTGATTTTTCCTTGTGTATTCACCAGTTGGTTGGCTTTGATGGCTAAATATTTATCGGTTTGGATCACCCCCTGCGTATTATTCAATTTTGTGGTTGCGGTGATCTCTAACTGTTTGTTAGCACTGGTGAATAATTTACCATCACTGTTATCAAGGTTATCTGCCTGTATGCGCAGATCACCTTTGGATGACATGCTTCCCTCATGATTATCCAAGGTCGTCGCAACGTCCACTGTCATGGCTTTATCGCCTGTTTGTAGGAGATTTCCTTGGCGATGAGAGAGCGCATTGGCTTTTAAGGTGATTTGCTCAGCTTGAGTCGTCCCATTATCCAAATTCATGGATTGCCCTGCTAAACTTAGCCCGCCACTGGTCAGAATTTCCCCTTTTTGCCCATCCAGTTTGTCTGCATTGATGCCGAGCCCCTGCTTGCCAGAGGCTAAAATCGTGCCTTGTTGGTTGTTCAAGTTTTGGCTTTGAATATCGACCTTGCCATCACGATTTAGCAGCTGCCCTGACTGGTTATTCAACTGCTGGGTGGTGATAGAGGTATCACCCGCAAGGTTAATTTCCCCACTTTGGTTATCAAGTACTTGAGTCCGTAACGTGTTTTTCGAATTACCCGTTTGAACCAATTTACCTTGCTGATTGTGAATAAATTCAGGGGCAATTAACGACAAGTCTTTGGCAACAATTTCCCCTTTTTGGTTATCAATCCCTGTTTTTGCCGTTAATGTGGCTTTATCCTTTGCCTGCAGATGTGCTTCTTTAGTGCGAATTTCTTTTGCTGTCGATGTCAGCGTGATGTTTTGAGCTTGAGTATTTGAGAACGAAAGATCAAGTTCACTCCCTGTCGCAGTTAACGATCCTTTAGCGACAATATCACCTTGAAGTGTAACGTTTTTATCACCTTTAACCGTTAAAGAGCCCGCCGAGGTTAGTTTACCTTTACTATCAACCCCAGCTGCAAGTAAGGCGGTTTTGTCACTGTTGATTTGTGCGGCATTTAAGGTGGTGTCACGCCCTGCAACCATTTGGCCTTTATCGGTGTTAGTGATGGCCTGTTTAGCATTAAGACTCACATTTTGCTGAGCTAAAACAGTACCTTGGTTATTAATGGATTGCTGGCTGTCAATGGCTATATTTTGGCTTGCCGTGATCACCCCCGAGTTCCCCACTTTACCATCCGCTGATAAAGTGATGTCCCCAGCTTCTGCCCCAATATGCCCCGCATTTCTTACACCTACGCCATTTTCTGTTCCACGCATTTTGATGGTATTCGCATACATTCCCCCCAATGCGGCAACATCTAAAGCAAACTCAGGTTTATCGCCCGTGGTGGAATTATCTGTTTTAAGAATAGTTTTTCCATCCGCAGCAACGGTGTTTTTCCCTGTGGTAATTACTAAATCTTTAGCGTGTAATTTGGCATTAATATTGACTGACCGAGCGATTAACGCCGTATAGTTGGTGCCATTACCGTTGTACCCCTTACCAACAATATTGATACTGCCCTTATCGACTTCAAAGCCTTTGATTTTACCATTTTCAATCAAAGTTTTACCTGCCGATAGTAAAGCTTTATCCGCATTGATAAACCCACAGCCATTACAGGTGATCCCCGCAGGGTTGGCGATAATTACATCGGCTTTTTTCCCCGCGACTTCAATAAAACCATTGAGTTGGCTCGGGTCACGGCTATTGACCTCATTTAAGATGATTTTCGCTTCACCCTTTGACAACCACTCGTTGCCTTGGATCATTCCACCCAATTGTGTGTTTACATCGTGGCGACTGTTATTCAGGATTGCCCCTTTGTTATCAACATCAAATTGGCTGTATTGGTTACGTGAAACCCCATCGCGATTAGGGGCTTGAATATTCACTTGAGGTAACCCATTTTGGGTATTCACAATCGTCGGCTGCTGATTGCCTGGTGCATTACCATCCGCTTTAATATTGGATGCAGAGGCGCTCATACTCACCATACCCAACGTCAACCAAAGGCTGGTAACAATGGGTTTAATTGACCAGCGGATTCGGCTATTTGCGGTTTTTTCAACACGATTTTCTGTTTGGCACGCAGGCCCTGCTTGATGGCTGCGAGTAATATCCGCAACGACCATCACCATTTGGCGCGCTGCATTAAAAATTAAGCGGTAAAATAACTTATTCATCCTGAGATACCTTAATAATTCCAGTTAACAGAAAATGCAAACGTCGCCGGATCCGTTTTAAATCCGTCAGGTTTAGAGAATGGCGTGCCAATAGAGAGGTCATAGCTGAGGTTCGCGGCACTGATTGCCCCTCGTAGGCCAATTGCGCCCCCCGCAAGGTGATTGCCAAGATTACGGTATGTGCCGTGCCCACCAATTTCCCCATAGTCTGCGCCAAGATAGAGCTCTTGGTTCGGAATTGGTGTTACCCATGAAAGGGTATTTCTTAACGTCCACCCTTGGTCTGCACTGAGTGTGCGTTCCCCATCAAACCCCCGAACCGTCCAGCGGTTACCGATACTGAATTGATCTTGAGGAGTTAGCTGTCTGTCACTAATCTGGCGTAAATATTGGGTTTCAAAACGCAGTTGTTGCTCTGAAATTCGAAAAGGAATGCTTGCGGAGGCTGTAAATTGCATCACTTTTGCCAGTGCTGTGGCATATTCCCTTGAGTTGGGATCGTTCGTTTCTTCAAAAGCAGGCATCGCACCAAACCAACGCGTCCCATGTTGATAACTTGCGCCCGCAGTGATCGTAGACTGCCCGATATATTGACGATGATTAAGGCCAAGTTTCCAAGAGGTGGTGCGGCGCTTTTGGTTTTCAATTTCAGTATCACGAACAAAGTTGCGTGTTTCACGTAAGTTAACATCATACGTTGCCGTTGTTTTTGCTGTTGCATCGCGATATAGCACATTGCTGAGCTGCAAGTTTAAGCTCTTACTTTTCCCACGATATTGAATATCGTCATTCATACCCGCAATTGTTTGTGTGTATTCATAATCACTTGCTGTGGTCGCAAATTGCCAATAACCAAAAGGAACAGAATAGTGTGCACTGTAGTTCGTCGTATCTTTACTGCTTGAAAAGCTCAAGTCACGGGTTGCAGTAATGTAGAAAAGATCGCTGAGTGAGGTAGGGTTATCCAAGGCAAGCATGATACCTGCTTGGTTTTTACCCGTACTTTTTGACCCAGTGTTATCTGCCCATGCGCTCGCATGCCAATAGCGTGACTGTTGTCGATTAATCACAATTTGCGTTTCACCCGGCCCATCCCCAGGGATCATTTCCATTGAGGCTTGTACCGTCGGCAAGCGTTGTAAATTTTCAAGCCCTTGTTCTATATCACGTAAATCTAATAAGTTCCCAGCATGTGCTGGCATCGCGGTATATAACGTACTGTATTGAGAAGAGCCATCAGTAAAGAGAACTTTTTGTACCTTGCCAGGTAAAACCACCAATTTAAGTGTGCCCGTGGATAAATCTTGCTCAGGTACCAACACTCGTGACGTGATCCAGCCATGGCTGATCAATCGATTCTGCACGTCTGTAATTAAGAGATTGATACCATCAATACCAATGCAATGCCCAACTGCTTGATTGGCTAAACGTTGTACAGGAACCCAATGAGGTAGCCCTTCCTGCCCTGTTATTTCAACCTGCTCAATCGTAAAACAAGGGGTTTCTTCAGGGAATTGCAGTTGTGCTTTTACAATAGGGCCAAGCAAGCTGACATCAGGTGCCTTCGCTTCAAACTGTTGTTGCTGCGCTTGCTGCTGCTGTGTCTGCCGATTAAATAGGTTATCTGTGTTATCAGGTTTCAATAATGAGGCTTTTGCGACGGTAGGGAAACAAAAGGTAAATAAAATTGATCCATAGATAAAATTACGCTTAAAAAACATTATTTTTGTTAATCACTATGATTTAAGTTAGGTCGATATACGCAACTTTACATAATTTAAGTTAAATTACAATCGGACTAGCTCCTGCATTTTTATTACTCTCTTTAGCATTTCACTTAATGAATTGATTTAAATATAAAACTAATTTGTAAAAAAGTTTTTCATTAAAAAACAATAGAAAAATCACCTTATTTAAATGGCATTAAATTGACTATTAAATCTGATAAATTCAGCACAAAAATTATTTTCACCCCAATTTTGTACTAAAAAAATAAAACATAACTAATAATCACCCAAAAAATGAGTAAGATTATCTTATTAATTTAGGTTTTGTTGTGAGCTGATACTTAGTCAGTGAAAATCACTAAAAAAGAACAATAAGGGCAATAATTTGCCCTTATTAAAAGATAAATGACGTGATTTTTAGCTATTGCTGATATTGATTTTCAACGCTGCGGCAATCGCTAAAGGGGAGAAAGTAATACTTGCAGCAAATAATGCGGCGAGAATGGCAAAATAGCCATCTAATGGCATTTTGAAACTGTGGGCTTCCATGGTGCCTGTCGCGTAAATCAGCACAGGAATATATAACGGTAGTACCAGCAAACTGACTAACACGCCGCCTTTTTTTAATGACACCGTCAACGCTGCACCTATCGCGCCAATAAAGCTTAAAACGGGGGTACCCAGCAGTAATGTTCCAGCTAATACCATTAGTGTATCGCCATTAAATGACAACATCAGCGCCGCTATCGGTGATAATAAAATCAGCGGTAATCCCGTTACTAACCAGTGCGCGATGACTTTTGCGAAAACAGTGATAAATAGAGGATGAGGCGCCAACAACAGCTGCTCAAGGGAGCCATCAAGGTAATCATCTTTAAATAAACGCTCTAAAGAAAGCAAAGAAGACAAAATTGCAGCAACCCAAAAAACACCCACCGAAATACGCGATAATAACTGAGGCTCAGGCCCAATGCTCAGTGGAAAAAGCGTAATGACAATCAGGAAAAACCACAGTGGGTTAACGAGCTCGGAAAAGCTGCGAAAGGCAATTTTCAGCTCTCGTCTAATTAATAACCAAAACATTATTCACCTCCCCCTGTCAGCTTTAATGAGCCAAATTGCCCTGACATCGCTTGGTGAGAGGTAAACAAAATAATGCCCCCTTGCTTGGCATGTTGATGAAAACGCATCGTTAACCGTTCAACTCCCGCCACATCAATTGCCGTAAAAGGTTCGTCTAGAATCCACAATGGTGCTTCACTTAGCCACAAGCGTGCGAGGTTTACCCGGCGCTGCTGCCCCGCCGAAAGCTGGTTCACAGGGATATCTTCAAAGCCAATCAGTGAAACTTCCTCTAAAGCCTGCCATATGCTCTCGCCCTCAGGCTCTTTGTGATGCATTTGATGATAAAACTTGAGGTTTTCATATGGTGTAAGTAACGATTTAACTGCGGGTTTATGGCCTAAATAGAGCAAGTGCCGAGTAAATTCTTCTTTAAGTTTATCAATCGGTTGATTTTGCCAGCACACATCCCCTTCGTCAGGCTTAAGTAACCCCGCCATCATCCGTAAAAGCGTAGTTTTCCCTGCGCCATTAGGCCCTTCAACCTGCAAAATTTCACTGGGGTGAACAGTAAAGTCGAGCTGTTGAAATAAAATGCGATTTTGACGATGGCAACTGACTTGTTGTGCACTTAGCATGCCGCTGATTTCCTGTTTATTATTCTAAGGTTTGGCAATTTTGTTCAACAGCATATCACTGATAGAATCACTCGATATTGCTTCACCGCAAAGCACTTGCATCAAAACTTCAGAACCTAAAGTCGATAATGAAAATAACATGTCGGGTTTAAGCAAACGGATTTTATCCATATTGCTTTCTTGGTTGATCAAGACAACCGTTTTCACTGTGCTATCGCTGCCTGCTAATTCCCTAACGCCTAATAAAGCAAATGTGCTGAGTGAGTCACTGTCCGTCATGATAAGCACGCACTTTGCATGTTTGACATTCGCCGCGGCAAGTAGCTCCGAACTGGTTGGGTCACCGGTGACAATATTGTCTTTTTCAGGGTAATGGCTACGGTGATTTTCTTGGCAAATAACCGCCACAGGTAGCTCGCGTTTTTTTAACCCTTGATACACATTGACCGCCATTGGCGTGCTACCAATCACCACATAATGATTTTTCATATACGAAAACCTCTTGCGCACAATTTCTTTTGTGCCTTTTGCCAATATGCCAACAACATACACCACTGAAGTCGTAAAAATAGTGATCCCTAAAATAATCACCGTAACAGTAAAGACCCTTGCATCGAGTGTCACAGGCACAATATCGCCAAAACCAACGGTCGTCATGCACACCAATGCGAAATAAAAGGCCGTGGTGCCATCTTTTACAACCGGTAGGAATTCATTGCCGATATAGAGAGTGCCAAAAATGGAATATAACAATAACGAGATAATACAAGTAATTGCCACAAAACCAGCACTGGTTAGACTGTGGTGATGATAAAGCTTCCAAAATAGCCCTAATGCGATAAATAAGGCCAAAGAAAAATAACCTTGGTGAATATTTTCTTGCGCGAGTCGTAGGTCAACAAATGAAATTATCCCTAATAAAAACAGCGAAAAAATCCACGCGATACGTGCGCCGTTTAACATAAAGAGGGAAAGAAAAATAAGTGAAATGCCAAGTAAAAAGCGCGGAATATCCAATAATTTCATAAATCCTAATGATTTTAGCCATTCGGTAAAACCATTTTCACGCCAATCAATGTAATCCGTATAAGCGCTTAAAACAGGTTTTAAAATCATCGAACCATCAATGATGACCAAGATAGAAAGCACTATCCTAATCGTTAAGGATGATCTCAAAAAAGCCACAAACGCGTTATCTAACATGACGGACTCTCACCCTTTCTCAGCAAACCATTAAAACTTTTTATATACCATAAATATAACAAAAGATAATATCAATTCGGTTAGCCCGATAACAAACGATAATTCGTTATCTTACTATTTAGATTATGAATGATAAAACATCGTCTATAATTGAAAGTCACCCCACTAGGTGAGCGGCTAAAATGGATTGTACGCAACGCCATTTCGCTAAAAAAACACAAGATTAAGAAATACTTAAAGATTTACCTTTGATGCTCAAACTATTATTGAACTTAAGTTTGGCCAGTAAATCTAAACACCGATTTTTCGATTATTTTTCAATATTACTTCGCGATTAAAGAAAATAAGAGTTTAAAAACACTATGCTCAACACTACACGCACAGAGAAATTTAGCTGGTTATCACTGTTCTGGCTATTAATCTACTTTTGGTATTTCTCATCGTTATTGCAGCTTTATGTGGTCGTCACAGGCCAAAGTAACAGTATCGGGTTAAGAGATTCCCTGCTGTATAGCTCATTATGGTTAATCCCCGCTCTTCTTTTCCCTCGGAAAATTAAGCTTGTCGCAGGGGTTATTGGGGTTATCTTGTGGCTATCTTCTGTGGTTGCCCTGGCTTACTTTGTGGTTTATGGCCACCAGATATCACAAAGCGTGATGTTTGTGATGTTTGAAACCAATACCAATGAAGCAGGGGAATTCCTCAAACAATACTTTAGTTTTAAAGTGGTTGGCGTCATTCTTGCCTATACCTTAGTGGCTATTTTCTTGTGGTCACGCCTAAAACCGGTTTATATACCGAAAAAAGGCAATGTGGTTGTTTCCTTGCTGATATTGGTCATTTTGTTTGGTGTACCGTATTACAACAAAGGCATCAAACAAGATAGACCACTGGCAAATGTGGCTTCCTATGTGAATAGCAAACTGGCTTACGCCGCACCGTGGCAATTCGTTAGTGGTTATTTCCTTTATAAAAATCAGTTAGCCAATATGGAAGAACTGATCCGCGATAACAGCAAAATTCCACCACTTGCGAACTTTGTGGATACCAATGGTAATACACCACGTACTTTCGTCTTAGTGATTGGTGAGTCCACCAGCCGCGACAGAATGAGCCTGTACGGTTATCAGCGCCCAACGACCCCTGAGTTAGCCGAGTTGGCGAAAGACTACCCCGCTAACTTATCGGTATTTAATGATGTCGTGACTCCGCGTCCGTATACCATTGAAGCGCTCCAACAAATTCTCACGTTTGCGACCCAGACTGAGCCTGAATTGTTTAACTCCCGCCCTTCTATCATGAATATGATGAAACAAGCTGGCTTTAAAACGTTTTGGATCACCAATCAGCAAACCATGACAGAGCGAAATACTTTATTGACGGCCTTTTCTCGCCAGACCGATAAGCAGTATTACCTCAATAATGATATGGCTCAGAGCTCGCGTATCTACGATGACGTGGTGTTCGACCCTTTCAAAGAAGCCCTTGCTGACCCAGCAGAAAAGAAATTTATCGTGGTGCATCTGCTAGGGACCCATATGCGTTATGAATTCCGCTACCCTGAAGATAAAGCGGTGTTTACGCAAAGGGACAGCTTGGTACCTGCTAACCTGAAAGATGACCAAGTCAAAGACTATAACGCCTATGATAATGCACAGCATTACAATGATTATGTGGTGTCGACCTTAATTAAAGACTTTGATTCTTCGAAAGAAAATGGCTTCTTAGTCTTTTTCTCTGACCACGGGGAAGATGTCTATGATACGCCGCCACATGAAATGTTAGGCCGTAGTGAAGGCAGACCAAGCAAGGTTATCTACAATGTGCCGTTTCTTGTTTGGCAATCACCTGAATGGTTAAGTACCCATCAGTTTGATTTAAATGATAAAACAACCCGTCCATTTAGTACGATGGATTTTATCTACGCGTGGTCTGACTTAGCGGGCTTCAACTACACAGGTTATGAACCAGAAAAGAGCCTGTTTAGCACAGAGTTTAAACCTCAGCCTCGTTATATCGGCGACCCTGATAATAAATCCTCAATCATGCTTTATGATGATTTGAAGAAGTAATATCATTACAAGTAGATGGAGTGCATTGCATTTCATCTACTTGCCTACCTTAAGCAATGCTTTTTAGTTCATGTGTATCTTCGCGGTTTATTTTCCCATCTTGCAAAATAAAAGTAACTTCACCACGCCAGAACTCCGCTAAGAAAATATCATCGAGCGATTCAATACCTTGAAATTCAATCTGTTGCTTTAACCAAGCTTCATCCCTTTCTATCGATTCCAACTCACTGATTCTTATCACACCATCTTTCATTAAAATAACCGAAGGCATATTTTTTTCATCACAAATGATGGTCAGTTGCCCGTCAGGCTCAATTTGTGCATAGTAAATTTCTTGAAATGAATGAATACCTTGGGCATGAATACGCGATGAGATATTGATGATATCTATTTTATTTTTTTTCTTGAGTATATTTTCCATAATGAATTGCCCCTTTTTAATAATCGGTATTGGGTTGCCAATCGCCACATTACGGAAAAAGTTCACTTTTTTTGTTAATAAATTCAAAGAGCTAATAAATAAGACACCAATCATTAAAATCGTTATATATTGATACAGCGGTATCGTATCACTATAAATCACCCCTCCGATAATTCCCCCTAAAACAAAATTACCAATAAAATCAATCGGAGTCATTTGGGAGAGCTGTGTTTTTCCAGATAAATTCATATGGGTAATAACGATAGCGAAACCAATAATGAACTTTAAAATGATAAACGAATAATAGTACGTCATATTGCTATCCTTTTATTTACCTAATTTAAAACGTTTTTTTGCATCTTATGCCATCAGTTTAGCCTGTCTTCTGAGCTTTAGGTGCAATACCCCCCTTAACCATTAAAAACCATGAATATTCAGCATAAGATAGAAATTAGCAATGCCAGACAACAATAAGTCACTTTTATATTTCAAAAATTCGCCTATTCATTTTATTAAAACCTTAAATTCAACTATATTAAAATATGAGCATAAGTATCAATGCTGATAAATGGTTTTAAACTCATTTAATTCTAAGGGTATGTTTATGAACAAAAAAATCATCGCTTCATTATTTTTTGCCGGTCTACTTACTGTCATAACAGGCTGTGATGATTCATCTAAACCTAGCGATACTGTTAAGCAAGCTGAAGAAAAAGCTCAACAACTCAAAGCTGATGGTGAACAAAAAGCCAATGAACTTACCGAAGCAACAAAAAATAAAGCGGAGGAGCTGAAACAAGATGCTTCTGCACTTGGTCAAGAAGTTAAAACAGATGCCATCAATAAAGCTGATGAAGTGGCAACTGACGTTAAAGAAAAAACAGAATCCATCAAAGCTGAAAATGATGCAAAAACAGAGAATAAGTAATATTTAAAAAAGTACGCTAAGCGCGCTGCAATCGCACTTAATCATTACCCCAAATGCAGGTTTTTTACCTGCATTTGCCTGTTTTATCTATTACATCCTAAAAAGCACCAAAACCTACCTGTTCCAATGGCTATCTCGTTATATAGTAAACCTTCTTTTATTTTATAACGTCAAAACTAGGACTCTCCATGAAAATCAAACACAGCCTTGGCCATGCAAACCCTGCACTGGTCGCAGATGCTTTTGACCTACGCCAGCAAGTTTTTACTCAAGAGCAGGGCTTCCCCGCTGACATTGATGTGGATGAATATGATGATACCGCGCTGCATGTGGTTTTATATTTAAACCAGCAACCTGCAGCGGTTTTGCGCTGTGTATTTATGGATGCTGGATTGATCAAAGTGGGACGTGTTGCTGTGCAAAAAACGCACCGCGGCAAAGGCTTAGGCCACGAAATGATGAAGTTTGTCCAGCAATATGGCGCTGAAAATCAGTATCAAAAAATCGGCCTTTCTGCCCAACACACCGCCATTACCTTCTACCAAAGCCTAGGCTATAAAACTGAAGGGGAAATGTACGATGAGGATGGCATGGATCATATTTTTATGAGCTTATCTTTAAACCGTTAACCCTGCCCTTGAAATTACTGCTCTCGCCTCTATATTAACACCAGGTCAATTATTAACCAACTAGAGGTGTACCATGGCGAATGGCTGGGCAAATGAAGATGCGGTGCAGGAACAAATTGATGCCACGCTAGATGACGCGATTGCGAAAGCACGTGGCCAATTGCCTTCAGGTGAAAGTGCCAAATTTTGTGAAGAGTGCGGCGAGCCTATTCCTGAAGCACGCCGCTTGGCGGTATTAGGCGTGAAACTCTGTCTAAAGTGCCAATCTGAACTAGACAAAAAACAAGCCGCTTTTAGTGGTTACAATCGGCGTGGGAGTAAGGATAGTCAATTGAGATAATACGCTTTTATTATCAAGTAACTCGCACTTTACAACAGGTTAATAGTGACTTTCACCCATCTTCCTTAACTTATTGGTAAAACATGTAAATTTATCATTCTTAATGATTAATAAATTGATAATTAACATGATATTCCATCCCTTTAATCAATCTTATTTCCCCCTATTGTTGATCATTCATCCATATCATGGCAGTATAACCGCCTATTTTTTAACTTCCCAAGGTGGCAAAGACTCGACATTTATGATTTTTTCGGCGGTTTTCACTGCCAACAACACCACGTATAACGCGTTTATATTGTTCTTTCTATTACGTTCCCTTAGGGAATATTTTCGCAATTATCCATTGTTTCATTAAGAAGGACAGGTCGTTGCATACCGTTCTCACTCTTGGTATGCCAAAAATAAAATAAAACAAAAGAAGGTTGTTATGAGTCAAATTGCTACTGATTCGAAAAAAGTTCGTTCTAAAATTAGTCCCCCAGTGTTTTATAGCTCTGCCATTATTATTTTGGTTATTGTAGGCTTTGCCGCACTGATGCCAAAAGTCGCAGAATCTCATCTAAGTCATCTTCAACAAAACTTGTTTAACAACGCCAGTTGGTTCTACATCCTTGCTGTAGCCATCATCCTTCTGAGTGTGACTTATCTGGGACTCTCCCGTTATGGGCAAATAAAACTGGGGCCAGACCACGCGCAGCCAAATTTTAGTTACGTGTCGTGGTTTGCCATGCTGTTTTCCGCCGGTATGGGGATTGGCTTGATGTTCTTTGGGGTCGCCGAACCCGTGATGCATTACCTCAATCCGCCTGTCGGTGAGCCACAAACTATTGAAGCGGCAAAAGAAGCCATGCGTTTGACCTTCTTCCACTGGGGGTTACACGCTTGGGCGATTTACGCCATTGTTGCCTTAATTTTGGCGTTTTTTAGTTATCGCCACGGGTTACCCCTGACACTACGCTCTGCACTGTATCCCATTATTGGCGATCGCATTTATGGCCCTATTGGCCATGCCGTTGATATCTTTGCAGTCGTTGGTACGGTGTTTGGTGTTGCCACATCATTAGGCTTCGGTGTATTGCAGGTCAATGCGGGTCTAAATCACTTGTTTGGCTGGCCGGTGAATGAAATGGTGCAAGTGGGGCTAATCGTCACATTTACCGCACTGGCAACGCTTTCTGTGGTCTCAGGGCTGGATAAAGGCATTCGTATTTTATCCGAACTTAACTTGGGTCTCGCTTTCTTGCTGCTGTTGCTAATTGTGATACTGGGGCCGACTGTTCTGTTATTAAAATCGTTTGTGGAAAATACGGGCGGTTACCTTTCTGAGATTGTGACCAAAACCTTTAATTTGTACGCCTATGAACCTAAATCAAGCGATTGGTTAGGTGGCTGGACGTTACTGTATTGGGGTTGGTGGTTATCATGGTCACCGTTTGTAGGGATGTTTATCGCGCGAATTTCCCGTGGTCGTACTATCCGTGAGTTTGTCATGGGCGTGTTATTCGTGCCTGCTGGGTTCACATTGATGTGGATGACGTTCTTCGGTAACACTGCCATTGACCTTATCAAGAACCAAGGAGCGGTAAAGCTCGCCGAAACCGTGCAATCGGATGTCTCCCTTGCCTTGTTTGAGTTCTTGAATTATTTCCCATTTTCCTCTGCGTTATCATTTTTCGCCATGTTAATGGTGGTGGTATTCTTTGTCACCTCGGCGGACTCAGGGGCGATGGTGGTCGATACACTGGCCTCTGGCGGTGACTCTAATACCCCAATTTGGCAACGTATTTTCTGGGCTGGGCTGATGGGCGTCGTGGCTATTACGATGCTACTGGCTGGTGGCTTACAAGCGCTGCAAACCCTCACCATTGCCAGCGCCTTACCGTTTGCCATGGTCTTGCTTGCCTCTATTTATGGGTTATTTAAAGCGCTGCGCGTGGATGCCTATAAGCGCGATAGCCAGCAATTAGCAACAATTGCGCCTACAGCAAGCCGTAACCCAATCCCGTGGCAACGCCGCTTGCGCAATATTGTCTATTTCCCTAAGCGCGCCCATGTGAAGCGTTTTATGGAAGAATCTGTTAAGCCGTCAATGGAGATGGTTTCCGAGGAATTAGCGAAGCAAGGCACGGTTTGCCATATTCACACAGACAGAGACGACAGAATCGGTTTTGAGGTAGATTTAGGCGACGATATGAACTTTTTCTACGAAGTTCGCCTCCGTTACTATGTTCAGCCATCTTTTGCCTTAGCGGGTATGGGCACGGAAGCAGATGACGAAAAGAGCGAAGAACAACGCTATTACCGCGCTGAAATCCACTTAAAAGAAGGCGGCCAAGACTACGATGTGATGGGCTGGGCAAAAGAGCAGATCATCCACGATATTCTCGACCAATATGAAAAACATATTCACTTCTTACACTTGTTGGGTAAGTAGTTCATCACCGAACTATTATCTCGAAATATGTAGATGAAAATGCACTGGCGGCTCAAAAATGGGTCGCCAATTTTTTGCTCAATATTACCCCATCTCTCTCCATATACTAATGCTTGCCATAAAACTCACAAAGAATCATTAGCGAACAGCGTAATAAAACAGAAATTTTTTTTAATCTGCGAGTTACATTCAACAAAAATACAATAACATTTATTTATTATTGATAATTTTACTTAAGTGTAAAATAATCCCTATCTCATGATAAAAGGAATAGATTATGGCGATAGGCTTTTTTTTGCGAGTGGGTGATAGAACAACTTGCGGAGGACAAATACTCACCGGTGACCAAACATTTTCTTGGTACGGTGTAGCGGGTGCAAGGGAAGGCGATCTCGTCAGTTGCGGTAAGCATTCTGGGCGTTTTTATATTATTGGTGGGTGTAACAGCGTTTGGAATGAAGACCGAAAAGTCGCGGGAACACTAGAAAGTATCAGCTCATGTCCTTGCCGAGCACGGTTTATTCCATCAATTCAAGATTGTTATAGCGACGAAAGTGGGTCAACCGAACTAGCCTCAACAGCCCCACCCGCGATACCGCCTAAAATTTGCATTAGTTGCCTTATGAAAGCGGCGGAGTCGGGTCAAATGCTAGTCGTGAGAGAAGGATGACCCCATGCATAACCAACATCCTCTTTTTAACTATCTGGAACGTTACCCCGCAGCCAAACATTATTGTTTGATTTGTGGTTTACAGTATGAACGTTACTTTGATAAAGCACTGCAAAATACGCTCAGCGCAGCAAGTCCGTTATTTCGGCAACCTTCCGATAGCGAAATCGCTTGGGCGGGCCCATGGTTAATTGACGTCACCCTGCAAGGGAGTTTGCTGGCTGATTTAATGCAATTAGAAACTGAATCCGCCGCACTAACATGGCTCATTAGTGAGTTCCCCATTGATAAACTGGCTATTCATTTATCTGAACGGCTTAATGTCAGCTTACCTGATGGGAAAACCGCCTTATTTCGCTTTTACGACCCTCGCGTCACTCACAATATGCCCCAAGTGCTCACGAATGAACAATTCAATGAAATAACCGCACCACTCATTGCATGGTATTACCGTTTTGAAGGGCGATTTTATGCATTACAAGGAGGTGGTTTAAATGCAGTTTAGCGAAGAGCAATTAAAGAGAATTGCCAATATTGAGCAGAGCGATTACGTCAAGCAAGTTAGTGCGGATTTTTGTCAACATCACTTGGATAAAATTAAGAACCTCGACACGCTAAACACACGCTTAGAGTCTGCGTTTCGCTATGTGCTTTCCCTAGGGTTCACTCAAGAACCGTTAATTCGGTCATTTTTATTTTACGAGGCTTGCTGCCCCGGCTTTCATTTAAAGCCCGAAATTAGAGATATGCTTGAGGAAAAAAATCGCGTGCCAGAGCAGCAGTATCAAGATTTTTTACGGATAGCCATGAAATTGATTGAATGGAGAACTTAACATGCCAATTCCATTAATAGTTGCAGGCGCAGGGTTAATGACGCTGGGCGGGCTCGCCGCCGTAACCCAAGAAGCCTCAAAAATCGGTTTTCCCTCTTCATCAGGCAGTGGCGATGATGAGTGGGGAGATAATACAAGCTACGGTGATAAGATACGTGAGTACGAAAGTATCGCCATTGGTGGCGAACTTGGCGATGAGGCTCCCAATGATAAAGGAAAAGGTGGCCAAGGGGCTGCCACTGGCGCTGTAGCAGGCTCATCGATTGGCGTTGCTGCAATTGAGGCTAGCAAAGGGTGTAAAGATTGCCCTGCGGTTCCGTATATTATTCCTCATGAAAGTAATATAACCAATACACGCTCACCAAAAGCTTATGAATATCAAGCAAGGATATGTAATACACAAATCAGAACCGTTGATACTCCTGCAGGGCAGTTTAAATATATTGATGAATGGGAATGCACGATCCCTGTACCAACAAGAACAAAAAATAATGTTATTTTTGATGGTTGGGTGCCCAGTGAATGTAACTTTATTGAAACTAAAGATAATTATGATAATTTTTTTGAAAAAGATGGTGAAGTTAAGCCTTTTTGGGAAAACGGTGGAAATATTACTAAGCAAGCTTTTGACCAAAATTGGCTCTGTCAATATCCATTTAAAGGAAAATCGTATATTGACTGGCATTTTTCACAAGAAAACATGTATAGGTTTTGTTCAAGGATTTTTGATTCTTATCAACAAGTACGAACCCATTTAACTCCATAAAAAGGTTATTTTAAAATGAAGCTAAAGTTAGATGTTGATATTAAACTAGGTGATGAACTAACAAGTGAGAAACTCTCCGATATTTTTCATTCCATGATAGATTTTGTAGAGAATGTTACGTTACTTAATAATAATGAATGGTTTTTTTCTGGGGAAAGCTTAGAAGATTCAATGAAAAAACCAGCATTTGAGAATGGTAGACCATCTTCTATTTTAAAAAATAAAGAGAATATAGAAATTATAGAATCTATATGGGCAGAAGGTAACTCTTTAACAATACAACACGCTGCAATTAGTAATCAATACATATTAAGATTTAATATTAGAAAAGTTAAAAGCTTAAGTGTTTCAAATACATTAAAATCGCTACATAAAATTTTATCTATTTTTGATGTTATATGTTTCAAAATAGATACAAATAATTATGCATACAATCAAAAACAAGTTTTCCCAGACAGACTTCCCGTTGGTTGGATGCTTTATCTCAATAAAAAAATCACTCAAGAACAATTACCTATGGCTGCTGAGCTTATTCATATTGAAAATGAAAAAAATAATGGCACATTGATTATCAGTACAGACCATGTGTTTGATGGCTCAGATAAAGACGATATCAAAAAAGCCAATGAAATCGAAATTCAGCTAACTGGATTAGGGTTATTACCGTTGATACGTGAGATATACAGTTAATTTAATGGACAACCTTGGCTAATCAGTTTCCCCCACCTCAGGTAGTGACGATGAGAGTGGGGAAATACGAGCTATGACGATAGCGTTTGTGAATATCAACGTATTTTACATACCTGAAGGACTAGCTATGAAGCTCTCATTAACTATAGAAATCTATTTAAATAAGGAAAAATATTCAATTCCTGATGTGGTAAATGATTATTTGTTTTTTTCAAAGTTTACAAATGAAATTGCAGGTCAGTCTAGCTGGTACCTTACTGGAAGCTCAAAGAAAGAAGCCCTTGAGAAGAAATTCATTGAAAATGATAATATAAACAAGGAGATCGAACACAAATTTATTAATAAACTAACAAAATCTTCTCCTATTTATGGCTCCGCGATCTGGAATGGAGATAAAAATAGCATACAAATAAGTAATTATCTAGCCAGAAGCTTTGATAATTATGATGTTAGCTTAAGCATGAAGTTGGAAAACAAGAAAAACATACAATATACGATTAAAAAATCAATATTAAACTTAATGGAAAATTATATTAAAGTAGGGAAGATATTAATTCACACAAATCAATATCACTTAAATGAAAAAAATGTATTCCCTGATAGACTCCCCGTTGGTTGGATGCTGTATTTAAATAAACATATCACGCAAGAACAAGTCCCTATGGCTGCTGAGCTTATTCATATTGAAAATGAGAAAAACAATGGCACATTGATTATCAGTACAGACCATGTGTTTGATGGCTCAAATAAAGATGATATCAAAAAAGCCAATGAAATCGAAATACAACTAACTGCGTTAGGGCTACTTCCACTTTATACTGAAATTTACAGCTAAGCGTAAAAGGGGAAAAGATGAATTTATCAATTAGTTTAGATATTGAGTTACATGAAGAAATGTCAATCCCCCTATTAATTGATATTTTTAGTCATATGATTTTAACCTGTGAGTCGATTACGCATGAAAAGGAAGACTCATGGTATTTAACTGGCGATAGTCTGGAAGAAGCATTACAAAAGAAAGCTTTTAATCAAAACACACCAACCAATTTATTAAAGGATATTCCTTACTTTGATTGTATGGAATCAATATGGGCTAATGAAAACAAGGCATTGAATATAAAGTATACCAGTTCTGGATTAATCTATAATCTTGAATTTGCTATTGATGATATTAACTACATCAAAAAAAATTCTGTAATAGAGGCCATAAATTATTATTTTAGTGCCTATAAAATCGTTTGTATGCGGATTGATACTAATGGGTATAGATATAATAAAAAAAATGTTTTCCCTGACAGACTCCCCGTTGGCTGGATGCTTTATCTCAATAAAAAAATAACCCAACAACAAGTACCTATGGCGGCTGAACTTATTGATATTGATAATGACAAAAATAAAGGTACTTTGATTATCAGTACCGACCATGTGTTTGATGGTTCAAATAAAGACGATATCAAAAATGCCAATGAAATCGAAATTCAGTTAACTGGATTAGGGTTATTGCCGTTGATACGTGAGATATATAGTTAATTTAATTGACAACCTTGGCTGATCGATTTCCCCCACCTCAGGTAGTGATGATGAGAGCGGGGAAATGCGAGCTATGACGATAGCGTTTGTGAATATCAACGTATTTCATACACCGTAAGGAGCAACAATGGCCATCTCATTGATTATAAAGATTTACTTGAGTAAAAAAAATTACACAGCGCAGGATGCTGTTGATAACATCTTATGCTTTTCAGAGTATATAAAAGAAATAACTCATACTGAAAGCTGGTTTTCATCTGGATACAGTCCAAAAGAGGCGTTAAAGCATAAAATAATTGATAGAGGCGTAATCGATCACAAGGAAGTCGAGTTACTTATAAAAAAATTATGTAAGACTCCCCCCATATTTGTAACCTCAATTTGGAATGGTAGTGGTGGTATCAGGATACAAAATTATTTATGCAGAAGTACGGATAATTTTTTGATTACCTATTCTTTAGAAATTGAAAATGAAATGGGCTTGACAATAAAAATAAAAAATTTGTTGCAAAAAATATTAAACAATAAAGATAATATTGCTGTTATGTTTGTTCATACAAATCAATATCACTTAAATGAAAAAAATGTATTTCCAGACAGACTCCCCGTTGGCTGGATGCTTTATCTCAATAAAAAAATAACACAAGAACAAGTGCCTATGGCCACTGAACTTATTCATATTGAAAATGAAAAAAACAATGGCACATTGATTATCAGTACCGACCATGTGTTTGATGGTTCAGATAAAGCGGATATCAAAAAAGCCAATGAAATCGAAATACAACTAACTGCGTTAGGGCTACTTCCACTTTATACTGAAATTTACAGCTAAGCGTAAAAGGGAAAAAGATGGATTTATCAATTAGTTTAGATATCGAGCTACATGAAGAAATGTCAATCCCCCTATTAATTGATATTTTTAGTCATATGATTTTAACCTGTGAGTCGATTACTCATGAAAATGAAGACGCATGGTATTTAACAGGCGATACTTTAGAAGAAGCATTACAAAAGAAAGCTTTTAACCAATATACACCCACTGATTTATTGAAAGCGATTCCGTATTTTGATTGTATGGAGAAAATATGGGCAAATGAAAATAAATCGTTGAGCATTAAATATACTAGTTCAGGGCTGATATACAGCCTTGATTTTACAATTCGTGATATTAGTTTACCCAATAAAATAGCAATAATTGAAGCATTAAATTACTATTTTGGCAATTATAGAATAGCATGTGTTCAAATAGACATTAATGGTTATTGGTATAATGATAAAAATGTTTTCCCAGATAGGCTCCCCGTTGGCTGGATGCTGTATTTAAATAAACATATCACGCAAGAACAAGTCCCTATGGCTGCTGAACTTATTCATATTGAAAATGAAAAAAACAATGGCACATTGATTATCAGTACTGACCACGTGTTTGATGGCTCAGATAAAGACGATATCAAAAAAGCCAATGAAATCGAAATTCAGTTAACTGGATTAGGGTTATTGCCGTTGATACGTGAGATATATAGCTAAGTATATTTTAGTTATTCAAGTTATCTGCTTTGGATAATGATCTTCCCTCCTCATTCAGTACTGGTGATGAAGAATGAGGAGATAACACAAGTTACGGGGATAAAATACGTGAATACGAAAGTATCGCCATTGGTGGCGAACTTGGCGATGAGGCTCCCAATGATAAAGGAAAAGGTGGACAAGGGGCTGGCGCTGTAGCAGGCTCATCGATTGGCGTTGCTGCAATTGAGGCTAGCAAAAAATGTATAGATTTTGTACTAAAATATTCCAGCAGCTATCTCAAATTAGAACACATCATACAATTTAATATAGGGCTAAATGATGAATTTAAATATTGAAGTAGATATTAAATTAAATGACAATGTAACGAATAGTACTATTATTGAAATATTTCAATTTATGCTTGAGTTTTCAAAGAAAATAGCACATGCCGATCCTGAAGTTTGGTATTTTTGTGGGGATTCACAAGAAGAGGCGATAAATTACAAAGCATTTGAAAATGGGGTACCAACTGATTTTTTTAAGAATGAATATAATCTCAATAATATGGAAGCTATTTGGGCTGGGGACGATAACGCATTAGTTATAGTTAATAATGGAATTAGCTCTGTTTATAAACTTGAGTTTAACTTAAGGAGGGTTGTCAATTTTAATTTTGACATGTTGATTGATTTTATATCTGAAAGTACGATTAAATTTAATTTAATAGATATTAGAATAGATACAAATAATTATGCATACAATCAAAAACAAGTTTTCCCAGACAGACTTCCCGTTGGTTGGATGCTTTATCTCAATAAAAAAATCACTCAAGAACAATTACCTATGGCTGCTGAGCTTATTCATATTGAAAATGAAAAAAATAATGGCACATTGATTATCAGTACTGACCATGTATTTGATGGCTCAGATAAAGACGATATCAAAAAAGCCAATGAAATCGAAATTCAGTTAACTGGATTAGGCCTGCTTCCGCTTTATTCTGAAATTTATAGTGAATAGTAAAAAGGTATGTGATGAATTTATCAATTAGTTTAGATATTGAGTTACATGAAGAAATGTCAATCCCCCTATTAATTGATATTTTTAGTCATATGATTTTAACCTGTGAGTCGATTACGCATGAAAAGGAAGACGCATGGTATTTAACTGGCGATAGTCTGGAAGAAGCATTACAGAAGAAAGCCTTTAACCAATATACACCGACGAATTTATTAAAGGATATTCCTTTTTTTGATTGGGCAGAATCTATATGGGCTAATGAAAACAAAGCATTAGATATAAAATATACCAGTTGTGGGCTGATATATAATCTAGAGTTTAAACTGCGTAATATTAATGCACTTAGCCAAACAGCTATAGTTAATGCACTAAATTATTATATTGATACATATAGAATAATTTGCATGCGAATTGATACGAATAAATATAGATACAATCAAAAACAAGTTTTCCCAGACAGACTCCCCGTTGGTTGGATGCTGTATTTAAATAAACATATCACGCAAGAACAAGTGCCTATGGCTGCTGAGCTTATTCATATTGAAAATGAGAAAAATAATGGCACATTGATTATCAGTACTGACCATGTATTTGATGGCTCAGATAAAGACGATATCAAAAAAGCCAATGAAATCGAAATACAACTAACTGCGTTAGGGTTACTTCCTGTAATTAAAGAGATTTACAGTGCTTGAATTTAAGCTTAAAAAATTGAAGCGGTGTATATCACATCACACACTCTAAAACCGAATACCCCAAGATAATCCATTAGTAAGAAATGCCCCATCGATAACTCATTTTTATAAATATTTCAAAGAAATATCTAACCAATCAAGTGCCAGCAACAACGTCACAGTGCGAAATATGACGACAGAAAATTAATTTTCTAGGTACAAACTAATTTTCTAAACAGTTCGAACTCTAGCAAGGCGGCAATTGAGGATAGTTTGGGGAGCATACATCAGTATGTGACCTAAATATCCGAAAGAAGCCAACACCGCTAAAGCTCGAAATATGACGACTGAAAATTAATTTTCTAAATAGTTCGAACTCTAGCAAGGCGGTAATTGAGGATAGCTTGGGGAGCATACATCAGTATGTGACCCAAATAGCCGAAAGAAGCCAACACCGCTAGAGTGCGAAATATGACGAAAATTAGGCGCTCTTTCTCTTATCAGCAACAATATTGCTATAATCCGGGCTCTCTAAAGCAATGAGCTCATCCAACAACGCCGTCAATTGCTGCATTTTCTCTGGCGAGAATGCCAGCTCAATTTTTTGATAGCCAGCTTCGACTTCTTGACGTGCTTTGTCGTACAGCTCTTGCCCTGCTGGCGTTAGCGAAACGTAGAGTTTGCGTTGGTCATTCAGTGGCTTTAAGCGGAAAATTAAACCTTCGCGCTCCATACGGGTTAAGATCCCCGTCAGGCTTGGACGGAGAATACAGGTTTGAACCGATAACTCATGAAAATCAATTGAACGGTTATCAGCTAAAACGCGAATGATACGCCATTGCTGTTCAGTCAAATTATACGACTTTAAAATTGGTCGGAAAAAACCCATTGCGGTTTCTCTCGCCTGCAATAATGCAATTGTCAATGATTCATGCATAAGCTTAAAACTCACCACTTAATTAATGTTATGTAATCCCAATTTAGGTGCTTTGAGATTGTGCTTTTAGGCTCTCTACAAAGAAAAGCCCCCTAGTTTCAACACACCTCACTCACCTCTATTCAAGAGTAGCATGCTCAAATAACAATCTCAAAGAAAAACCCCAAAATATTAATGAGTAAATAATTTTTTAATCATTTATGAAGTTAAATATTTGTAATTAAAAAAAATTTGAAAAAATAATAAAATAATTAATAACAATAACTTACATGTTGACCATTAGATTTTGTTAATGCGATCACAATTAAAATTAACATTTACGTAAAGTTATTGCTAATTTCGAAATTATACTTTATTAATATGTTAATAATTACTCGAAAGTTGAATTCTTTTCATTAAGGAGTTGTCAATGAAAGGCACAGTATTTGCCGTTGCCCTCAATCATCAAAGCCAACTTAGCCATTGGCTCGAGGCATTCCAGCAAGCCCCTTATAAAACCCCACCAAAGACCCCTGTGTGGTTTATTAAGCCGCGCAATACGCGCATCAATTCTGGCGAACAAATTCTGCACCCTGCGGGTGAAGAAGTGCAAAGTGGTGCAACCCTCGCACTGGTAATTGGCCAAGATGCACGGAAAGTGAGCAAAGCGGATGCCATGAAATTTATCGCTGGGTTTGCGCTTGCAAATGAAGTGAGCCTACCAGAAGACACTTTCTACCGCCCTGCTATCAAAGCAAAATGCCGTGATACCTTCTGCCCAATCGGCGAGCTGGTGAAAACGTCCCTGAATGCCCCTGTTGATATCATTACTCAGGTAAATGGCAAAGAAGTTGATCGCTGGTCAACAAAAGATTTGATCCGCGACGCCAGTGATCTAGTGGCAGCCCTCAGTGATTTCGCCACCTTAAAACAAGGGGATGTGATCTTGATGGGAACCCCACAACAACGCGTGACTATCAAGCCCGGTGATGAGGTCGTGGTTCAAGCAGAAGGCTTCCCTAGCCTGAAAAATACCGTAGTCGCGGCAGGAGGAAAATAATGAAGCACGCAAAAATCCTTTTTAAAGGGACGGAATATGCCGTCACTGTCGGCGATAACGAAGCCATTACATTACCCAACGGAGACGTTGTCGCCGGTGATTCCGCAGATGTAACTTGGTTACCCCCTGCACAAGGTACCCTGTTCGCCCTTGGTTTGAACTACGCCGACCACGCCGCAGAATTAGAATTTAAGCCACCTGAAGAGCCGTTAATTTTCTTAAAAGCAGAAAGCAGCTTAACAGGGCACCGCCAAGTATCTGTTCGCCCAGATAATGTTGAATACATGCATTATGAGTCTGAGTTGGTGGTAGTGATTGGCAAAACCGCACACAAAGTATCGAAAGAAGACGCGATGGACTATGTTGCGGGTTACACCGTGTGTAATGACTACGCTATCCGCGACTATTTAGAAAATTACTATCGCCCGAACTTACGGGTAAAAAGCCGCGATACCTTAACGCCGATTGGCCCGTGGTTAGTGGATAAAGACGATGTGAAAGACCCGCATAACCTTGCGCTGTATACCTATGTGAATGGGGAGTTACGCCAAAAAGGCACCACGGCAGATTTAATTTTCGATATTCCATTTTTAATTGCTTACCTCAGTGACTTTATGACACTGCAACCGGGCGACATGATTGCGACAGGCACGCCAAAAGGGCTGTCTGATGTCGTGCCAGGTGACGAAGTCATTGTTGAAGTTGAAGGCGTTGGCCGACTGGTCAATACCATTATCAGCGAAAAAGACTATGAGGAACGAGTGTAATGACTAAGATTAATCATTGGATCAACGGTAAAAACGTTGCCAGCAAAGAATATTTCCAAACCACGAACCCTGCTACTGGCGAAGTGCTCGCTGAAGTTGCTTCTGGTGGTCAAGACGAAATCAACCAAGCGGTTGCCGCCGCAAAAGAAGCGTTTCCAAAATGGGCTAACACGCCAATGAAAGAGCGCGCCCGCTTAATGCGCCGTTTGGGTGAACTGATCGACGAAAACGTCCCGCAAATCGCGGAAATGGAAACCCAAGACACCGGTTTGCCAATCCACCAAACCAAAAATGTGTTGATCCCACGCGCTTCACATAACTTTGAATTTTTTGCTGAAATTTGCCAGCAGATGAACGGTCGTACTTATCCGGTTGACGACAAAATGATGAACTACACCCTCGTTCAGCCAGTGGGTGTGTGTGGGTTAATCTCTCCGTGGAACGTGCCATTTATGACCGCGACATGGAAAACGGCACCGTGTTTAGCTCTTGGTAATACCGCGGTGTTAAAAATGTCTGAGTTATCGCCATTATCTGCAAACCGCCTTGGTGAATTAGCCCTTGAAGCGGGGATCCCTGCGGGTGTTCTGAACGTGGTTCAAGGCTACGGCAGCACAGCAGGCGATGCATTAGTGAAGCACCATGATGTTCGCGCAGTGTCCTTTACAGGCGGCACGGCAACAGGCCGTATGATCATGCAAAACGCGGGTCTGAAAAAATACTCAATGGAACTAGGCGGTAAATCCCCTGTTCTGGTATTTGAAGATGCCGATATCGAACGCGCACTGGATGCGGCTTTATTCACCATTTTCTCTATCAATGGCGAGCGTTGCACCGCAGGTTCACGTATTTTCATTCAAGAAAGCATCTACCCAGAGTTTGTGAAACGCTTTGCTGAGCGCGCAAACCGCCTGATCGTCGGTGACCCGAACGATCCGAAAACCCAAGTGGGTGCATTGATCAGCGAACAGCACTGGAACAAAGTCTCTGGTTATATCCGCATCGGTATGGAAGAAGGCGCAACATTATTAGCCGGTGGCCCAGATAAACCAACGGACCTGCCAGCTCACCTTAAAGGCGGTAATTTCTTACGCCCAACCGTTCTGGCTGATGTCGATAACCGTATGCGTGTGGCACAAGAAGAGATCTTCGGCCCTGTAGCGTGTTTAATTCCGTTCAAATCGGAAGAAGACGGTTTACGCATGGCGAATGACATCGAATATGGCCTTGCTTCGTATATTTGGACGCAAGATGTCAGCAAAATTCTACGTTTATCGCGCAATATCGAAGCGGGTATGGTGTTTGTTAACACCCAAAATGTCCGCGACCTGCGCCAACCATTCGGCGGCGTAAAAGCCTCTGGTGTTGGCCGTGAAGGTGGCGAGTACAGCTTCGAAGTGTTCGCCGAAATGAAGAACGTGTGTATCTCCTACGGAGATCACAATATCCCACGTTGGGGTGTGTAATTTATTAAGTCATTTTTATTATCAAATAGATACCTATAAAAATTTGAACTGTAAATGATTCACAACAAATAATAGCTACAACAGATTATGGGTAAACTCGTTCCTTACCCTAAATAGTTTGAGTTGTAGCTAGGCGGCAAGCGAAATCATCCCTATGAGCATACATAAGTATGTGATTAGGGTGGTTTTGTGCAGCCAACACCGCTACAGCTCAAAATATAACAGGTAAGAGAGGATGAAATGGGTAAACTAGCTCTGGCTGCAAAAATAACACACGTCCCATCCATGTACCTATCTGAACTACCAGGTAAAAACCATGGATGCCGCCAAGCCGCTATCGATGGGCATAAAGAAATCAGCCGTCGCTGCCGTGAATTAGGCGTGGATACCATTATTGTTTTTGATACCCACTGGTTAGTGAACAGCGCGTATCACATCAACTGTGCCGATCATTTCAAAGGTATTTATACCAGTAATGAACTTCCACATTTCATTCGCGATATGGAATATGAATATGATGGTAACTCCGCATTAGGTCAGATGATTGGTGAAGAGGCTCGCAAGCTCGGTGTTCGTGCTCAAGCACATGAAATTCCAAGCTTAACTCTCGAATATGCCACCTTAGTTCCAATGCGCTATATGAATAGCGACCGCCACTTTAAAGTGATTTCAATCTCTGCATTTTGTACGTCACATAGCTTTGAAGACAGCCGCAAGTTAGGCGAAGCCGTCCTCACCGCCATTGAAAAATACGATGGTACGGTGGCGGTATTAGCCAGTGGTTCGTTATCACACCGCTTTATCGATGACCAAAAAGCGGAAGATGGCATGAATAGCTACACCCGTGAATTTGATGAGCAAATGGACAAACGTGTCGTCAAATTATGGCGTGAAGGCCGTTTCCAAGAGTTCTGCAAAATGCTGCCTGAATATGCGGACTACTGCTACGGCGAAGGCCATATGCATGACACGGTTATGTTGCTTGGTATGTTAGGTTGGGACAAATATTCAGAGAACGTAGAAATCTTAACCGATTTATTCGCCAGCTCCGGTACTGGGCAACTTAACGCGGTGTTCCCGTTACCAAGCTATATCACTGATAAGCAAACGGAAACTGCGTAAGGAGTTGTTATGCCACATTTTTATGCAGAATGTACCGAAAATATCCGTGAAGAAGCTAAGCTTCCCGAGTTATTTGCCAAAGTCAATGAAGCCCTTGCGGGTACCGGTATTTTTCCATTAGGCGGCATTCGTAGCCGTGCAATTTGGTTAGATACATGGCAAATGGCGGACGGTAAACATGATTATGCTTTTGTGCATATGACGCTAAAAATTGGTGCAGGTCGCTCCCTCGAAGATAGGCAAAAAACGGGGGAAATGCTTTTCGACCTGATCAAAGCGCATTTTGCAGATTTAACGGCAAAGCGCCTATTAGCCCTGTCATTTACCATGGAAGAGCTTGATCCTGTATTGAACTACAAACAAAACAACGTTCACGCCTTATTCAAAGCGTAATCGTTGAGCGCAAAAAGCGAGGGCACGATGGTCAAAAGTTTCGATAAACGCATCCCACACTGGTTGATCCCATTATTAGGATCATTGGTGGCATTTGGGCCATTGTCTATCGATATGTACCTTCCTGCCCTGCCCCAGATGGGCATTGCTCTTCATGCAACACAAGGGCAAATGCAGTATACCCTTGGGGCTTTTTTTGCGGGTTTCTGTGTAGGCATGCTGTTTTACGGCCCCCTCAGTGACCTACTGGGTCGGCGAAAAATGTTGTTAAGTGGGCTGGCTATTTTTACGGTGGCAAGCCTGTTATGTGCCCAAGCGACGGATGCCAATACCTTGATTATTTTCAGGGCGTTACAAGCGTTTGGTAGCGGTGCTGCCATCGTGATGGCAAGGGCAATCGCGCGGGATGTTTACCCTGCAAATGAATTACCGAAAGTGCTGTCATTGATGACGTTAGTCACCATGATTGCGCCGTTGTTAGCGCCTTTACTGGGTGGCTTCTTATTAATTCATTTTCAGTGGCAGGCGATTTTTTATCTGTTGGCGTTAGTTGGTTTGATTTCGGTGAGCGCTATTTTCCTGCTGCTGCCCGAAACCTTAGTCCACCAGCGTACATCAGAGAATTTACTTTGTGTGGCATTTAAAAACTACACACAAGTGCTCACAGACCGAGAAGCACTGAGCATTATCGGCACCATGGCATTCTCTTTTGCCGGGATGTTTGCCTTTATCAGTGGTTCACCGTTTGTGTACATCAACTATTTTGGGGTATCTGAACAGCATTATGGCTTGTTGTTCGGCTGCAATATTTTGGGGATGATTGTGATGTTATTGCTGAACGTCAAACTGCTAAAAATTTACAGTTTAACGCGCATACTCACTATGCAAAGCGGCTTTCAATTAGCATTTGGTCTGCTTTTGCTACTTTTTTACCAACAAAGCCTCCCCATAATTGTTATTCTTGTGGTGCTGTTCCTATCGATGGTCAACGCTATCGGCACCAACAGTTTGTCACTGTTACTGCAACATCGCGGCAAAATTGCCGGCAGTGCAAGCGCACTTGCGATTTCAATTCAATTTGCGTTGGCGGCACTGGCGAGTGTTGCGGTTTCTGTCTTACAGGATGAATCCCCTTTTGCTATGGCACTTGTGATGGCGATTTGTGCTGGGTTAAGTTTTGCTAGCCAACGTTTATCGGCTAAAAATATCCGCCCGCAAATCCAATCCGTGTCTTCGGAGAAAAACGAAAAATGAGCATAAACACCAACTCTACATTATTCCGCCAACAGGCTTATATCAACGGTCAATGGGTTGATGCCCAAGACAAAAGCGTGTTTGAGGTGACTAACCCTGCGGATAACACGGTGATTGCCAAAGTCAGCAATGTGGGCGCAGTAGAAACCCAACGCGCTATCGAAGCGGCCGAAAAAGCCTTACCTGCTTGGCGAGCAAAAACCGCCAAAGAGCGTAGCCAAATCTTAAATAAATGGTTCCGTTTAATGATGGATAACCAAAAAGAGTTAGCGCAACTGCTAAGCGCAGAACAAGGCAAATCGATGACAGAATCGATGGGTGAAATTGCTTACGGTGCTAGCTTTATTGAGTGGTTTGCTGAAGAAGGTAAGCGTGTTTACGGTGAAAGCATCCCGTCACCATTACCGGGTCGCCGCCTTGTGACCATCAAACAACCTGTGGGCGTTGTCGCGGCAATCACGCCATGGAACTTCCCGAATGCGATGATCACGCGCAAAGTGGGTCCAGCCCTTGCGGCAGGCTGTACGATGGTGTTGAAACCTGCGGCTGAAACGCCACTGTCTGCTCTTGCATTAGCGGTTCTTGGTGAAGAAGCAGGCATCCCTGCTGGGGTATTTAATATTGTTCCGGGCACTGACGCACCAGCTATTGGTGGCGTGATGACTTCAAGCCCAATCGTGCGCAAGCTGACATTCACTGGCTCAACCCGTATTGGTAAATTATTGATGGAACAGTGTGCCAACACCGTGAAAAAAATGTCATTAGAACTTGGCGGTAACGCCCCGTTTATCGTGTTTGATGACGCCGATTTAGATGCGGCAGTTCAAGGCGCTTTAGCCGCAAAATTCCGTAATAGCGGCCAAACTTGCGTATGTGCAAACCGCATTTTAGTGCAAGAGGGTGTCTATGATGAGTTTGCGGCTCGCTTAGCCAAAGCGGTTAATGCATTAAAAATTGGTCCTGCAACTCAAGCCGACTCCCAGCAAGGTCCATTAATTAACCAAGCGGCTATCGACAAAGTTTCCGAGCACATTGCGGATGCTGTTTCTCATGGGGCAAAAGTGATTGCTGGCGGTAAAACAGCAAGTTTAGGTGGCTTGTTCTTTGAACCTACGGTTATCACTGGCGTGACAAAATCCATGAAAGTCGCCAAAGAAGAAACCTTTGGCCCATTAGCACCTTTATTTAAATTCCGTGATGAAGAAGAGGCTATCGCCCTTGCCAATGACACTGAATTTGGCTTGGCATCTTATTTCTATTCACGGGATATCGGCCGTATCTACCGCGTTGCTGAAGCATTAGAAAGCGGCATGGTGGGTATCAACGAAGGCATTATTTCGAATGAAGTCGCCCCATTTGGTGGCATTAAGCAGTCTGGACTGGGGCGTGAAGGTTCACGCTACGGCATTGAAGATTATCTGGAAGTGAAATACCTCTGCTTTGGTGGTCTTTCTAACTAGTTAATTAGCAGACTATTTTTCAAAAAATTGCAGATAAAACCTAAGCTCGAAGTATAACTTGAACGGATGATTTTAAATCCAAATTGTTAGCTCTAAATAATTCGAGTGAGAACAAGGTAGTTAACACAGTTCTCACTCGAAGTATGACGAGCTGAGGTACAAAAGGAAAATAAGATGTTACAGAAAGATATAATCTTGCAAATAGCGCAGCGTCTAAATCAAGCGGAAAAAAGCGGTGAGCAGATCCGCCAGATTTCTTTAGATCACCCTGAAATGACGATCGACGATGCTTATGCCGTTCAAAAAGAATGGGTTGGGTTAAAAATCGCTGAAGGGCGTGTGCTTAAAGGCCATAAAATTGGGCTGACATCAAAAGCGATGCAGGCGAGCTCGCAAATTGATGAGCCAGATTACGGTGCGCTACTTGATGATATGTTTTTTGATGACGGCTGTGACATCCCAACTGACCGCTTTATCGTACCGCGCATTGAAGTTGAACTCGCGTTCGTTTTAGCAAAACCACTGCGTGGGCCAAACTGCACTATTTTTGATGTTTATAACGCCACTGACTATGTGATCCCCGCGCTTGAGCTGATCGATGCCCGCTGCCATAACAATGATCCTGAAACTAATCGCCCACGTAAAGTGTTCGATACTATCTCTGATAACGCCGCAAACGCCGCGGTTATTTTAGGCGGACGCCCAATTAAACCACGCGATTTAGATATGCGCTGGATCAGCGCCCTGCTTTATCGCAATGGTGTCATTGAAGAGTCAGGTGTTGCAGCAGCAGTGCTGAATCACCCTGCCAATGGGGTTGCATGGTTAGCCAATAAATTGGCGCCACATAATGTTCAACTTGAACCCGGCCAGATCATTCTTGGGGGTTCATTTACCCGCCCTGTCCCTGCACGTAAAGGCGATGTATTCCACGTCGATTACGGCAATATGGGCTCTATAAGCTGCCGTTTTGTATAAGGAAATCACGATGGACATCTTAGAAAATAAATTTAAAAAAGCGTTAAAAAACGGCCAACCTCAAATTGGTTTATGGCTGGGTTTATGCAGCCCATACAGTGCCGAATTATTAGCAGGCGCAGGCTTTGACTGGTTGTTGATCGATGGCGAACATGCGCCGAATAATGTGCAAACCACATTATCGCAATTGCAAGCGATCGCCCCTTACCCATCACAACCCGTTGTTCGTCCACCGTGGAATGATCCGGTGATCATCAAACAACTGTTGGATATTGGTGCGCAAACCCTGTTGCTGCCAATGGTGCAAAACGCCGAACAAGCGAAGCAAGCGGTACGCGCAACACGCTACCCACCAGCTGGGATCCGCGGTGTTGGCAGCGCACTGGCGCGCGCTTCTCGCTGGAATCGCGTCCCTGATTACCTCACTCGTGCCAACAATGAAATGTGCGTGATCGTGCAGGTTGAAACCCGTGAAGCAATGAATAATCTACCTGAGATCTTAAAAGTTGAAGGGGTTGATGGTGTATTTATCGGCCCTGCGGATCTCAGTGCTGACATGGGTTTTTCAGGTAATCCTAACCATCCCGAAGTCAAAGCCGCAATCGAAAAAGCGATTGTACAAATTCGTGCCGCTGGCCTTGCCCCTGGCATCTTAATGGCAGCCCCAGAGGTCGCTGAACATTATCTGAAACTCGGCGCATTGTTTGTTGCTGTCGGGGTAGATACCACGCTGTTAGCGCGTACTGCCGAAGCCCTTGCCGCAAAATTTGGCAAAACGCTCTCGGAAGTGACATCCAGTACGCCGAGTGTTTACTAACTAAGCCTGCTCATTTAGATAACTTTTTACCCTACAGACAAACGGTTTATCTAAACGAGTGAAATATTAAAATCGCAATAAAGGGCAGACACCACCATGACTGCCTCATCGTCCCTTGTACCTATAATAATTTTCAGAAGAAAGAATTGAGGGCCCTACAATGAGTAATCAACAACTTGCAAGCACTAACCCTGCTGATCAACATAAAAATTTAACCGAGCCTCAGCAGCGGGTAATTAATAAATTATTCAAACGGCTGATCGTCTTTTTATTCGTGCTGTTTGTCTTCTCTTTCTTAGATAGGATCAATATCGGCTTTGCAGGTCTCACCATGGGGAAAGACATCGGTCTAACCTCAACCATGTTCGGTTTAGCCGCCACCTTGTTCTATGCCACTTACGTTATTTTTGGTATCCCAAGCAATATTATGTTGGGGATTGTTGGTGCACGTCGCTGGATAGCCACCATCATGGTACTTTGGGGGATTGCTTCAACGGCGACCATGTTTGCCACGGGACCGACAAGCTTGTATGTCCTGCGGATGTTAGTGGGTATCGCTGAAGCCGGCTTCCTTCCGGGGATTTTGGTTTACCTCACTTACTGGTTCCCTGCCTATTTCCGTGCCCGTGCTAATGCCCTATTTATGATTGCGATGCCTGTCACCATGGCGTTCGGTTCACTGGCTTCTGGCTATATTTTAGGAATGGATGGCATTTTAGACCTAAAAGGCTGGCAGTGGTTGTTCCTGCTTGAAGGCTTCCCATCCGTCATTCTTGGTGTTTTGGTCTGGTTCTATCTGGATGATTCACCGAAAAAAGCCAAATGGTTGACGCAAGAAGACAAAGACACACTGCAAGAAATGATGGACAAAGACCAACTGGAGCTCGTTCAGCCACAAGGGTCAAAAAGCCACAGTGCCCTGCAAAATACCAGTTTATGGAAAGAGATTTTCACCCCTGTTATCTTGATGTATACCGTCGCATATTTCTGTTTAACCAATACGTTAAGTGCGATCAATATTTGGACGCCACAGATCATGCAGAGCTTCAACCAAGGCAGTAGTAATGCCATGATTGGTCTGCTTACCGCGATACCGCAATTTTGTACGATTTTGGGGATGATCTACTGGAGCCGCCGTTCAGATAGGCTGCAAGAACGGAAGATGCATACTGCCTTACCGTATTTATTCGCCGCGGCAGGTTGGGTTCTCGCCGCAATGACGAGTCATCCAATCATTCAATTGATTGGTATTATCATGGCATCGACGGGTTCCTTCACCGCGATGGCGGTATTCTGGACAACCCCAGACCAATCAATCAGTTTACGTGCTCGTGCCATCGGTATTGCGGTTATCAATGCGACAGGTAATATAGGTTCAGCCGTCAGCCCATTACTCATTGGCTGGCTGAAAGAC
Source organism: Providencia sp. UF-183 (assembly GCF_058246155.1). Classification (NCBI taxonomy): domain Bacteria; kingdom Pseudomonadati; phylum Pseudomonadota; class Gammaproteobacteria; order Enterobacterales; family Morganellaceae; genus Providencia; species Providencia sp. UF-183. The sequence goes on along the minus strand of NZ_JBSICD010000003.1, from coordinate 258,747 downwards.
CAAACCGGTAGCTTCAACTCTGGCTTATATTTCGTCGCAGGTTTACTGGTCGTCGGTGCGTTGTTAGTCATGGTTATTCCAATGAAAAACTCACGCCCAAGAGCAACGCCTTAATATTTTAATGATTCGAATGTTTTGAATGTCTTAATAATTTATGCTGCATAATAATTATTAAAGGGTGTCAGTAATATATTTGTATCCAAACTGCTACAAGCCGAAACATGGGGATGCCCAAAATAGTTCGGCTTGTAGCTAGGCGGCAAACGACGATATCTCGGGGAGCATACATAAGTATGTGACCCGAGTAGCGGAGTGTAGCCAACAACGCTACAGGTCGAAATATGAAGGGCATGATTACAAATATAGATATTGGAAAGGACTACGACGAAACCCAAGGCACTGACGACGTCCACTACCAAACCTTCGGCAACATGGCTGCCTTTTTTGGTCGCGACATGCAGGCACATCGCCATGATGGTTTCTTCCAGTTGCACTATTTGGTCACTGGCCACATTACCTTGCAGCTTGATGAGTTACGCTATTCTGTCCAAGCACCGCTGTTTATTTTAACGCCACCGTCTGTCGCCCATGCATTTTTTACCCAAGAAGACACGGATGGTCATGTGCTGACTGTGCGTCAAGATCTCATCATGCCGCTGCTTGAATCCCTTTACCCTGCTCATCCTGACTTGGTGGATATTCCTGCTATTTGCTTATCTGTTGCTGACAAACCTGATGATATTGATGCTTTCAATCATTATTGGGCATTAATGGCACGTGAATCAGCGAACAGCTTCGTGGGGAAAGATCAGGTTTTATCCTCTTTAGCCCAAGCGCTATTTACCTTTCTGTTAAGGTCTATCCCCTTAGATGAACACCCGACGAGTGGCGTTAGGGGCGAACATCGCTTGTTCCAGCGATTTAACCAGTTGATTGACTTGCATTATCATGAGCACCTCGCTGTGCCTGACTATGCAAAAAAACTGGGTATCACAGAATCTCGCCTCAAAGATATGTGCCGACGATTTGCAAATCGCCCGCCTAAACGGCTTATTTTTGACCGTATTTTACGTGAGGCGAAGCGGTTACTTATTTTCTCAGACAGCCCTGTTTCTGAAATTGCCTACCAGCTTGGGTTTAAAGACCCTGCTTATTTTGCTCGTTTTTTTAACCGATTAGTCGGTTCCTCTCCAAGCACTTGGCGTGAACAAAATATCCATTAACCGACTCAACTTTTTCCTTCCTCCGAAAAATTTTTATTGCCGCTGAATCGCTCAGCGGCAATGTCATTTAATTTTACATATTAAAAACATTTTTATCTCTTATTCATTTTGTTTTAATTTTCTTAATTTCGCATAACAAGAATGACAAAAAGTGAAATGATAGATCAAATTTCAACCGCATATGTTTAATTATCATTATTTTTATTAATATATAAATAAACATTAACATCATGTTATTTAAGTAATTTCAATTAAAAATAATAATTACATTAATATTAAAACATCGATAAGATCACATTTCTTTTATAAACATTCAATTCCAACGAAAAGTACCAGCTAACCTTTCGAAAGTCTCTTTAAAATCAACACAGAAAACGATTCAATTAAGAAACACAAAACAAACATAAAATTAACATATTTCGCTTGCACCTTTGTCCCCTATCAATGCAAGCCCTCATTGTGAGATAACGAGGTAGACATGAAACCAGAAGATTTTCGTTCAGACGCTAAACGCCCTTTTAATAGCCAAGAATACTTAAAAAGCCTACAAGATGGCCGTGAAATCTACATTTATGGCGAACGCGTAAAAGATGTCACCACTCACCCTGCTTTTCGTAATTCAGCGGCTTCCATAGGACAGTTATATGATGCGCTCCATGATAAAACGACTCATGACCAGCTTTGCTGGAACACCGACACAGGTAACGGTGGATACACGCACAAATTCTTCCGTTTCGCGAAAAGTGCAGATGAACTGCGCCAACAACGTGATGCCATCGCAGATTGGTCACGCCAAAGCTACGGATGGATGGGACGCACTCCAGACTATAAGGCGGCATTCGCCAGCTGTTTAGGTGCCAACCCTGAATATTATGGCCAGTTCGCAGATAACGCGCGCAATTGGTACAAACGCATTCAAGAAAGCGGCTTGTATTTTAACCATGCGATTGTTAACCCACCAATTGATCGCCATAAGCCTGCTGATGAAGTGAAAGACGTTTATATCAAACTCGAAAAAGAAACTGATGCAGGTATTATCGTCAGTGGCGCAAAAGTAGTTGCGACCAACTCAGCGCTAACACACTATAACTTTATCGGTTTTGGTTCTGCACAAGTGATGGGCGATAACCCTGACTTTGCCCTGATGTTTGTTGCACCAATGGATGCCGACGGTGTGAAATTAATTTCTCGCGCATCTTATGAATTAGTGGCAGGCGCAACTGGCGCACCATTTGATTACCCACTTTCCAGCCGTTTCGATGAAAATGATGCCATCTTGGTGATGGATCATGTGTTAATTCCATGGGAAAACGTCCTGATTTACCGTGACTTTGACCGCGCACGTAACTGGGCAGTACAAGGTGGATTTGCACGTTTATTCCCATTACAAGCTTGTGTCCGCTTAGCGGTTAAATTAGACTTCATTACCGGATTGTTACAAAAAAGTTTAGAATGTACAGGTGTTATTGATTTCCGTGGTGTACAGGCTGATCTGGGTGAAGTGGTTGCGTGGCGTAATCTGTTCTGGTCATTGACTGATGCAATGACTTCAGAAGCAAAAGCATGGGAAGGCGGCGCATTCTTACCTGATACTCAAGCTATCCAGACTTACCGTGTAATGGCACCAATGGCCTACACCAAAATTAAAAATATCATTGAAAGTAACGTAACGAGTGGGCTGATTTACTTACCATCCAGCGTTCGTGATATGAACAACCCAGAAATTGATAAGTACTTAGCAAAATATGTGCGCGGTTCAAACGGAATGGATCACGTCGAACGGATTAAGATCCTCAAACTCATGTGGGATGCAATTGGAAGTGAGTTTGGTGGTCGCCATGAACTGTATGAAATTAACTATGCAGGTAGCCAAGATGAAATTCGTCTGCAATGTCTGCGTCATGCACAAGGTTCTGGCAACATGAAAGCCATGACAGATATGGTTGATCGCTGCTTATCAGATTACGATCAACATGGATGGAAACGTCCACACCTGTATAACAACAATGATATTAATCAGTTAGATTCGCTGCTGAAGTAATCAGTAGCAGGAGGTCAATATGTCTTTAGAAAATGAACATCGCCTGCGTTTCAGAGATGCGATGGCAAGTCTCGGTGCAGCAGTGAACATAGTCACCACGGATGGCACTGAAGGTCGCTGTGGAATTACAGCAACCGCAGTCTGTTCAGTTACAGACACGCCACCGACTTTGATGGTATGTGTCAACCGCAACAGTGCAATGAATGCGGTGTTTCAAAAGAATGGCCGCCTGTGTGTGAACGTGCTGAGCCACTCTCAAGAAGAATTAGCGTGCCATTTTGCGGGAATGAAAGGCTCCACAATGGAAGAGCGTTTTAGCTGGAACGTGTGGGACAACGGTATTTTACAGCAACCTTTACTGAAAAATGCCCTTGCTAACCTCGAAGGCGAAATTACCCAAGTGCAAGATATTGGTACGCACTCTGTTTACATGGTTGAAATGAAACAAATTATTGTGAATGATACTGGTCATGGGTTAGTTTACTTTAAACGTAAATTCCACCCAGTTGTGCATCAAATTCTTGAGCCTACGGCTTAACAGATAATCTAATTCATCAGAGCCCCCTAACCGGGGCTTTTTTATTTAACTAAACATAATAATTGCAATTAACCCAATTAAATTTAATTTATTTTCCCTAGCTATTTATTCTGCATTTTCCACTTTAAATAATATAATGATTTACTCTAATTCAGTTTAATTGACATATCCCGAATTACGGGTATAAACTGACACCATACAGTTGTATTCCACCATAAATAAAAACCCATCCTAAAATGAAATATTTAATTAATCAGCATGTTACCTATGACAGTTATCAGGGGCTGTTGTATACGAGTGACGTTGACGATGCAATTAAGCTGACAACAACGTTAAATCGTTTACTTTTAGTATTAGCACAAAATAACGGGGAAGTTTTAGATAGAGAAACTTTATTGCGCCGAGTTTGGGAAGAACATAACCAAGTTGTTTCTGATAATAATTTAAATAGCAGCGTCTCTGTTTTACGCCGCCATTTAGCTTCTTTTTTCGATGAAGAAGTTATTTCAACTATTCCCAAGGTAGGAATAAAGTTTTCTGCTGATTTAACGTTTATCACCCCCGAAGAACAACCTGAAGAGCAATCCGAAGAACAATTAGAAGAACAATTAGAAGAAACAATTTTAGAAACTGCGCCATCACTTTCTACTTCTTTTGAGTCACCTTTAGAAAGCGCTGAAAAAGATGAAATAAAAACTGAAGTCGCTGCCAAAAAGCCCTATATTTTAAATAATCGCTACCTCGAAATAACATTGGTTGTCGTTATTATCTTTTGTTTGCTTTATCTGTTTAAAAGCTACTTTTTTGCTAGCCGTACAGAGTACCCAGAGGTTGGGCAAATTGATCAATGCTCAATTCGTTATATAAATAGTTACCATAAAGCAGATACTCGGACTATGAGCTTCGCAGTATTAAAAGAAAGGCTTGAAAACTTAGGCATTAACTGTAAAAAACCTGCCACTGTTTTTTACTACAATGTGGGAATTATCACTAAAAATAAAAATTTCAACGATGACTATCTCTTTTTATCTTACTGCCCTAAAACGGCAAAAGATGGCGCCACGATAAGCTGTGAGAATTTTTATGTCAAATAACAAACCTATACGCCTTGTTTTTTTACTTCTCACTGCCATCGCTTTAGTTTTTATTAGTTTATATTCTTACATTAAAATTAATACCCATGTTGTGCCTGACTGCCGCGCAACCTTGAAAATTGACATTTCAGACGATCGTTCTAGTTTAAGTGGCTATTATTTATTGAGTGTCATTCCAAATGCAGAGAATAATAATCAGCATTCTTTTATCATGACGGGTGAAATTAATTTTAATCATAAAAAATACATTATCTCTCGTAAGCTGCTTATTGAGTATAAACAACAAGGCAGCCATTTTTTTTCTCGTGTAAAAAATATCTACATTGACCCTAATGACCAAGCTGGCGATGATATTTATATCCGAGGCCTCCCACAGCTTAACCAAATTTACTTCACTAGAGTAAAGCGTTTAAACGATAAAAATTATATTTTTGAAGAAAACTACTCGCCAATGTTTATTTGTACGATTTAATCACCACAAGTAACCATCAAATAAAATCATAAAAATGCATCAAATATTCTAAATTTGATGCATTTTTTTTTGCATTTAAAAAAAGGCACATTAAAACACCTTAAAGACACAAAAATTAATTATTTACTTCAATATTAATAAAGCATAAAAATATTAAAGAACATTAAAAAACATTAAAGAGCAGAGTTAATGTTCATATTGACTTAAAATATAAGAATTTTATTTCAATATACACCTACTAGGGGTAATCTTTACTCCGTCGAATAGACTACGTTTCAAATATCATTTCCTGATATGACCTGATATGAAAGTACGAATGGAAACAAGTTTATAAAAGGCCCAATTTTCTTTTATATACAAATAGTTATATCCCAATGATGGGTAAGTAAATGAATTCCTATAATGCCCCTTAATTTAGGGACCTCATTATAGAAGTTGTTAATTTTTCTCTTAAGGATTTTAGTATGAAATTAAATAAATTATCTGTTGCTGTTTTATTTGCTGCGTCAACACTGTCTAGCGCTGTATTAGCAAGTGGTAACTCGGGTGAATTACATTTCAGCGGCCAAGTGGTTAATGCACCATGTAATATCGAATCTGAAAGTACTAAACAAGAAGTTCCTTTTGGTCAACTTTCTCGTGCCTCTTTAGAAGCAGGTAATGCCGCTGAAAAAGATATCGCGATTAAAATCAAAGACTGTAATTTCGATGAGTTCAGCAAAGATACTGAAGGTAAATGGGTCGCAGTTAAAGACATCAAAATTACTTTCGGTGGTAAAAACTATGTTGGTACTGACAAAGAGTTCTTAGGAACAACAGGTTCTGCAAAAAATATTGGTGTTCAAATTAAAGACTTTAAATTTGATGAAGCAAAATCTGTCATGAACCAAATTCGTAATAAACAAGGCGAAAACGTTTTAGAATTTACCGCATTAGCAAAACGCGTTGATGGTGCAACAGCCGTTACTGAAGGTGAATTTAGCTCGATTGCTGATTTTAAAATCACATACGAGTAATATTTTTAAAGGGAGGGTTATTCCTCCCTATAAAAAGGTTCATTATGAAAAAATATATTTATTTATGGGCGACATTATTACTGAGTCCTCTAAATTCCTATGCAACAAATTCTAACGTGGGGCATGTACAAGACGGACTTCGAGGTGAGGCAGTCATGCAAGGTTATATTGTTGCAGCGCCTTGCTCTATTGAAACAGACAGCCAATATCAATATATCAACTATGATTACGTTTCTAATTTTAGTATTAATAAAATAGAAGACAGAAAAATAGCACGCAAACCCTTTTATATAAAATTAAATAACTGTATCAGCGAGTATGATAATAATAACCACAAAGGCATTAAAATTCGCTTCTTTGCACCTCAAGACATATATAGCAATGCCATAAAACTTTCAGGCCCTAAACCCGGTGTTGTTTTATATATTTACGATAGCAATGACAACTTATTAATGCCAAACAAACTCTATTCCATATCCGATAACTATATTTATTTCGATCATAAAAGCAAAGAAAGTTATTTGAAATATGAAACAGAACTAGGCACAAGTAATAATGAAATTACACCTGGGGATTACTTTACCACTATTAAATTCAACGTTACTTACGATTAATAAACACACTCATAATTAATTTGATGAAAAAAACATGGTTAAACTTAATATTTATTCCTACATTATTGTGACGTCTTTTTTATCGTCTATTTCGTCAATCGCTTATGCGGTCGAATTTAATACGGATATGTTAGATACCGAAGATACACAGAATATTGATTTTAGCCAGTTTTCTCAGGCCGGATTTATTATGCCTGGCACTTACCATTTAACCGTCAAAGTAAATAATGAAAGTGTGGGCAGTGCGCAAGATATTACAGTGATTGCACCGCAATCCCAAGAAAGTCACTTATTCAGCACGGTTTGTATTCCTTTCAATATTCTGGATCGTTTAGGACTAACATCAGACGCCATCAAATTAGTCCAATACCGTGATGATGGAAAATGCTTGGATTTATCCGCGCTCGAAGGTGCATCCTTAAATGTGGACTTATCCACCTTAACGCTTTCCATTTTAATTCCACAAAGCTATTTAGAATACACCGACCCAAGTTGGGTTCCCCCTTCCCGTTGGGAAGAAGGGGTTAATGGCTTTTTATTGGATTACAACCTAACGGGTTCTTTAACGCGCAGAAATTCAGGCTCACGTGAGTCGTATCTTTCAGCCAACGGAACCACGGGGCTGAATATCGGTGCATGGCGCTTCCGGGGCGATTACCAAGCTAACTACCGCAAATCCACTGGGAGCTTTGAAAACCAATACAGCGATGTCGCCTTTAGTCGAGTATTTGCGTATCGCTCAATTAAATCCATCGCGTCAATTTTAACGTTGGGTGAAAACTATTTTTACTCCGCTATTTTTGACTCTTGGCAGTACACCGGTATTTCCCTTGAAACCGATGAAAATATGATGCCCCCAAAATTAACGGGGTATGCTCCTGAAATTATTGGTATTGCTCAAACCAATGCGACGGTGATAGTCAAAAGTCATAATCGTGTTGTGTTAGAAACTACCGTGCCTGCGGGGCCGTTTCGTATCCAAACACTCGATAGCTCCATTCGTGGGACGCTAGATGTCACGGTGCGTGAAGAAAACGGTGAAGAGCAACAGTTTAGTATTACCACGGCTGCGTTACCTTATTTAACGCGACCGGGACAAATCCGCTATAAATTTGCAGCAGGGAAACCACGTTTTAACGGTCGAGAGCTTGAAGGGGATTTAACTGCGTCAGGCGAGTTATCCTATGGGTTAAATAACCTGTGGTCTATTTATGGCGGTTCGGTTTTATCGAAAAACTACCAAGCCTTTTCAGCAGGTTTTGGCCGTGACTTATTTACCTTCGGTAGTCTGTCCTTTGATGCCACCCAGTCACATGCGCAGTTAATCGATAAAACATTAACTGGGCGAAGCTACCGCCTCAGTTATTCCAAATCGTTTGACGAAGCCAGAACCGACATTACGTTCGCAGGGTATCGTTTCTCGGATGAAACCTACCGCTCCTTGCAGCAAACGTTGGATGAGCGCCGCACAGGCAATGAAGCCCAAGCACAAAAAGAAAGCTACCAAGTGAATATCAACAAATACTTTGATGATTTCTCGTTGGGGGGCAACTACCAATACAACACTTATTGGAATAGCGAAACCGAAGAACAGTACAGCTTATACCTGAGCACCCTGTTGAATTGGGCGGCTGTAGGACTGAAAAATATTAACCTCACCGCATCGGCAACTCGTTCAAAAAGAGCCGGCTACCAAGATGATGCTGTCAGCTTATATTTTACTATTCCATTATCCCAAGGCAGTAGTTTTAGCTTTTCGGAAGGTTACACACGGGATCAAAATGGCAACCATAGCTCAACTCACAATGTGGGATACAGCGGGTATAGCGATCAGCGCAGCTATAACTTGAATGTGGGCTACCAAACAGGGAGCAACCAAGATGACCAAACCAGCTTCAGCGGCTATTTAAGCCAAAACCTGCCGTATGCCTCGATTTCAGGGAATGCCAGCTATGTGCCAAATGAATACCACAGTGTGGGTGGCTCAATTAATGGCGGGTTCACTTTAATTAAAGAAGGCATTGCCATGCACCAAGCGGCCTATGGGGGCACGCGCCTCGTCGTCGAAACGCCGGGGGCATCGAATGTGCCACTCAGTGGTGGCGTGTATCAAACAAACCACTTTGGCCTTGCCGTATTACCTAATGTGAGCAGTTACCGAAAAACCAGCGCATCGATTAATACCAGTAAGTTACCAAAGGATGTGGAAGCGTTAGAGACCGTCGCGGATGCCACATTAACTCGCGGAGCCATTGGCTATCGCAGCCTGAATGTTATTCAAGGTGAAAAAACCTTTGCGCGCTTAAAACTCGCCGATAACAGCTACCCACCGTTTGGTGCCAGCGTGCGTAATAGCAGCAATATTGAGCTCGGCATTGTCGGCGAGCAAGGTATTACATGGATTGTCGGCATTCGAGCCAAAGAATTATTAAATATCTATTGGGGAAATAAACTTCAGTGCAGTGCACACGTTCCTGACGTCATTAACCCTCAGGAAGTTTACCCCACAATCATTTGCCGTTAAGAAGAGAACTAAGATGAAATTGAATCGCCCTTTTTTACAGTTGACTACAGCATTTACGCTCGCAGTAAGCGTCTTGAGTACAGCTCAAGCTGCCGTCACGCTTGATCGTACTCGTATTATTTTTGATGGTAATCAGTCCTCTATCAACATTACCATCCGCAATGACAACCCAGAATTACCTTATTTGGCACAGTCATGGTTAGAAAATGCGTCAGAGCAAAAACTCGAAACGGGCCCGATTATTGCCACACCGCCTATTCAACGTATGGAGCCCAAATCCACCAGTTTAGTGCGTTTAAGTACCGCACCTGATGTGGCGAAATTACCCCAAGACAGAGAGTCCCTGTTTTATTACAACCTGCGTGAAATTCCACCGAAATCATCTGAAGCTGGTGTGTTGCAAATTGCATTACAAAGTCGCGTCAAACTGTTTTATCGCCCAGAAAGTATTGTGGCACAAAGTAAAACAGATTGGCCAAAACACATCACTCTCACACCTTCGGCAACGGGCTACACATTAAATAACCCCACACCGTTTTATATCACGGTGATTGGTATCGGAAACAGCCAAAAGCAATCGGAAGAGAGTGATTTTGAAGCCACTATGGTGCCGCCAAAATCAAACCAAGTCATTAAATCAGCTAAATTTTCAACCCCTTACCTGACCTATATTAATGATTATGGTGGGAAACCAACACTGGCATTCAAGTGCCAAGCATCACAGTGCAGTGTCACGGAATAATATGTCAAAAATAAAGAGGAGCAGAACAATGAGATTAGGTTACTTAGCGCTATGGCTCTTTGCAATTCCCTCGTTTGCAAAATCCACTGCGCCTGTCACTACGGGTACCGTCTATGTCAATGCGCGTATTGTCACTGCTCCTTGTCTACCTGTTATTTCATTGAAATTGAATGAAAAGACGTTGCTTGCACAAACTTATCAATTGGAAATAAATTTTTCCCATTGTCGCCAAGCGACACAACAGCGCGCTTGGGCGCCTTTAACCTTAAAGCTAGGCACGCAAAAGTATGCGCTCTCACAACCCCTGCGCAATAACACCTTTATGTTATCGCTTCCGGCCAATAAGGCAGCTCAACGTTTGGAAATAAATTATGACTAGATACGCAATCTTTTTATTTAGCCTTTTATTCCTAACAGCGAATAACAGTTCTGCCAACAGCCTCACGGTGTATTTTGAAGGGGTATTAGTGCCTTTGGGTTGTCGCCTCAGCGATGATGACGCACAGAAGAAAATTTACCTTTCTGGGCTACGTTTTTCATCCCTAGAAACCTTGGGGCGCTCTGAAATACAGCCTTTTAAACTTGATATCGTGGACTGTTCAACGATGGCGTTAAATAAAACCATCAAAATCACCTTAAATACCCAAAATACCGAAGTACACAATGGCATTAATTACCTAAAAACAACGGGTGAGTCCAATGTGTTATTGGCGCTGACCGACAGCAATGGCAAAGAGCTCGACCTGAATACAAAAATAGATGTCAGTAAGGTCACTGAATCAGGAAAGGGGTCAATTAACACCCTGTCATTTGGCGTGTATGCACAAAAACCCTTTAATGCACGTTTAAAAACCGGTGGGTTTGCCTCGACCGTGACGTTCAACCTTGATTATCAATAAGGAGAATGAAAATGAAACTGACACGTTTTGTATTTCCTTTCGTGGGGCTATTAATTTCCTTTGGTACGCAAGCCGATATATTACTGTCGCTGTCTGCCAAGTTGGTGCGTCCACCGTGCGTGTTAACCGCCGAAAATGGCGAAAAAGAGTTATTTATTAACTTTCGAGAAGTCGCATTAGATAGATTATCCGAAGAAAAACAATCATTTGGAATTTTAATTAAGCAATGTGAGCTACGTAAAAATTTGCAAGTTTATCTTTCACCAAAAGAAGGCAATACCCTGATCGTCAATAATGAAACGGTACTGGCGACCTCAATTAATGGGTTGGGTATTCGTTTCTCAGAAGAAAATAAAAGCACGGCGCTGAACTTGAACAAATGGGAAAGGATCGCCCCCACTATTAGTGGAGATACAGGGAAAATCGTTATTCAGTCGCAACTTGTGACTAACCAAGCCTTAGAAAACCTGAACGCAGGGCCATTTAGCGCGGCCTTATCTGTGATGGTTGATTACCTGTAATAGTGGGAAACCGTATGAAAATGTTAAGAATTTATTCGCAATTACTTTTATTATTACCGCTGTGTTTAAGCAGCCTACATGCGCAGGCAACCCGCTACGCAGCCGCTGGCGGTGGTTATAAAATGAATTTAGTTTCAAGCAATTCTGTTGTTGCAAGTACTCCAATAATTGGCACAGATAATAATGAATATTTTCTAATTGCCCCACCCAATAAAACAGGAATTGTTATCGATGACACCAGCTCACAACCTTTTGGGCAAGTTAAATGCACAGTTAACTTCCTCGAAGGAAATTACAGTGCAGGGCTCCCTTCGAATTATGCTTATCACCGTGTATTTGCTTATATGCCAGAAGCCGGGTTTTCATTGAAAGGATTAAAAGCCTATAAAATTAACGCAAATACTTTTTTCACCCTTTATTCTGATAATGGTATCACTAATGGGTGGCGAAATATTTCAGGGCGCGGATGTTCAGATGAGGAAATGGGGCCATTAGATACCTCTTTCTTTACTGTTCAATTTCCGTTTGAAGTGAGGGTTTATGTTAAAGAAATTCCTATTGATGGAAAAATTGTTATTCCTAATGCAATGATTGCAGGTTATACCCGTTTATTCCAAAACACAGGAACACCAACTCTTAACGTCCCTGCGGATAAGGCCAGTGTAAAATTAGATCTCACGACATCGGTGGTTAATTACCCCTCAAATTGCCGTTCTAGTATTGATAATCTCAATATTGACCATAAAACACTGGATGCCTATGAATTTAATAGTAAGGAAACACGTACTGTTACTTACACTTGTGAACGTGTTCAGCCCGTTAAAGTAAAATTAAAATTAGATTATGCCACTGACACTGACCCAGAAAAACGCGTTCCACTAAAATCAGGCAATAATACGATTTACTCTGATGTCACGTTGTTTGATGAGCAAACTAATCAAAGTGGTAAAACCATTGAAACAACAATAGATAAAGTCAAAAACATTCGTATTGAAAGCAAACTTTCAGGTTCAGATGCAGAACCAGGGGACTACAAGGGTAATGCTTGGTTAATTGCTACCTTTATTTAATGCAGCGGTAATGCACTATGATTATGATATCTCGCTCATTATTTATTGGCGTATTTGTTATTTGGCATTTAGCCAGCCTAATTTATATTGATAGCTTAGGAAGTTTACGCCAATCACTTCCACAAAATATCATTAGTTGGCTTGCTATTGCCATGTTGATTTCGACTATTTCATTTACGGTATTTTATCGAAAAAATAAAATTGTTATTACCGTACCTGCAATTTGCTTTTTTATTGCGTTAATTTTTTTAGCAATTGGACTTGCTTATTCAAGCGATATAAACAGTGAATTGATTTTTTGGTATTGGTCTGGCATTACCATTGGCGTATTATTTTATATTACTGGACTACAAATAAAAGACAGGTGGCGGGTACAGTCGTTTTGTATTTATTGCAATATTGTATTTTCAGCTATTCAAGCCTGTTTGACGGGTTACCAATTTTTCACTCAGCCTGATATTTTTTATTTCGCAACGGATATGCGGTCAAATGGTTTGTCGCAACAAATTAATATATTGTCAGTAAGCGTAGCTGCATCATGCTTGCTTGCGATGATGACACTTATTTTATCGCAATTTACCTTAGTAAATTCCAAGTATGAGAATATAAGGGCGATTGCGTTAGGCTGTGCAATATTTTTATTTACTTTAACACTTGTAACCTTGCAATCCGTAACAACATGGTTAAGTTTTATTGTGGCAATTTTTATATTTGTTTGCCTTTTCTACAAAAAAAATCAATTAAGGGTAATTGCAAGTTACTTTATAATGGCTGTGGCAATGTTTATTGGTATTTATCTTATCAAACTCTGCCCACAGTTTATCAGTACTGAAGTGATTAACCAGTTTCATTTAAAACAAATGTTACGGTTTTCGGTTACCCTCTTTTTAGAGCAACCTGATGATATATGGGATCCTTCGTTAATCCCTAAAAATGGCTATGGCAGAACAGCGCTCCCATTTTTAAGTTCAGAACAATATATTGTTCCACATTCACATAATGAAATTTTTCTTTGGATTATGAAAGGTAGCAATATTAATTTACTTTTTATGGCACTACTGATCACGGGGAGTATTTACATTATTTTCCAGTCTTTTATTAAATATAAAAAAAATGGTAATGGATACTCATTAGCCATGATAATTGCCATATTACCCATTGTAATCCATAGCAATGTTGAATATCCGTTTCTTTTATCGGTATTACACTGGGGAACTATTATATTATTTTTATCTTTTTCAGACTCAGCATTTTCATTAAAAGAACAATCATTATTTTATATTAACAAAAATTTATCAAAATTATTTAGCGTTATGATATCAATTATTGGGCTTAGTGTATTTATTGTAGGGATAGCTTTATTTAATGGAGATAATAATATTTATTCCAATAATGATATCGAATTAACAAACCATGAGAGTTAATTAAATACACACCTGCTATCTCTCGCGGATTTGATTCATTATTACTTGATTAGAGTTATATTATGACAAAATATCATACAGACATCTCAAATTCTTATATTGGGCAGAAAATGCGCAAGCGTCGTTTGCAAATGGGCTTAACTGGCGACAATTTAGGTAGACAATCGGGGTTAAGCCAACAGCAAATATCCCGTTACGAGCGAGGCGTACAAAACTTCACGATCCGCCGACTTTGTATATTCGCCAATATTCTACAATGCGATTTAAACTATTTCCTTGAACAAAGCTATACCGAAATAGACGTCACTGTAGATAAGTTCTTTTAACGTTTTTTAAATATGCGGGCTAGCACCACTCGAGTTTAGGTGTTAGCCCGCATATCACCTCTCAACGTTAGTAATTTATCCCTTTTCTGATTGCATAATTTATCGCCCTCTTATACGTTTAAGCTCAAATCCTAAACTCGCACCATTTTCTGGTTAAAAGGCTCGAATATGACAATCACCCTTATCGTGGTATTTATTGCGCTATTACTTTTAGTGGGCTGGGGAATTTCTATCTATAACCGCCTAGTCAGTACACGTAACCAAGTCAGCAACCAATTTGCGAATATCGATGTCATTTTAAAGCAGCGAGCAGACCAGATCCCTCAACTTGTCACCATCTCTGAAAAAGCGATGGAGCATGAAAAAACATTATTTACGTCATTAAGTGATGCGCGCCAAAGCTACTTTAATGCCAAAGGGTTAAATGAAAAAATTGCTGCATCGAATGAAATGAGCAGCGCTCTGCGCAGTATTATCGCTATCGCAGAAAATTACCCAACGCTAATTTCAGGCGAACAATTTACCCAATTACAAATCGCCTTAAGTGATGTGGAAAATAAAATAGCTCAACGCCGAGAAGGCTTTAATGACGCAACAACCGAATACAATACGGCAATCCAAATGTTCCCTGACAGCATTATTGCCAATGCATTTCGTTTTACGCAATTACCCCTATTGGAAATTGCCGAGGATGAAAAACAATACCATGGCGTTCAATTCAAATAGCCTTCACTGGGTGAACAAAAATGTATTTTTTACTAGGTGCCGCAGTCGGTGCGTTAATTTTATTTCTTGATAAGCAATTTTCGATAAATAAAAAGATCACTTGGGGCATCATTCCCTTTTTTAGTATGGCCTTTGGTATGTGGGTCTCAATCTCCCCGACTCAGGGGGATTACCCGAGCATCCTGTATTACGTTGTTGTAATGGTGATTACTTTTTTTGTTTCCCGCCATTTGGTTAGGATCACGGAATCGGGTATTCAAGCCTACCAACGGATGCAAAATGAAGGCTCATCGAAATTTGCTGCGTTCGTTAAAGTTGTGGTGGGAACATTATTAGCCACCTGTTTAATGGCAGGCTTTTTTATCGACATGCGCATCTTTTTCCTCGCGTTTGTCCTCACCTTTGTTTTTAAATTTATTGAAAACACCCCCACCAAACGTTTTTTAAAATTCCAAAAGAACTTAGCCACCTCAAAAATACGTTCCGTTGCCATGGGGTTAGTGGAAGTTGAAGGGAAGATCACCTCCGGTACAGAAATCAAAAGTGAATTGGGCAATAAAAGCTGCTATGGCTCATTTTATTTTGAATATTCCGTTTCCAAAGATAAAGATGGCAAAAAAAGTTATACGCTGCAAAACAGTAAAAAACGTATGCATCACTTTACGTTGACTGATGATACTGGCTCAATCAACGTTGAATGTGATCCTGATTATTTTGTCTATCCAGGTTTATCACCTCATGCAGATATGGAAAGTGGCAATCGCCGTTATACTGAATATATTTTAGAGCCCAAAACTAATTATTTATTAATCGGTACCGCTGATTCGGATGAAAATGGTAAACCCATTATTATTCGCAAAGCTCCGCATTTATTGCTGGGTGTGTCGCCCTCAGATTTTGTGGTCAGTTGGAACAAAGCACGGCCTTTGCGCCGTAATTTAGCGCTCACCGTTATTGCTGCACTTTTACTGATTGGAACGATTATTATCACGCCAATGGATTACCAAAATGGTCAATTACGGATGCATTTCGACCAAATTTCATGGCTAGGTGATGACTAATATGGAAAAAATTATTTTCTTTCTCATCATCGGAATCGTCGGTTTTATTTTTTTACGTTATTTGGTGAACATCTATAACAACATTATATTCTTAAGAAATAACTGCTATAAAGCGTTTGCCAATATTGATGTGTTATTAAAAAAACAGGTGGAATTATTGCCTGTGCTGACCCAAGTTGCAGACCAAGCCATGGCGCACGAAAAACAGCTATTTAGTGAATTGATTCAGAGCCGACAGCGCTATTTAGACAGTAAAAAAATAGAAAGCAAAGTCGATACAGCAAATCACATTGCCCCTAAAATAAAACCATTAATTGCTATCGCGGAAAAGTACCCGCAGCTCATCAGTAAATCGGCACTATTAGAATTGCAAAAACAAGCGAAACTCGTTGAAGACCAAATAGCTGACCGCCGTGAGTTTTTTAACCAAACCGTCACGCTCTACAATACGGATATTCATGTGTTTCCAAACCTGATTTTTGCTGTGTTATTTCGCTTTAAGGATATCCCTTTGCTGTATGGTCAACAGGAGCCTACATCATGATTAGCATCCCTTTTTCTTGGCTGGGTTTTACCGATTGGTTATTAGATCAAGAGGCGGGAATTATTATCATGTTTGCCACATTTGGCACTCTGTTTGCGTCTATTGTCAGCTTAATTATTCTCAATGTATTGGGACTAAAAAAACTGTCAGGCTATGTGGCAGGTTCTTTGTTTTGTTCTGTTTTTATCAGCATGATCGTCATGATCCCATTAATGTTAATGTTTGGCCTTGAAGAAACCATTAAATTCCAGCTAATCTGGCTAGTGATTGTTGGCAGTTGTTTACTGTTTTTCTTAACCAACCAAAATTATTTAGATAGCTACTTTAATAAAGCCATAGATAAAGCTAACAATGAAATCAAAAATAAACAGAAAAAATCTAAGGGCAAATAAGGCACAAAAACAGAGCAAGACTCTCTTGCTCTGCCCAATTATTTTACAGGCTTAAGCTTGCTCTGTTTCCAAACGTTGCACATAACGGTAATGTGAAAAGGTCACAAAAAGTGCCACTAAGGCGATTGAAGCCCCTAAAATAAAACCACCTGAATAGCCAACCGCAGCCGTCAGCCCCACTAACATCATTGAACTGACTAGCTCACCAATATCCCGTGTACTCTGTACTGCCGTCATATCCGTTCCTGCTTGGTGATATTGCGATGCAAATTGCATCCCAGCGGTCATTATCGCCACCGATGTGACTCCCGCAGATAACGAGCCAAAAGTGATACACAGTGCAACCATGCTAATAGATACCCCATTAAACGATTGCAACATCCACAATAAAGAGGAAATCAGCGCAAACAATAAGCCAAATGAAAAGGCACGCCAAACGCCAATTTTGCCAATTAACCATGCCCCTCCGCCGCAGCCCAACACTAAAGTGACCATCCCTCCAGCCATCCCCATCTTGCCGATTTGTGCCAACGACCACCCAGCATCGTTTAAAAACAATTTTGCCAAACCAAACCCTGACACTGCCGTCACCGCAGACAATAAGGTCAACAGTAATAAACGCGTTGCCCCACGGCGCTTAAACGTGTTGAATAAGCTCGCTTTTTCGTCCGAATTTGTGGTTACCACTGTATTTTTTAAGGGACATAATGAGATGAACAATAAGCTGAGTAACGGCACGCAGGCTAATATCCCCAATGCCATATGCTGACCTAAGCTTTCGCTCATGATCATTAAACCAGCTCCGCCAATAAAGAAACCTGCCATCACACCCGCAATCTGCACTGCATTAATTTTTGACAACATCGTGCCACTGACTTGTTCCGCAGCCATTCCGTCTGTTGCAATGTCCTGTGTTGCACTTGCCAGTGAAGCAACAAATAGTAACACCACACAAGGGAGTGCATTTTCAACGGATAAACCTAATGTACTCAGCGCAAACATCGCCAGCGTGACAATAATTTGCATGGGAATGATCCAGCTTTTTCGGCGACCAAGCTTTTTCCCCCAATGGTTGTCCACGAATGATGCCCACAAAAATTTCACCACCCATGGCAAGCCCACCAGCGGTAAAAACGCCAATACTTTCAATTCCCCGCCATCATGGCGCAAGAAGGTCGGCAATGCGTCCATTGCAATCCCCATTGGGATCCCTTGAGCAAGGTAAAGCAGGCCAAGCGTCAACACTAACTGTTTATTTTGTAAAAGATCTTTCATATTAACTCCGTGCACGTTTTGCTGTGCATGACAATGTCTGACAACCGAAAAAACCGATAAGCAGCCCCACTGCGCTACACAGCACAGTGAGGTCAATACGTGAAAATGGGGTTGAATGGGAAACCCAAGAGGTAATAAGTGCGGCAAATAATAGGCTGACCGATAACAAGCAAATCATGGCTAAACTGGCGCGTACATTTTTATATAGCAAACACAGTAGCAAGCAGGCAGCCCAACACAGGAAAAAAGAAGAGGATGACAACAGCAAAGGCCACGGAGCCAGTGCAAGTAAAAGGCTACTTGCCAATAGCAACCCGCCACAACTCCCCACAATGAAGCGTGCTGATAGCGTCTCCATTCGCCGCCAACACCACATTGCCAACCCTACCGAGACTAATATCAAGGCACCGATGCCCGCCATAAAATGCAATGTGCTGGCAAGGCTTTCACCTTGAGGCCACCATTGGTATTGCCCATAATGCATAGGCTGGACGGCAATAAAGGCCCTTGTCCAGCCACTTTGCTGGGCAGAATCACGTATACCGACAAGCTGTTTTGTGGTGCTATCAAACTGGTATTGTTCAAAGTTCGCAGTGGAAAGCTGCCCTACTCGTACCCCGCCAATAATCCACTTTTCACCTTGAAACCCTACCGTTTGGGGAATAAAAGACGGCGCGATTTCCCCTAACGTCGCAATAACGGATGCCACCGTGCTTTCAGCTACAGCCGTCGGGATTTCTATTGCATCAAACCCGCCCATCAGGTTTTTCATTATCATTTGAGGGGATTCAGGTGCCGCCCTTTGTGCCAATGAAACCGTGCCCAAGGCACCTAATCCAGAAAGTGCCCCAGTCAACGCAAAGAGAATCAGCCACGGGTAGCACCAAAGCCCCAGCCAGCTGTGCAAATCATGAAAAAATAACCGTAAACTTGTTCGCCTCGGCAAACGCAGCATCGTAGCGATACGCTTGCGTTGAATGAACCACCCCGTGATCAGCAAAACAGCCAGCGCAAAACCAAATAAACTGAGAAAAATACGCCCAGGAAAATCAAGAAAGAGGTTTTTATGCAGTGTGACCAACCACATCGCGGGGGTATTTTGTTCGATTGGCTCACCGTTAATGGCGCTAAAGCTGGAGTCGCACTGCCCCATGCCTTGGCAAAAGGTAATAACAGGGTTATTCCCTTGGGGCAATTGGATCATTTTTGCATCAGGCTGCAAAGCAACTAGCCTATCCATCGGTAATATTTGTCCTGATAATGGTACGCCATTCCACCATAAGCGCAGTGCATCACTACCCAAACTCCAGCAACCACTAAATAAGATAACAAATAAAAAAATGCCGAAAAATGCCCCTGCACTGCGGTGCAACGCATCTAAACGGTGAGCTAAAGATAGAGTTTGGCGAAGGCTCATAATACGCCCCCTAACATAAATACCAGCGGTAACGGCCACCAGCTATAGCTGCGTAATAACGCACGCTGCCAAGACGGCGCTGTTAGGTTGTACACTAATAGCCCCATCGTGACAAAACTGCTAATAAAAACAGCAGCATATAGTCGGTTAAGTGGGTCTAATGATGGGTAAAAGCGTGCTATCAACATCGATAGCACGGCACCGCCCATGATTGTCCCAATAACGGACAAGGCACTCGCTAATTTCATTAAAAATCAGCCTTTAAGGTGAACATCACATTCCGTGGGTCGCCATAACGGTTATTCCATTGTGGAGAGAACAGCCCAGAATAGTAACGACGGTCAAATAAGTTATTTACGTTCACCGCGGCTGACCATGTTTCATCAATTTGATAGCCTAGACGCGTATTGAAAATCGCGTAGCCACCTTGGCGTAATGTTACGTTTCCATTACTGGTGCTATACGCACTTTGCGCCTGCATCCCGCCACCTAAGCTCCACTTACGTTCATCCCAAGGGAGGTCATAGTTCGACCAGACACGCAACATATGGCGAGGCGTCAAGGTGTTGTAAGAATCCCCTTTGCGCTGGCTATCATCACGGTATTTCGTGTCGGTATAGGTATAGCCCACGGATAAGTCCCAGAATGGCGTGATATACCCAATACCTTCAAGTTCAAAACCTTGGCTACGTACTTTCCCGCCACTAATGAAATAGTTATTAAAGCCCCCCGTTGGGTGCTCAGGGTCGATTTGTGGGTTATTTTTGATATCGATTTGGTAAACAGCGCCCGATAAATTCAAGCTGCCATTTAATAAAGAACCTTTAATCCCCGTTTCTAAAGTTTGACCTTCAACAGGCTTGAGCATTTTACCGCTCCATGTTTTCCCTGTTTGAGGTTGGTACACGGTGGAGTAGCTGTTGTACCAAGACCATTGCGGTGCAAAGTCCCAAATCACCCCACCATAAGGGGTAATGCGGCCATTTTCTGTGAAATTCGAGGTCGGTGTTTTAACATCCCACCAGCTATCACGCGCACCAACAATCACCGTGACAGGCTCCACCACTTTAATGCGGCTCATACCGTATACACCTTTTTGGGTGGTTTTGGTGGCACCCGCTGAGCTATAGGCACCAATTTTCGGTTTCGGCACACTGTGCGGATCCCAACGATACACGTTCACAGGCACATTCAATGCGGGATCAAGATTGGCACTGTATTGTTTTTCACTGGCATGAGAATAGCTCGCGCCCACAATAACATCATGCTTTAAGCCCCAACCATCCACTTTGCCATTCACGCTGGTGTCTAAACTGGTTTGCTCATTACGGAATTTATAGGCCCCGCCCATCAACATCGCACCATCACCAGTGACTGGGTCAATGTTACCCCATGCCCCTGCGTACAAGAGACGTGCGTTAACATGTTGATATTCAGCGTTTAATTTATATTGCCAATCATCATTGATTTGGTGCTCAATACCCGCAAAGCTGCGTGAGGTGTCCCATTTGAAGCGATCCCAATCCACATCCAGATAGGTTTTGCGTGGAAGATGCAAATCACTGCCATCTTTCCCCATCGGTACACCCGCCATATTGGTCACTGAATCAATGGTTTGGAACTGAGCGCCCATACGTAATAATGTGTCTGGGGTGATATCGATATCGACCGTGCCATACATCAAGCGAGTTTGTTGGTCAGACACATCATAGAAATAATCTTTATCTTCCCACGCCATGACAAAGCGCCCGCGCACTGAACCAGAGTCATTGAGCAAGCCGCCCACATCCACTTCACCACGGTAGCGATCCCAACTGCCTGCGCTAAGGCTCAGTTTTGCCATATTCTCTTTCGGAGCGTGTTTACGCACCATATTGACCGTTGCCGCAGGGTTTCCCATGCCATGCAATAAACCATTTGAGCCACGCAAAATTTCAACTCGCTCATACACCGCCATATCTTGAGGTGAGCTTGCCATATTCCCTAAAAGGGCAGGCACACCATCAATTTCGAATGAATCGATTTGGAAACCCCGCACATAATAAGCGGTGGTCAGTTTCACATAAGGTGCACTGGTCACCCCTGTTGCACGTTGCATAACATCATCAAGGGTTTGGAGATTCTGTTTCTCGATTTGCTCTCGGTCTATCACACTCACCGACTGCGCGACTTCTCTTGGCTTCAGTGCCATTTTGCCTAAGGTCGTAACGCCAGGCTCGATATAGTCATCATCTGAAGCCGAAGATGCCGTCACTTGAATAGCGTCGTGCTTAGGTTGCACTGCGGGCTCAGCATATGCCATCAAAGACCAACTTGCAGTGGCACACAGTAGCGCACAAGGCGTTAGACGGGAGATCCCAAATATTTTGATGTTAGACACGGACAGCATTTCCTACCCTTAAAAAGTTAAATGATAATTGTTATCAATTTAGCAATTAATGGCAGGGGATACTTTCGACCGCCGGAATTTGTCTATGGTTTTCCGGCGAGGTATTTACTATTTTTTAAGTTGATTAGGAGACATGCCAAAACGCTTGCGAAATGCGACCGAGAAATGTGCGGGGGTATAACCCACTTGATAGGCGACGGTTGAAATGTTGGCGTCATTTAAACTCAGTAATTGAAATGCGGTTTCCAACCGATACTCCTGCAACCAGCCGTAGATACTATTACCAAATAACTGGCGAAACCCTTGCGTCAATTTGCGGGTATTCAGCCCCAATCGCTTGGCTAATTCATCTAAACTAGGGGGAGACTCCATTTCCTGAATCAGTATTTCTTTTGCCATATGCAAATTATCAATATCTCTTTGTCGCAATGTGGTCAACGAGTGACTTTCTTGGTGAGATAATGAATGATGTAGGCACAATGCTGTAATTTCGGCGACTTTTGCGCCTAAATAGAGCTGACGGACAGCCGCATGGATCGGCTGGCTAAACAGTTGGTGTGTCATTGCTAACACATTGGGCGGTATCGCCAAGCGCACTAATTTGGGTTTATGAGGGTGATAACAAGATGTTGGCAATTTGAGTTGTTGCAGCTCTAACCATTGAGGGGAAATATCAATCATGGTGTATTTCATAGGCTGCTGACTATAAAACTGGTTATTCAGCTGGTAGCTGTTTGCACTACTGGATAAAATCAGCGATGGAGAGTTCACATCCACCCGCTGCCCTGCACTGCTGTGGCATGCCATCATACCTTGATGGATAGCCACAATCTTTAGTCCTGCACTTTGTTCTTCCTCAATCCCTAAGTCGCGGTTAATGAAAAACTCCCCTCGGCGAACACGAATAAACTCCCCAACACAGTGTTCTTCATGTGTTGAGTGGGCTTGAGTGAATGCTTTCTCGATATGCTGCGACATAGTAACTCTTGTGAAGTGAACAAATATGCAGCTATCTTGGCAAAAAAACATCAAAATAACAATAATTATCATTCGCAATAAAATAAAAGAGATTTTTTATTTTATTGCGAAGATTTGGCTATATCCTTTCGGGTTTAAACGCAAATAAAGCAGCAATGTCACTACAACAAAGATAACGTGCATCCCCCACACCCAGATAAAACTTTGGCTTAATTGGTGCAACCACGCCGCTAACAATGGGCCAAATGCCGCGATAATAAACCCGCCCGCTTGCATTAATGCGGTTAATGCCCCCGCACTAACAGGGTGGGGAATATGGTCCAGTGCCGTAATAATACTCAGTGCAAAGCAGCCACCTAACCCAACACCTAATAACGCTACCCATAAAAAAGGCATTTCGCGAGCAAACAACATTAACCCGAAAAAACCAATAGCTTGGCAACTTAACGTCGCAATAAGCCAGAAACGACGGTCGATATTATGGGAGGCGAGTACAGGGATCATCAGAGCTGACAAGGCTTGAAACACGGTCAGCATGGCAACAAAAGAGCCGCTTTGAGCAGTACTCATTCCCTGTTCTTGGAAAAAAGGTGCTAGCCATGTTACCACTGTTCCATAACCCGCATTGATTAACCCAAACCCTGCTATCAATAGCCATGCCCGTGGTTTTTTAAAAAATGCCAATACCGAAACGTGACTAACACTCGTTTTATTCATAGTGCGAATATTTAGCAGGATAGCAATTAACGCGATCAGTGCAGGTAAGGCAAGCCATGCCAACGCACTTTGCCAATGGCCTGTTACACTGTCTAAAATTGGCGTTAGCTGTGCGCCTATCGCACCGCCCGCCATTAACGTCGCAGAATAAAGCCCCGTCATCATGGCCATTTTTTGTGGAAAATGCCCTTTAATAAAACCGGGGAAAACCGCTTGAATATAAGCGGCTCCCGCGCCACACAAAAATGCGGTAAACAGCAATATGTGACCATTATCGGCAAAATAACGGGAAAAAGAACCCAAAAATAGCAATAGCATCGCCAAAGCAATTCCGCTTCGCTCGCCTATTCGTTGGTTTAGTGCGGGCACAACCAATGCACCAATCCCCATCAATAACATCGGCAATAACGTGAGGAGCGAAATGCTTTGGTAGCTCATCCCTGTAGTGTGAATAATACTATCGATGACAGGGCCGGGGCCCGTCATAAAAGGCCGTAAATTCAGCCCAACTAATACAATTGTGACCACTAATGCGAGGGAGTTCGACGCTGTTTTACTCATTATCCTTGCTGTTCCCACCACATTTGATACAACGCCGAGCGCGGTGCATCATTTGGCCTTAACTGCTCAAATTTAAAACCCAACTGCTGCTCAGGTGCCACACGCAGTGCTTTAGCAATCTCTGCTGTCGATAGACCAAACGGCTCTGCATCTTGGTTTGAATAGCCATATACCACTCGAGTAATCCCCGCCATGCGCATTGCTGCTAAGCACATTGGGCAAGGTTGCCCGCTAGCATAGACAACGCAATCTTCCAGTTTAACGCGGTTCAACGCCTTCCCTGCTTGGCGTAATGCCATTAACTCCGCATGTGCGGTGGGGTCGTGTAACTCAAGCATTTGATTTACCCCTGTCGCCACCACTTTACCTTGGCTAACCACAACAGCACCAAATGGGCGACCTCCCGTCTGAACATTCTCTTCAGCGAGGGAAACGGCTTGCTGTAAAAATTGTTTATCAGACATTATTTCGCCCCCGCCTTTTCAAGGATTTCAATTAAGTTACGGTAGCCTTTGCTTTTTGCTAACGTTAAAGGCGAAATTCCTGAGCCATCCGCTAAATTCACATCAGCCCCGCCATCAATCAACAGCGTGACAATCTGCGCGTATTTGTCGCTACCATCCCCCAAAATAATCGCTTCAATCAATGCCGTCCACCCTAGGCGATTAATATGGTTTACATCTACGCCCGCACCAATCAAGGTTTTGACGGTATCGATATGGCCACGTTCTGACGCGGGGATCAGCGCAGTACCGCCATAACGGTTAGTGCTTGTTAAATCAGCCCCATTTTTCAGGGTTAACAGCAAAATATCTTGTAGCCCACGCGCCCCTGCATAGAGATACGGTGAGTCTTGCATATTGTCCTTCGCATTCACATCTGCGCCGTGCTCAATTAAATAGCGTGCCACAGCGACACGGTTTTCATGGGTGGCTGCCATTAATGGAGTACGTTGCCGCAAATCCCGTTGTTCGATGTTAGCCCCTTGCTCGATTAACGTTTGGACTTGGCGTAGATCCCCTTGCTCAGCCGCACTAACTAGCATATCAGATTGTGATTTTGCCATGCCTTTCACCATAAATATCAATGAAATTGAAAGAATACCCAGTAAATAAACCAACCACTTAACACCTAACACTGTTGTTTTCATGATTTATCTCCTTCTCATCTCTTTAATCTACTCAAAAAGTATGCTATTTAGAAATTAAATAACCAAATGGTAGGTATTAAATAAATGAATCCGTTGCTCAATTTAGTGCTATTGAACACCTTTGTTGCCGTTGCCGAAACCGGGAATTTCACAGTGGCTTCGCAACATTTAAATTCAACGCAATCAACTTTGAGCCAGCAAATTCAGCGGTTAGAAACCTTGGTGGGGCAACCACTATTTGTTCGAGGTCACCGTATTTTAACCTTAACGGAAACAGGTGAAATCCTGCTAAGTTACGCAAAAAACATCTTAGCCTTGAACGATACCTTTTTTATGAAGATCACTGGCAGTGCCGTGATCCACACTCTACGCCTTGGTTTTCCCGAAGATTTAGCATCAGGGCAAGTCACCCCCACCCTCGCCGCATTTATGCAGGCGAATCCAAATGTACGATTAGAAGTCACCAGCGGTTTAAGCCGCCAGCTCCATCAACGCTATCAACATGGGGAACTGGATTTAATTATCGTGAAGCAGAAAAAAGGGGAGTTTAAGAGTGACTACTGTTGGCCGGAGCCACTGTGTTGGCTAACCAGCAATCAGCGCCAATTACACAATAGCGATTCTGTTCCGCTCATTGTTTTCCCAGAGAATGGGTTATACCGCAATGATATGTTTAAGTTATTAGATAACGATCAACGCCCATGGCACATCACCTATACTTGCTCAAGCCTTGCGGGCATTCAAAGCGCCATTACCGATGGCCTAGGGATAAGTTTGCTTCCATTGCGTGCTAAATTGCCACAGCACCGTATTTTGACGGAAGACGACGGTTTCCCTGCTGCACAAGAAATGGAAATAGCCATGCACTTTCATAGCAATGCCTCAGATACCCTCACGGAACTCGCTAAAAAACTGGCACAACAACTGGAGCAACGCTAATCGTGGAAACGTTATTTAATACCTTGATTGAGTTAGAAAAAAGCTGCATTTTTCCGCTAATCGGCAAAATATCGATTTTCTTCAAGATATCCTACACCCTGATTTTTTTGAGTTTGGCCGTTCAGGTGGTACAACGGATAAACCTGATACCTTGGCCTCGTTGATTGATGAAACACCCAAAACGATTTATTCAGATGGCTATCACTGCACATTATTGAGTGAGAGTACGGTATTGATGACATATATGAGTTTTGAATTACATCAAGGAGAAAAAACAAGGCAGACTAATCGCTCGTCTATTTGGTTAAAGAATTCAGCAAATCATTGGCAATTAAGGTTTCATCAGGGAACGCCAGCAGATAATTAACAAAGACATTAACACTCGTCATGCTCTCGTTGAAGTTACTAATTCCCCTATTTTTAAAACTGCCTTCACAGGCTAATGAAACCCCATAAAAAAATCCCCCTGCAAGCTGCCTCACAGAGGGATTACAATGTAAAACTTAGTCTGTATTAATTACAGAACATCAACACAGTTCAATTCTTTGAAAGCTTGTTCTAAACGAACAACCATTGAATCTTGTGCTTTACGCAGCCATACACGTGGGTCGTAGTATTTTTTGTTAGGTTTATCCGCACCTTCCGGGTTACCTAACTGACCTTGCAGATAGCCTTCGTTCTTTTTGTAGTACTGTAAAATACCATCCCAAGTTGCCCACTGAGTATCCGTGTCGATGTTCATTTTGATAACACCGTAGCCGACGGCTTCTTTGATTTCAGCAGCACTTGAGCCAGAACCACCGTGGAATACGAAGTCTAAGCTGTTGTGTGGCAGGTTATATTTTTCTGAAACGTAGTCTTGTGAGTTACGCAGAATTTTTGGCGTTAATTGAACGTTACCTGGTTTATAAACACCGTGAACGTTACCAAAAGAAGCAGCGATGGTGAAACGTGGGCT
Source organism: Providencia sp. UF-183 (assembly GCF_058246155.1). Classification (NCBI taxonomy): domain Bacteria; kingdom Pseudomonadati; phylum Pseudomonadota; class Gammaproteobacteria; order Enterobacterales; family Morganellaceae; genus Providencia; species Providencia sp. UF-183. Next base: position 231,136 of record NZ_JBSICD010000003.1, on the reverse strand, counting down.
CACTGCATTCAGTTTTTCGTATGCGTATGCAACGTCTTCTGGTTGAGTGTACAGCTCAGAGCTGTCCATACCTGTGTTATCAACACCGTCTTCTTCACCACCAGTACAGCCTAATTCGATTTCCAGCGTCATATCGATTTTAGCCATACGCGCTAAATATTTAGCACAGATTTCGATGTTTTCTTCCAGTGATTCTTCTGACAGGTCAATCATGTGAGAAGAGAACAGTGGTTTGCCCGTTTTCGCGTAGTGTTTTTCACCTGCGTCTAACAGACCATCAATCCATGGCAGTAATTTTTTCGCACAGTGGTCAGTATGCAGAATAACTGGCACGCCATAGTGCTCAGCCATTTGATGCACATGATAAGCACCTGAAATAGCGCCTAAAATTGCAGCTTGTTGGCCTTCTGCTTTCAAACCTTTACCTGCGATAAATGCAGCACCGCCGTTTGAAAACTGAACAATAACTGGCGCACGCACTTTTGCAGCCGTTTCGAGTACGGCGTTAATTGAATCCGTACCAACACAGTTCACCGCTGGCAATGCAAAGTTATTTTCTTTGGCAACTGCGAAAACTTTCTGTACATCATCACCCGTGATAACACCCGGTTTAACAAAATCAAAAATTTTAGACATGTGAAAAGGTCCTGTGGTAAACAGGCAGCCTACGCTGCCTGTTGTGTATGAACAATTAATTACGCTTTAGCACGTTCTTCTAGCATCACAACGGCAGGGAGCTTTTTGCCTTCAACGAACTCAAGGAAAGCACCGCCACCCGTAGAGATATATGAAATTTTGTCTGCAATACCGAATAAATCGATAGCGGCTAATGTGTCACCACCACCCGCGATAGAGAATGCATCACTTTCGGCGATAGCTTTTGCAACGATCTCTGTTCCTTTACGGAAGTTAGGGAATTCGAATACACCAACTGGGCCATTCCACAGAATGGTTTTGGCGTTTTTCAGGATTTCAGCCAGGCGTTCCGCTGATTCATCACCTAAGTCCAGAATTTGCTCGTCGTCTTTGATTTCAGTACTTGATTTCAGAGTTGCTTCTGCAGTTTCAGAGAACTCAGTGGCAACACGAACATCTGTCGGTACTGGAATTTGGCAGTTAGCCAGTAATTTTTTCGCTTCAGGGATTAAGTCAGCTTCATATAATGAACGACCAACATTGTTGCCTTCTGCTGCGATAAAGGTATTTGCGATACCACCACCAACAATCAGTTGGTCAGCGATCTTAGACAGTGAATCTAACACAGTCAGTTTTGTGGAGACTTTAGAACCACCCACAATCGCAACCATTGGGCGCGCTGGGTTACCCAGTGCTTTGCCTAATGCTTCTAACTCATTACTTAACAATGGACCTGCGCACGCAACCGGTGAGAATTTTGCCACGCCATGGGTCGATGCTTGAGCACGGTGAGCCGTACCAAACGCATCCATCACATACACGTCACATAATGCAGCGTATTGTTTTGACAGTGTTTCGTCGTCTTTTTTCTCGCCTTTATTAAAGCGAACGTTTTCCAGAACGACTAACTCGCCAGCGGCAATATCAACGCCATTTAAGTAGTCTTTGACTAAACGAACTGGGTAATCGATTTTATCTGTCAGGTAGTCAACAACAGGTTGCAGTGAAAACTCTTCGTTGTACTCGCCTTCAGTCGGACGACCGAGGTGAGAAGTGACCATAACTTTAGCGCCTTGCTTCAGAGCAGCTTCGATTGTTGGTAATGAAGCACGGATACGTGCATCAGAAGTAACTTTGCCATCTTTTACAGGAACGTTTAAGTCAGAACGAATAAAAACACGTTTACCCGCTAAGTCTAAATCGGTCATCTTAATTACAGACATGGTGAATCCTCTTGTTGATTCTCTATAAAGTTTCCATCAACTACTGGGCAGAGGCGAAAAGGTTATCATGCCCTGCTGTCTGTCAGTAGCTAATTAGTTTAAACCTGTTCGTCGAAACCGACAGCTGCCATCGCTAGCGTTGTATCTAGCATCCGGTTAGCAAACCCCCATTCGTTATCACACCAAACCAGGGTTTTTATTAAATGTTTTCCGCTAACTCGCGTTTGCGTACCATCTATAATAGCACTGTGTGGATCATGATTAAAATCCATCGAGACTAACGGCAATTCTGTGTAGTCCACTATACCACGAAAATGCCCCTGTGCGGCGCTTCGCAGTAGTTGGTTCACTTTTTCAACACAGACATCGTCATGTACGGTAACACTCAAATCAATCGCTGTCACATTGGTTGTCGGCACACGGACAGAGATAGCTTCAAAATGATCTTTGAATTTCGGAAAAATTCGCGTAATACCCGCCGCTAATTTGGTATCAACCGGAATAATAGATTGGCTGGCAGCACGCGTTCTTCGTAAATCTTTATGATAAGCATCGATAACGGGTTGGTCATTCATTGACGCGTGGATAGTCGTAACAGTCCCTGACTCAATCGTAAATGCTTCATCAAGTAATTTAATAATTGGGATAATGCAGTTAGTGGTACAAGATGCGTTTGATACAATCTTGTCTTTGGCCGTTAAGTTTTCGTGATTAACGCCATAGACAACTGTGGCATCAAGGTCATCAGTGCCTGGGTGGGAGAATAGCACTTTTTTAGCGCCTGCCGCGATGTGCATTAAGCCATCATCTCGCGAGCCATAAGCACCACTGCAATCAAGGACAATATCAATACCGAGTTCTTTCCACGGTAACCCCGTGATATCGGTTTGGTGAAATAAACGAATGTTATCGTCGCCGACTTGTAAGAGTGAGCCATTCAGTCTCACATCCCACGCAAAGCGCCCATGACTGGAATCATACTTCAGCAAATGCGCGATGCCTTCCGGTTCAGCAAGTTCGTTAATTGCAACGACGACTATCTCTGCCCGACGGCTCGATTCATATAACGCTCTTAAAACGCTTCGACCTATTCGACCAAAGCCATTTATTGCCACCCTGATTGCCATTCCACACCTTGTATATGAGCAAAATCACACGGTTGCTAAGGATAACTGACTCACACTCACTCTACTGCTCATTTTAGCTGTTAAACATCAAAAGTGTGCTGTAGTCGACACTTTTAAAAAATTTTTTCATTGAATTTTATTTCACTGAAACGGTTCAGCTAATCTAGAATTAGATTAAGGGATAAAGTGATAGAACGCAATAGAAAATCATCGATGGATGCACAAAAAAACAACGCCTAACGATCTGCTAGGCGTTGTTCAGCAAAATAAGATTATGCGGAGCATTCAACACATGAATACCCCATCATTAAATCACTTATTTCAGAAGCGATTTCGCTGCTTCAACGGCTTTTTCTACCGTGATGCCGAACTCTTTGTACAGCTCTTCCGCTGGCGCAGATTCACCAAAGGTATGCATACCGATGATAGCACCGTTTAAGCCAGTGTATTTGAACCAGTAATCAGCAATACCTGCTTCGATAGCCACACGAGCGCTAACATTTGCAGGTAAAACAGCTTCGCGGTAAGCAGCGTCTTGTTTATCAAATGCATCCGTAGATGGCATAGAAACAACGCGAACTTTGCGGCCTTCGGCTGCCAGTTGGTCAGCAGCTTTAACCGCTAATTCAACTTCAGAACCTGTTGCGATGAAGATAAGCTCAGGTGTACCTGCGCAATCTTTCAGAACGTAAGCCCCTTTCTCGATATTCGCTAATTGCTCAGCGGTACGAGGTTGTTGCTCTAAATTCTGACGAGAGAAAATCAGTGCGCTTGGACCATCTTTACGCTCAACCGCATATTTCCATGCAACCGCAGACTCAACTTGGTCACACGGACGCCATGTGCTGACGTTTGGTGTCACACGCAGGCTTGCCAGTTGCTCAACCGGTTGGTGAGTTGGGCCATCTTCACCCAGACCGATAGAGTCATGAGTATAAACGAAGATGCTGCGAATTTTCATCAGCGCAGCCATACGCACAGCATTACGCGCGTATTCAACGAACATCAGGAAGGTTGCACCGTAAGGAATGAAACCGCCGTGTAATGCGATACCATTCATGATGGCTGACATACCAAATTCACGTACACCGTAATGGATGTAGTTACCCGCTGGGTCTACGTTCAGCGCTTTAGAGCCTGACCACATGGTTAAGTTACTTGGTGCTAAGTCAGCTGAACCGCCCATAAACTCAGGTAATACTTTACCGAAAGCTTCCAGTGCGTTTTGTGATGCTTTACGGCTAGCGATGTTGGCAGGGTTTTGTTGCAGGGTTTCAACGAATTTTTTCGCTTCTGCATCAAAGTTTGCTGGTAATTCACCGTTCATACGACGGGTAAACTCAGCCGCTAGCTCAGGGAATTCCGCGGTATAAGCAGCAAATTTCTCATCCCACGCTTTTTGTTTCGCTTCGCCCGCTTTACGTGCATTCCAAGCTTCATAAATATCTTGTGGAATTTCGAACGGACCAAATTTCCAGCCCAGTGCTTCACGTGTTGCTGCAATTTCAGCATCACCTAATGGTGCACCGTGAACAGATTCAGAACCCGCTTTGTTTGGTGAGCCAAAACCAATGATGGTTTTGCACATAATCAGCGTTGGTTTGTCTGCTTTTTTAGCTTCATTTACCGCAGCATTGATTTGCGATGCATCGTGACCATCGATGTCACGAATAACATGCCAGCCATAAGACTCAAAGCGTGCAGCGGTATCATCAGTAAACCAACCTTCAACTTCACCATCGATAGAGATGCCGTTGTCATCATAGAATGCGATCAGTTTATTTAATTTCAGTGTACCCGCTAAAGAACATGCTTCGTGCGAGATACCTTCCATCATACAACCATCACCCATGAAGACATAAGTGTGGTGGTCAACAACATCATGGCCAGGACGGTTGAATTGCGCCGCTAATGTGCGTTCTGCAATCGCAAAACCGACTGCGTTTGCAATACCTTGGCCTAATGGACCGGTTGTTGTTTCAACACCTGGAGTATAGCCATATTCTGGGTGGCCCGGTGTTTTAGAGTGTAATTGGCGGAAGTTTTTTAACTCTTCGATAGATAAGTCATAACCAGTGAGGTGCAGCAAGCTATAAATCAGCATTGAACCATGGCCGTTTGACAGTACAAAACGGTCACGATCTGCCCAGTGTGGGTTTGCTGGGTTATGATTCATATGGTCACGCCACAGTACTTCAGCAATATCAGCCATGCCCATTGGCGCGCCAGGATGCCCTGATTTTGCTTTTTGAACCGCATCCATACTTAGAAAGCGGATAGCATTAGCAAGGGTTTTACGAGTCGTCATCAGTATACTCCAGGTAGGATAAAAACGTACTTAAACCAATTTTTACAACGCAATACGGATAGTGCTACTTTGATTTCGCCGCAACGAAAAACGTCAATTTACCGATGTAGCGCGATTGAAAGTAACCCAATTCTATCCATACCGCAATATTTGCTATGTTCATGGCAGCAGATCGTGAATAAATTGAACTGCCGCAAAGCTGAATCCATTCCATTGCGCAAAATATCCCTTAAGGCTTACATTTTTGCGCAAGTGACTAACCTTATTAAACCTGAGTTCACTGTCTGGGATCAAGGTGATTTATGCATCTAGCACATTTAGCTGCCACATTAGTGATAATTGGCAAACTTTTAAGCAAAAAAGTGCCTCAATATGCCCGAATATTTTTGTTTTGATTTAAGTAGAAATACGCAAACCCTTCACATCATGGAAGGCTAATGAATTAAAAAAAAACCAGTAACAATAAGCATTACTGGCTAATCATATAATATGAAATTTTAAACAGGCTAATCGCAGTTGCCTATAGAATGGTATTTATCAAAAATAACAATGTACTTACGGCTTTTTTTCTTTAAAGCCGTATTGCGAAATTCTTGTTGAGGTAAAAGGTGAAGAACTAATGGCTGCTCATCGTCGTTCACCTCGCAACTTTCGTGGACTAACACCCTAAAATAGGTATTTCCCGTATTTTTTAATACGCCCGCATTTCCATCCATGGCATATTGGAAATCAACTTTTTTCGGTCTAACCACAAAATAGGTTTCTAAACTCACCGTGGGGTAAAATAACGATTGTTGATTCGAAGCCGGATCAGTTTCAACATCCAGCGCCGTTTCACTAATCACAATTTTATAATAACGCTCTTTATCGTCTTCTTTACCGCGATAAAAAATCTTAAAATATTCTTGCTCCCCGGGTAATAAGATTTTTTTTAAGGGAGTAAAAATAATTTCCCCCTCTTCTATTGGCTTTCCTTGTTCTTTGCTCTCTGGCTTATCTATTTGATAAGCACTAAAGGTATATAAATTGACCTTTTTTGTATCATTGATATAGGACTTTGAGAAAAAGCTTTTATTTGGTTCAAGTGCTGAAATATCCGAGCTTAGATATAACGCATGCGCCTTCCCAAAGAATAACAATATCACCCCAAATAATATGAACTCGTAAAATCGCTTATAGATGCACATCGGGCCCCGTCCAAATCGCCTTCACAACGACAGTTCCACTAGCAGACACCGTACCCAACCAATCAATGCCATCCAAAGTAAACAACGAATTAGACTCATTCATTGGAAAGCGTAAATCTAAATAAGTCCGATAAAATGACCCTAAGTCTTGGTTAGGAATATCCCACGGCGTTTCTGCCCATAAGGCATTATTCATCGATATTTCCGTACCATCACAACTTGAACGATAAGACTCTTCGGCGCCTGATGCATTTTTAAATGACAGGTAAGCTGAGAATGGCACGCGAAATTTATCATCGTCAGAACTGAACAAACAGAAGTTTTGCCCGCTGACATTAACGGTTGGGCCTTCGACCCTAGCCGTAATAGAGTCAGCCTGCCGAGGGCCACTGGTCGTCACAATATAATTAAACTCAATCGGCGGTTCTTCAGGGCCAATTTTACCTGTCTTTGACGGGTTTGGAATATAATCCGCTGGCACAATGCTGATGCTGTAATCCCGAGGCTTGATCACTAACTGGTTTGATGGTGTAAATTCATAGTACCCTGATTGTGGGGCAGCCGCAGGGTTAGTAAACGAAAAGGTAAAAAAGTCTTGGCTATTGGTAAAATCCACATTATTCGTCACGAGCTGCTTAAAAAACGTATTGGAAAAAAAGATAGAAACATATTGGTTCGAACTTTTAAAATACGTATTCGCAGCATAGGTTGAATTATAATTACGCCAAATATTCGAGCCATCATCAGGCCCAATTTTTATTGATGCTCCCGCAACCGTAAATGGGATCAGGGTTGAGTTTACTTTTAAGCTCAGTAACACGTTGGCAAAAACATCCCCTGATGTTTCATGTTTCACGACTTGGCAAATCAAACCATTCACTTTATCAACAACGCCAATTCGGCAAAATTGCTCCCCTGGCCCTAAGCTTGGGTTCCCATTACTGTCAATGTAAACCTCTTGCATTGCCCCTGTTGAGCTAAGCTTAATATGGGCGGATTTGGTGATAGTAAATTCGTGAGATGCAATAATTCGCCCGCCGACACTTTGACAACTTTCCCCTTTCGCTGGGTCATAATCCAAGTCGGTCATGCATGCACGGTAGCTATAGGTTTCAACCGCACCAACAGCCATCTGCCTAAAGTATTGATAGGTTGATTCGCTAAAAATGCCTCGTGCGTATGCCCCTTCACCCAATGTATTGTCCTGAACGATTTTATATGCGCCATTTCGGCCGACATATTGTGCAGGCCAATACCCTGTATCACGGTTGCAATAATTACGCATACAGCGGTTGCCGATAAATGGGCCATCAATAGGCGAGTTTTCAAACCAAATATCCACATTTTGGTTTGCCCGAATCGAAGTATTGGTGTAGCCCATATAGCCTAAACTTTCTTGGCTTTTTGCTGAATAACGGGAAAATTTATTCGCGCCAGTAAAGCGAGGGTCTAACGACCTCGGCGTGACAAAATATTCATCATCCACGCCATTCTCAACAAAAACAATGGAGTTACTCAGTGCAACGGCACCCGCCGTTGAACTGAATAACATACTGAAAATAATGCTACTAAGAGAAAAAAAAGAAATCGGTTTCATCATCATAAAATTCTCATTGCCTCAATGCGACTGTGCGCTGCGGGTCACAAGTCACATCACCCAACCACAATGCGCCGCGAGCTCCCTCTAAATTTAAATCGGCCTCGCAAATGGTTTGCTCATCTTCTTGTAACAATGAAATAACCGGATAACGCACATCCACATCCATTGAAAACTCACCATTGTGGTCAGTTTTGGTTCGACCAATATGGTTACGAATAGACGCATATTTAATAAATTCACCATTAGGCGATTTTAAACGGCCAAATACCGTTACTAACTGCCTAACCTCTGGCTTATATATTGCAATATTCCCAGGGTATAAAGTGACTGACTTATTTCGCCCAGACACAATGTCAAAACTGTCTTTAGACTTCGCATCATTCATTAATTGGATGTCATAATCTGAATAAGGCGATAAAGGAATAAACGTATTTTTTCCACTAATTGGGTAACTTTGCCCATTAACTCGTGCGGTCATACTCCCTGCCCCATAAATATCCGAATTAATGATGACGCCCGACTTCCCTTGCTGCCCGCTAGGCATAATTGTGCCATCGCTATAGGCTAAAGAGCCGCGAGACGTAAAATTACCATTTAATCTCTGGTTATCAGGGCGATTAACCGTCAGCATCCCTGAGTTATATTTTGTCTCATAGGAGGCATACCCCATCGTTGAGAAATCAGACTCACCATTATTTTTATCGCGCACCAATTTAGAAACAGATCCACCAATATCGGTAATCACCGAATCTTCAAAGCGTTTATTCGCGTAAATATTGGCTTTCATATTGCCATTACTTGACGATAGGCCGGTGCTCAACCAAGTCGATAACGGCAATGAAAAATCAAGGCTAATAAATTTTTCATTGATACTTTTTTGGTCATCATAGTGGTAACGCTGGACGCCCGTTCTCAAACCAACCGTACCATAGCGGCCTGAAAATAAGGTATTGGAATACTCATAGTTAATTGAGTCACTGCCAATACGTTTATCTGTTGTACTGCTAATGGTAAATGCCCCCGAACGCTCAACAACCTTATCAAGGTTCAGCGTCGCACCATAAGAGTAACTATTTGAATCATAAACTGGCAGATCCCCTTTAATAACCGCTTTTTCTTTTGAAGCCCAAACAGAACCATAACCGTCAGGTACGCTGGTAGATACTGTAGCAATATTCCTAAAGCTCCCATGATTTTCAACCATGCCTTGCCAAGAAATAGAAATATATTGGTTTAATGAAAGGTTAATACTGCTTTCATTAATTAAAAAATTGTCATAACCGTAGTTCGACATTTGAACATTTAACCCAGATAATACAGGGAAGCTTTTTGCAACAGACGCCCCTAATAAATAACTTTTTTCTAGTGGTTGGCGATCTGCTTGTTTCCCTCTGACATAACGCTTTTTATCAAAGTCGATATATCCGCCATAAACTTCCCAGTTAAGCTTGTCAAAATCAGCGCCACTTGAGCTAAATGACTTATTAATTGTTTGCCGTTGTGAAGTCACAACCTTTCCATCTACAACAGTTTCAATCGTGACGTCATAAATACCAAACGGCAAAATACTGGTATCTACCTCATAACTTCCCATTGGAAAGTTTTGGATATTGAGTAATTTTTCATCACGGTAAATACGCACTTCACCTGGGCTATTTAAAAAAACATAAATTGGTGTCAGGGAATATTTTTTGTTAACGACAACACTTGAAGCATTATTACCAATAGATGCCGCATATATTTTGCTGCGATTTAAGGTGGTTAAACTCGCAATAGACTGCAAATTCCACGTACTCATTAACCCAATGGCAAAACGCAAGCCATCAAAATCACGCTCATACATTGCACGGTAAAGCTCAATCTCAGAATTAGACTTACCAATACTGTATGCCGATGCATTTACGTTTATATGGTGCTCAGCAATCGCAAATAGCGTATCTAAGTTAAAATAGCTACTTGATGAGTTTTTCCCTTTTTTTACCTGACTTTCAAAAACCCCGAGATCATAATTAGCTACCGTAGAAAAGGACTCAACGGAAGAGTCGCCTAATGAAAATTGCCTGACTTTTTCATTGGGTGCAATTGCCTCTTTATTAACATCAAGAGATAAGTTAAACGAAGCAATATTCAGTTGTAGAATTGCGTTCTTATCAACTTCAATATTATTAAGTTCGTTAAAGAATGCATCTTTTTTACTTTCTAAACTTTCAAGTAATAGTGGCTGTATCTTGGGGCCTTTATTGACATCAATAAAATGAATATTCGCAAGTTTAATCTTACCTTGATCTATAATAATGATTGCATCCGCAATTTTATCTTCACTCTGATTTTGCCCATTCTCCCCTTTCAAACGTAAGAAAACAGGCACAGACATTCCTTCCTCTAAAGCCATGACAAAAGCAGGTGGAATAATATATCCACCGACTTTAATTCGTTTAATTTCTTTAGCAGAAAGTGCATTTGAAAAAACAAAGCTCATGATTGATAACGCAATAATACTTTTACGCATAATTAAGACCCAATCCTAATTATTTGACAACAATAAACTCCCCTTTGTGCCAAATACCAATACTTGTTTTTTTATTGTTTATATCAACCAATTGAAGATTAACTGCTAAATTTGGCATTAGGTAATAACGCTCACGACAAATACCATCGTTTCCTAATTTTATTTTTTCAGTTAAACAAGGCCCTGATGCAACAATACGAAAAGAACTGTTTCCCAGATTTGCAACTTTATTTTTATCATATTTATATTTAAAGTTCTCAACTCGTGGAGCCACAACCAATATGGTACTAATTGTTGCTGATGTGGTCGCCGATGCTGACTTGGCACTTTTCGTCATTCCACTCTCACTAATTGGATCATCCGTCCAATTTAACCTGTAATAACGTTCCTGATCATCTTTCGGGCCTTGATAAATAATTTTAAAGAGATCTGTCGCTTTACCCGGAAGAATAATATTCGCTGGTGTTGACAATATTTCATTAGGATCGTTAATTGGAATGGTTTTCCCATCAGCTAAAGGTGAGTCTATTCTTTCAATACTTAAATTAACCAACCTCGCCGCATCAACGGTGTTTTCAATTTCTTTTGATAATGTTTCTTCATTTGAAGAAATAATTTCCGTAATATTACCAACATTAACAGCCAAACTATTTTTTAGTGGTAGCATTGATAATAAAATGACTGCGAATGCAATTTTTTTCATTATTTTAACTCGAATAAAAACGATAAAGATTTATTTCCTTATATTATCTTTATCGTAATATAGGATTTATTATTTAATTAATGGAAAAGTTTATGGAGTAACGAAGTCACCTTCCCAGTTTGCAGTAAACTGAACTTTTACATCACCATCCCAAACACCATCATCAAGGTCTTTGAACTCTGCCGCTGCACCTGCTGCTTTAGCATTAGCAATAACGAAAGTGAACTCACCACGGTCGGTAGCGCGGTCTGAGCTATTATAAACGCCATCAGCAGCTAAGTTATCTAAGCCAGAAGTAACCCCATCTGCAACATCAATTAATGTTGTTTCAGTTGCTGTATTTAAATCAGTGCCATTCCATTTAACACCCACTTCTAATGTAGAGTCATCTGTGGTTCTTGCTAAAGTATTTGCAATAATTTTAGACGTTAATTTAAAGTCTGTAGCACCTGATTGGCCTTGAATAGCAACATCAAATGCACCATTTTGTTGGTTAAAGCTTTTTTGACCTTCAGCATAATTAAAGGTTAAGCTTTTCAGTGGGGTAACAACTAACATACTTGTCGTATCTTTAATTGCTGTTGCTTGCCACGTTGCTGTCGCTTGAGCGGTACGAGTATCAGCATTTGCAACAGTCGCAAAAGAAGCAGCAATAATCCCAGATAATAATACAGATGATATTTTTTTATTAAACATATTGTTCTCTCTAATTAATATTTAAAATATAACAAACAAAAAATTACATAGTATAAAAAACACTTAAATGTGTTTTTTATAAAATATAATCTGACCACGTATTTTAATTTTATAACGATAGTTATTTTTCTTTACTAGAAACGAAATCCATTAAATACCGACTTAATGAATAGTTTTCTTTTTTATCCATTTCATTTTTTAAATTATTCTCATTCTCTTTTTCATTTTGCACAAAGAGAATAAGGTCTACCCAACTTTTATCGAGAAAAGTTAATAGTTGATGTAATTGGTCTAGTGTTAATGGCGTTTTCCCTGTTTCATAACGAGAGATTTGTTGCTGACTTACGTGCATTAACTTTGCTAATTGCTTACCGGTTAAATTTTTTTCTCGCCTAGACTTTCGTAAGAAAAAACCAGCATAATAACTTAACTTATTTGATTCCATAAGCATTTCCAAAACTTTCCCAACGGTGAAATAAAGCGAATGACACTATAAAATGCGATTATTAATATATTTATGTTATTAACCAAATAATTCAAAATTTAATTATTCGTAACTAATTTGTTCTTAATAATATAAATGGATACAATTTCGTGTAAAAATGTTTAAAACTATCAAAATAAAACAGATCAATAGTCACAGTCTGTCAATATATTTTTTTCGCAACATTTCCTCGACAAGAAACGACAAAAAACACGTAATCAGAGTATTCAATTAATAAGTAACTATGTGATTAATAGATTAATTTTAAATGTTAAAATAATGTTTTTAATATACGGAAAATAAGTTATAGATATAATTACTTATTTTTTGAAATATATTTTACGGACACCTAATCTAATAGGTATTTTCATTTTGTTACAAATTGGAATGAAGTGTATTATTTGAATGGAGATTTAACACCAAATACGAGTATTAAGGTTTTTTACCTGAAAAAAATTCGATATCTAGTGTTAAGATCGAGTACGCCAAGTTTATCCTTGGGGAAGTAAAATGTACTCTTTGCTTTTCAACTTTTCGAAGCATTATAAAAATCTGAACAACGGCTAAAATAACATTTCCAACTGAAATAGTTCATCAATGATATAAAAAAAACGCATTTTTGAACGCCACAATAACGCATAAAAAAGCATCTAATTACCGCTATTATATTAATAATGAAATAAAATGAGTTACTGTTCGAAATCAAAAATAGGCGCCTTACTAGCAGTATGCATTGCAAAATCGTCATATACAAAAATAATAAACGCATTCTATGCGTATATCACCTGTTCATTACGATATGAATCAGTGAAATAAAATGTATCAGGAAGAGAGGTGCCGATGGTAACACTGAGGAGCTAGCACAAATAAAAGTCATAAAAAAAGCCCCGAGCTAATGCTCAGGGCTTTCAATGTTTGGCGGAACGGACGGGACTCGAACCCGCGACCCCCTGCGTGACAGGCAGGTATTCTAACCAACTGAACTACCGCTCCGAATGTCCCCCTGTTGGGAACGCATGCATATTACGAACACTTCATTACGCAGTCAATACTTTTTCTTGAAAAATCGCGCAGTTGAGCAGTTTTTAGCCTTTAATTGATGTAATAACTAATGCTTTCTTTATTACGCTTATTTATCTCAAATCAATCACACTTAGTGTAAGCTATCTTCTTCCTCATTAGACTGCCGCCACAAGCAAGGTTTTCCACCTTTTTTATCAACTATATCCAGTCGTGCTTCGTGAGCAATAAGCTCTTCATCGGAAGCATACAACACCGCCAGACCACTTGATGGACGCTCAATACGCTGAATTTCATACGCTTGCTCATTATTTGCTGATTCGGCATCCATCGAAAATGATAACGATGTCTGCCCCCCCGTCATTGCAAGGTACACATCCGACAAAATTTCAGCATCGAGTAACGCGCCGTGCAACATACGTTTTGAGTTATCAATTAAATAGCGATCACATAACGCATCTAAGTTATTTCGTTTACCCGGAAAAAGCTTTCGAGCTAACACTAAGCTATCAGTGATAGTACAGAAATCGGCTGTTGGTGGGATACCTTTATTGAGTTTACGAAATTCATAATCCATAAAACCAATATCGAAGGGTGCGTTGTGAATAACGAGCTCTGCGCCACGAATAAATTCAAGAAACTCATCAGCAATGTCCGCAAATACGGGTTTATCCTGTAAAAATTCATCACTGATCCCATGAACTTCAAAAGCTTCAGGGTCGACTAAACGGTTAGGCTTAATATACACATGGAAATTACGGCCAGTTAAGCGCCGATTAATCACTTCAACTGCACCAATTTCAATAATGTTATGGCCTTCATAATGAACACCCAGTTTATTCATACCTGTGGTTTCAGTATCGAGGACAATTTGTCGGGTTATCGCCGTGCTCATAATGGTATTTTGTGTCAAACTAGTGGTGAATGAATAATATAGAGTGTACCAGAAATGACAAAGCAGGTAGAAATTTTCACGGACGGTTCTTGTTTGGGTAACCCAGGACCAGGCGGGTACGGTGTTGTCCTTCGTTATCAACAACATGAGAAAACGCTGAGTGACGGTTATTTTATGACGACGAATAATCGTATGGAGCTACTTGCCGCTATTGTTGCTCTTGAGTCCCTCAACAGGCCATGTGACATCATCCTAACAACGGATAGCCAATATGTTCGCCAAGGGATAACTCAATGGATCCATAGCTGGAAACGAAAGCAGTGGCGAAAAGCGGATAAGTCCCCCGTCGTGAATGTTGATTTATGGAAACGACTTGATGAGGCAATTCAACGTCATACAATAGATTGGCGCTGGGTTAAAGGCCATGCTGGGCATCCTGAAAATGAAAAATGTGATGAATTAGCACGCGCAGCTGCATCAGCACCAACCAAAGAAGACACGGGTTATCAACCTGCGAAAGATTAAGCGCTAGGTGTTTTTGTACGCTTGCTTAGCTCTTTTGCCGCACCTAATGCCGTTCCTATTTTTACTTTTGGTTGTTTAAATTTTAATGGCGTGGGCGTAAGCGGATATGTTCGCTTTCGCGCCACGATGACACTCAGCACACCAATTCCACCACAATTTTTGTTGACCCGCCGTTGTGGACTCATCCATGGAATGACATGGCAATTTCGATGATATAATACTTCATAATTTAATAAACTCAGCCAATCAAATACCCTAACCGATGGAAAGAAGCGACTACAATAGGGCTGTTTTTTTCGCAATACAGGAACCAATTTAGCTATCCCAGCGAGGCTAAATGGGTTAAAACCTGAAATAATCAACCAACCATCATCCATTAACACCCGATCAACTTCTCTCAATAACCAATGCGGATCATGGCTATACGCTAAACAATGAGACATTAAGCATGCATCAATTGACTTAGCAGCAAAGGGCAAAGCATCAGGTTGTGCCATAAGGTGAAAACGAGGATCATTCTCCCCCACATTAAACTGATGGGAGATTAGGCATTCTTCGGTATGGATTTCAGTGCTTAAATGCCCTAACTTAAGGAGATGAAAACCAAACATTTTCGGCCACCAAGGACGAAGTTGGTTTTCCAGCGCTTGTCGGTATTGTTCACCAAAAGGAATATCAGACCAACTAACGGGCATTTGAATTTTTTTATCAATACGCGCAGGCTTCATGAAATTCCCCTATTAAACAGTTTTCGAGGTCATTATGGAGTTAATCCGAGTCCCCGCTTTAAATGATAATTACATTTGGGTTTTAGCGGATAACCAGAAACAGTGTATCATCGTTGACCCTGCAGAGGCAGAGCCTGTACTCGAGATAATCACCCAAAAGCATTTAACCCCTGTCGCCATCTTACTTACTCATCACCATAACGACCATACTGGTGGTGTGGAAGAAATTTTAAACAAGTTTACAACCTTGCCAGTATTTGGTTCTAAGGAAACAGCCAATAAAGGTGCAACTGAGTTAGTTGAAGATGGTGACGACATCATTATCAACCAATTTAACTTTCACATTATTTCTTTACCAGGACATACGCTAGAACACATTGCTTTCTACCAAGCTCCCTACTTATTCTGTGGCGATACCTTATTTTCGGCTGGTTGTGGTCGTATCTTTGAAGGTACCCCAAAGCAAATGTACCAATCAATTCAAAAAATTGCTGCACTTCCTGATGACACACAAATTTGTTGTGCCCATGAATATACTTTATCAAATCTAAAATTTGCTCATCATATTTGGCCTGAAAATGAGGCAATTACCCAATATTTACAAAAGATAACGCAAATGCGTGACAAACATCAACCTACAGTTCCTACCACATTGAAAACTGAAAGAAAGATAAATATTTTTCTTCAATGCGATAATCAACAATTACAGAAAAAACTACAGGTTAATATACAAAACCCACCGTTGAGAGCTATTTTTACCCTGTTACGTCAATTAAAAGATCAATATTGAAGTTTATTGATTGTCATCTTGGGGTGGGATAAGTATTATTGTTCGACTTTTAAACATTAAAATGAAGAACAATAGAAAAAATGAAGATAATTGCGACACTTATCGCCATTGTTCTGCTCGCGGGATGTCAAACCGCCCCAAAAAAAGCCAAGCAGAATAAACCCCCTGTAAATCATACAATTGAAACCATTGCTTCACATAACCAAGCGGCTAGCCGGCAACAATCTAAAGTTGATTATGATTTATGGGGCTATATTAGTGATGAATTAAATATGGACATCCCTGATAACCCACAAATTAGGGAAATGGCTAACAGCTATATGAATAAACAAAGTTTTGTCTACGATGTGGCATTAAGGGCTGAGCCTTATATGTACCTCATCGTAGACGAAATTAATGAGCGTAACCTTCCGATGGAATTAGCGTTAATTCCAATTATTGAAAGTTCTTTTAATCCAAAAGCGACCTCTCCTGCACAAGCCGCGGGTTTATGGCAAATTGTACCAATTACAGCCCGTTCATATGGGTTAAAACAAACGCAATGGGTTGATGAACGTAGGGATGTTCTTTCATCTACTAATGCGGCATTTGATTTACTTGAAAATTTGAATGTTATGTTTGGCCATGACTGGGAGCTGACCTTAGCGGCTTACAACTGCGGTGAAGGTTGTGTGCAAAACGCAATTAAAAAGAACGAGGCGGCTGGGCTGCCAACAGATTTTTGGTCATTATCTTTACCTAAAGAAACTAAGCAGTACGTCCCTAAAATTTTAGCGTTAAGTAAAGTACTGAAAAACCCTGAGCAATACCAAGTTAACTTGCCTAAAAGTAACAAAAATAGGGCATTAACCCAAGTTGATGTCGGCCAACAAATTACCCTATCCCAAGCCGCTGAGCTAGCAGGGTTAACCGTTGAATCCGTCAAAACCTATAACTCAGGTTATACACGTGGTATTACCGCACCTGCGGGTCCACACTATATTATGTTACCCACGGCCAAAGCTGAGCAATTCAAAACCTCACTGACCGATCAGGAAGTTTTAGAAACAATTCGCCTTGCTGCAGTGCAAAATCAACAAGTTAAAGCAATAGCACAACCAACCGCTATTTCTGCGGCTCGTCAAAATCGCGCTAAGATCACCACATATAAAGTTCGTAAAGGCGAATCTATTGCCAGTATTGCCAAAAAATTCAATACGACCGCAAAAAATATTCAACAGCTAAATGGCCTTAAAACTGCCAGCGTGATAAAACCGGGTCAAACCCTCAAAGTGTCTGAGCCAGCTCCTGTTTCTAATAGCCGTAAAAGTACGATATACAAAGTTCGTAAAGGTGATTCTTATTACAGTATTGCCAAGCGCCACGGGATAAAGCTTAATGATTTAATGACCTGGAATTCCGGCGTCAAAATGGCAGATTTAAAACCTGGAGTTACGTTAAACCTTTACCTCTAAATTATTTATACCTTGAAAAGCCTTTGCTTCTTTTTGCAGGGGCTTTTTAATATCCCCTCCCCGGTCATAAACCATTTAAATACTCTAAATGGAGTAATACTTTTTATAACATGTTTTGTATAATCTTTTACCTCTAATTGTATTAAGATAAGGCATGTATGAAGAGCATTTAAATATACCCATAAATTGCGTTTAGTCAGAGTAAACAGTCAGTGCATTACCTCGCGAGTTGATCAAAGCAGAAAAAACAGTTGATATTAGATGACTTATGTAATAATAATGATATTATTACTTCGAAAAAAAAGCAGTTTTCACTACTAGTCTGTATTCGAATATCACTTATGTTAATAGTTTAAACTTTCAAAAATTTAATGAAGCTATAATAAGTTTATATTTTTCAATATATTAACAAATTATATATTCACATTAATCTTAAGTGCTTTTAATTAGTTTATATGGCAGTATTATTGATATAAAAAGATACATAGCAAAAGTCAGATTCGCCTGCGGAGGTGATTATGGATGAATATTCACCCAAAAGACATGATATAGCAGAACTTAAGTACTTGTGTAACAGCCTGAATCGAGACGCTATTTTAAGCTTACAAAAAACGAATACACACTGGATTAATGATTTAAGTTCTCTGCAAAGTGCGGCGCTTAATGAACTCATAGAGCATATTGCTGCGTTTGTCTGGCGCTTTAAAATAAAATACCCAAAAGAAAATCTTGTTATCTCATTAATCGAAGAGTATCTCGACGAGACTTATGATCTATTTGGTAGCCCAGTCATCACATTGAGTGAAATTATTGATTGGGAAACAATGAATCAAAACCTTGTCGCCGTGCTGGATGATGATCTAAAATGTCTCACCAGCAAAACATAAAGATATTATTTATCTTTAGTCTAACTATAACATTGTATATTACCGAGTTATTTTTCATAAAAGAAAGGGCGTTATGACCAAATTTGATTATCTGATGCGTTTAAGAAAATGCACAACACTTGAAACACTTGAGCGAGTCATTGAAAAAAATAAGTATGAATTATCTGATGATGAGTTAGAGTTATTTTATTCAGCAGCCGATCATCGCCTTGCTGAACTTACTATGAATAAACTCTACGATAAAATCCCAGCTTCTGTTTGGAAATTTGTTAGATAATATTTCTTTAACACGTGCAGATAGTAAATGGTTATAGCCGGTAGGTAAACTTATCGGCTAACTGAATCATTAGTTCAATAAAATATTGGCATTATTTTAATGCTAATAACTTCTTTTACAGCTTATTTTTCATTCCTAATTTAATTCACTTCTCATTTTAACAATTCATGCCATATTTTTAACGTTATTCTATTTATGAACTAGAAACTACAAAAAATAAAAGCTAACTTTACATTTATATAAAATTTAAACGTTAAATAAATTAAAAATAATTTTATTATTGAGTCGTTACGGATTTAATACATTGAAAAATTTGAAGAGTAAAACATAAGGGGAATTTTGGGTGGGAACCCTGCCAGCGACATCCCGGCACACACGACCCCTGCTATGGCTGCTTCCTTCCGGACCTGACCAAGTTAACAAGTTAGCGTTGCGGGAGAACCAACAGGGCCCCCATTGAATGCTTCTTTCAAAGCAGGGGCATTATGCTTGATAGCAGCTAAAATAGCAAGAATACAGCGGCTAAGTGCTGATTTATTACACAAAAAAACAAATTATTTTTTATGCTAGTCCGCAAAAAATTAAGTTTCAGCTTGTGGCCTTTAATTAGCAGGCACCATCAGTAATTCAACATTTTTGGTTATGCCATTATTAATTACTTCAACAACTGAATCAGTAATATAGAGTAATTTACCATCCGCACTAACCGTTGCACTCACTGTTAGTTTCCCTTCTGGCCTTACCTCATTTTTATGATAGGTTAACTCAAATGGGATAGTTGGTCGGCTATTTAGCGAGTCATAATACTTTTGCGACAAGATAAGCGCAGGCAAATCCGCAATAGAGGTATCAGCTAAAGTCACCGTCACAGTTGAGCCTGCTGGCAAAGCCGAACTTTGCACAATAACAACACGCCCTTCAATTTTTCCAGAATCGACGGCTTGGTTATTATGGCTAGCTTTACCATTAAGTGCTTTTTCACTTGGCTTTGTGCCATTCCCTTCACAGCCAATGAGTGAAAAAACGATTATTAGGCTAACAAGGTAGCGTAAAAACATCATAGTTATTACCTATAAGACAATGTTTATTAAAACATTTTTAAAAATTGAAATTAGAGAATCTTTTTTTGATGTGGGAATTGAAAAAAGTATAACCAATTTGAATAAAATAATAAAATAATATTTCAAATTGTAACTATAAGTAAACGTCAATTTACCCATACACAATCTGTCTACCTATTTTGGTAAAATAATGGGAAAATACCGCTATCTCATTATTTTTAACTGTATTAAGGTAATTATGAGCCCAGAATTACAGAACTTAATTAGCCTCATTGAGCTAGAAAAAATTGAAGAAGGCATTTTCAGAGGGCAAAGCGAAGACCTTGGTTTACCACAAGTTTTTGGTGGCCAAGTTGTTGGTCAAGCGATGTATGCTGCCGAGCAAACACTTCCTGAAGATCGCTTCATTAACTCTTTTCACAGTTATTTTTTACGCCCCGGTGATAGCTCTCGCCCAATTGTCTATGACGTGGAAATTTTACGTGATGGTGGAAGTTTTAGTGCACGGCGTATCAGCGCCATCCAAAACGGTAAACCTATTTTCTTTATGACGGCGTCATTTCAAACCCAAGAAGACGGTTATTCGCATCAAAACTTGATGCCTGACGTTCCGCCACCTTCCCAATTAATTTCTCAAGATGATATTGTGCAAGCGCTAGCCGATAAATTGCCAGAAGCTGTCAAAAAATATGCGTTAAGGCCTAATCCTTTCGAATTTAGGCCAGTAGAATTCTACAGCCCATTCGATGCGCCACCTCAAGAGCCATTCCGTTATATTTGGTTTAAGGCTAAAGGGCAACTTCCAGATATTCCATCGTTACACCACTATTTACTGGGTTATGCTTCCGACTATAATTTCCTACCCGCAGCTTTACAGCCTCACGGCCGGGGCTTTATGGAAAGAGATCTACAAGTCGCCACCATTGACCATTCCATGTGGTTTCATCGACCTTTTAAAATTGATGATTGGTTACTTTATGCTGTCGAGAGCCCATCAGCATCTGGTGGAAGGGGTTTTGTGAAAGGTCAAATCTACAATCCTCAAGGTGAGCTTGTTGCTACAGCGGTGCAAGAAGGTGTGATACGCAAGAGGCAATCGCGCTAGACAACCTATATTGAGAAGTAAGTAATTACTCACTTATTTAACTAAAAAGGTAATGGCAGTGTCGTGCATACTGCCATTATCAATTTGAATAGAACACAGTTTTATCCTGAATTCATAGATAGATGAATGTGATTGCCTTAGTTATAAGCACTCTCACCGTGGGAAGTAATATCCAAACCTTCCCTTTCCTTTTCGACACCAATTCTTAGCCCTGATGTCTTAGCGGCAATCATAAAGGCAATAAACGCAACAATGGCAGTCCAAACAACACAGACCAAAATGCTAAACGCTTGGATGCCAACTTGTTTTAGCATTGTGATGCCTTCTGCAAAGCCACTTCCTCCTAATGCACTCGAGGTAAACACCCCAGTCAACAAGCAGCCTAAAATCCCGCAGACACCATGAACGCCAAAAACGTCACAAACATCATCAACTTTCAGCTTGCGTTTTAGTATTACCACACCCCACAAACCTGCAATCCCTGAAAGTAACCCAATCACCAATGCCCCGCCTACACCAACAGTTCCAGCCGCAGGGGTTACACCGACAAGCCCAGCTAAGCAACCTGAGCACGCCCCTAATAAGGAAGGTTTCTCTCTAAAAATCCACTCGGCCAATGTCCATGATAAAATTGCGCCAGACGCCGCAGCAACAGTGTTAACAAACGCTAAAGCCGCGATACCATCTGCGCTTCCCGCAGACCCTGCATTGAAGCCAAACCAACCAATAAATAGAATTGATGTTCCCATAAATACCATCGGTAAGTTATGAGGTTTAATCGCCTCTTTTCCTAAGCCTGTACGATGCCCCAGTAAGTAAGCACCAACTAAGCCCGCAACTGCCGCATTAATATGCACCACTGTTCCTCCCGCAAAATCCAATGCACCATCTTGCGAAAGAATACCGCCCCCCCACACCATATGCGCCATGGGCAAATAAGCAAAAGTTGTCCAAATTACCGTAAAAATTAACACGGCTGAAAACTTGATCCGCTCACCTAAAGCGCCAACCACCAGCGCCACAGTTAAACAGGCAAAAGCACCTTGGAATGCCACATGAACAAACTGAGGGATCGTGGCAGATAAGCTTTCCACTGTAATACCCTTTAACATCACAAGGCTAAAACCGCCAAAAAATGCATTCCCTTCGCTGAACGCTAAGCTGTACCCATAAATAATCCAAATGACTGAAACCAACGCGAGGATCACCGTCGTCTGCGCCATGAGTGAAAGAACGTTTTTACTTCTTAATAACCCGCCATAAAACAATGCGATACCCGGAACAATCATGAAAATCACTAAGGCCGTCGCTATCATCATAAAAGCATTGTCTGCTTTATCTAATCCCCCTTGCGAAGCCAAAACAGTCATTGGAAAACTACTTACTGCAATTAATATGTATTGAAACCATTTACGCATCGTCGTTCTCCTAAAGTGCTTCGTCTTGTTTTTCACCAGTACGAATTCGTACTGCTTGCTCTAATGGCAAAATAAATATTTTCCCATCACCAACTTGGCCGGTATGTGCTTTTTTCTCTATAGTTTCAATCACTAACTCGACTAGCTCATCAGGAACCGCAATCTCCATTCTCACTTTAGGTAAAAAATCGACGGTATATTCTGCGCCTCGGTATAGTTCCGCATGCCCTTTTTGCCGACCAAAACCACGCACTTCTGTGATGGTCATTCCTTGAATACCAATTTCAGATAGCGCCTCACGCACTTCATCTAACTTAAATGGTTTAATAATTACGATGATATATTTCATTCTTGCTCCTATCAGTCATGCTGATGACACACTCATCCTCGATGAGCGCCATTGACTTAAGAGCAAATCCCATGCCAAAAAATATTTATCTTTAAAATTCAAATAGAAATGACAAAATAAAAAACCACTCGAGTGAGTGGTTTTATGGAATGCATCATAATCGTGCAGAATAATTAGCTAGGAACAACCTCGATTTTAGCATCACAACGGGCATTTAAGGATTCACCAACTTGTTGTAACTGGTACATTTGGTAATAGCGCCCTTTTTGTTGCAAAAGATGCGAGTGAGTACCTTTCTCAACAATTGCACCACGGTGTAGCACAATCACTTCGTCGGCATCAACAATAGTTGATAAGCGATGTGCAATCACCACCAGCGTTGTATTTTGACGAATAACACGCAGCGCCTTTTGAATCGCTTGCTCTGTACCTGAGTCGATATTTGCAGTTGCTTCGTCCAAAATAAGAATTTTAGGTGTCACCACTAACACCCTTGCCATCGCCAATAACTGCCGCTGCCCAACCGATAGCGTGTTACCTTGCTCACCAAGTACCGTATCTAAGCCATCAGGAAGCTGGCGAACTAAGCCCGCAAGCTGCACAGTTTCCAGCACTTCCCATACTTTTTCTTGGCTGACATCACGCCCTAACGCTACGTTGTCAAAAAATGAAGATGCTAATACGACAGGGTCTTGTTGGACCATAGCAATTCCATTACGTAACGCTTGATGCGATAACGTATGCAAATCACGGCCATCAAGCAATATTTCGCCCTCTTGCCACGGGTAATACCCCATAATCAAGTTAGCAATCGTGCTTTTACCGCTACCCGTATGACCAACCAACGCAATAAAATGGTTATTCGGCACATGCAGGTTAATATCATTCAAGACTAATTTGTCGTCACGGTAGGCAAAAGAGAGATGCTTAATCGTGATTGAGCCGCCTTGTAATGGTGCAATACTTTCACCATATCCTTGCTGTGGGCTATCCATTAATTCAAAAACACGCTCGCCAGAAACCACCGCCTGCTGCAACATTGATTGCTGTGAGGTTAATTCAATCAGTGGCTCATTTAATCGACCTAGATAATTGATAAAGGCGTATAACACCCCGACACCAATGGTTGTAGTCCCTTCAACCCCAAATAGAAATAGCAATCCACACAAAATAGAGGCAGAAAATAAACTCAGTAATGGCCGTAACAGTAAGCCATCCAACTTTAAGGCTTTCATTCTTGCTAGGTAGTGATTTTGGCTCACTTCCTGCATTTTTGCACCAAATCGAGCTTGCTGTAAAAATTGTTGGATAACCGTCATGCCGTTAATGACTTCGTTAAAGCCGTTATTAATATCCGCAAGATACGAACGAACTCGACGAACAATCGGCGTACTTAGGCGCTGATAAGCTATCATCACAACAAGCACCGCTGGGAAAATCATGACTGCAACGGATGCCATTCGCCATTCGAGGGAAAACATTGCCACTAACATGGCACAAATCAGTGCTAAGCTACGAAATACAGTTGGAACAACCATAACAAACAGGTCTTTGATCACCTCTGTATCATTGGTGACGCGAGAAATTAACTGCCCAACTGGTTGTTTATCAAATGCACTTAATGGCTGCCTAAGCGCCGCATTCATCACGTCGGTTCGCAAGTTTTGCACCACGCCAACAGCCGCTTTATTGAATAAAATGATTTGGTAATAGTGAAGTAGTGCAGCAATTACCTGTAACAATATGAAGCCAACAGCCATGTATAAGGTCAATGGCATAATGATTTCTTTTTTAGCGACCATATTATCAATAAAATAGCTAACGAGCAGAGGACCGCTGACCTCCGCGATTGCCGCTAACCATAACATGCCAATGGCAATTCCCATCGTACCACGATAGGCTTTTCCATATGAAAGGAGCCGTTTCAGTGCAGGCCAAAGTGGTTTTTTCTGGCTCATAATTCACCATCCAAAGCCGCTTCAATCTGTTGATAATGATACATATCTTTATACCAGCCTGACTGAGCGATAAGAGAGTCATGCTCACCTTGAGCCGTAATTGTCCCTTGGGATAGCACTAAAATGTTGTCGGCTTCCACTAAAGCAGATAAACGATGCGCACTAATAATTAGCGTGCGCCCTTGCCGCCAGCGGCTTAAATTTTGCAAGATAGTAAACTCTGTCTGCCCATCCACCGCGGAAAGGGAATCATCCAACACCAATATTTCGGCATTTTGCAAAATCGCTCGCGCAATAGAAATACGTTGTTTTTGCCCACCGGAAAGCATAACGCCCCGCTCACCCACTTGTGTGTCGTAACCTTCAGGCAAACGTAAAATATCATCATGCACATAGGCGATTCGAGCTGCTTCTTCGATTTCAGCTTGCGTGGCATTCGGCCTGCCAAGGGCGATGTTTCCTGCCACAGTATCAGAAAACAAGAAAGGAGATTGGTTCACAATTGACAACCTTGCGCGCCATTCATCTAATTTAATTTCAGGTAACGGCAAACCTTGATAGCAAATACGCCCTTCAGTCACATCAAATTGGCGCTGTAATAACGTTAATAATGTCGATTTCCCTGAACCAGTCGGCCCACAAATTCCTAAAAACTGCCCTGGTTTTAAGTTGAATTGCACGTTGTGTAGCGAGTTTCTAGCTGCTTCTGGGTAGCTAAAAGTGGTAATGTTCACACTCAATTCACCTTTTTCGGGCTGTAATGAATGCGAGCCATCGTTAATCACCAGTGGCTCATTTAATAAACTTAAAATTCGACTATAAGCGGCACTACCGCGCTCAACAATATTAAACATCCAAGCCAGTGCTAACATCGGCCAAATCATTAACCCTAAATACATAATGAAGCTGGTTAGCTCACCTAAAGTGAGGGTTCCTTCTAAAACCATCCAGCTGCCACCCGCAATGGCGAGTAGATTCGCCATGCCTATAGCCATAAATATGGTTGGGTCAAAACGTGCATCAATTTTGGCGACATGCATATTGCGGCGACCAGCTTCGGTCGCGACTTGCTCAAACTGGTTAGATTGGTGATCTTCAAGGCCAAAAGCTTTGATCATACGAATGCTGGTTAGGCTTTCTTGTGCATGGTTATTTAATGATGAAAATGCACCTTGGGCATGTTTAAACCGATGATGAAGCTGATCCCCGTAGCGTTTGATAACGACCGCCATTATTGGCATTGGGATCAACGCCAGCAAGGTTAATTGCCAGCTAATTTCAACACTCATCATGATTAAAACAGCACATCCCATAACCAATGAATCAACTAACGTTAATACCCCTTCACCCGCCGCAAATACGACACGGTCAACATCATTTGTCGTTCGCGCGATAAGATCCCCTGTGCGATATTTCAAGTAAAACGCTTGATTTTGCAGGCTTAATTGACGATAAAATTTCTGACGCAATTGAACTGCCAACTTATAAGAAGCACCAAATAGCCAAAGCCGCCAAACATATCTCAAACCGTAAACAATTAATGCAATGAATAACATCAGCAGGACATAGTTGACCAATTGGCTTCTCTGCATGGTTTCTTTGCTAATCCCATCAACCACTACCCCAACGATGCGAGGCGGAATGAGCTGCAAGATAGCAATGACAATCAAAAAGCAAACAGCGCCGAGATAGCGCCGCCATTCACTTAAAAAATACCATTTGAGTTGTGAAAATAATCGCACGTATTACTGCCTTGAATAATGTTAATTAATTTATACGCTTTAAGCTGCCTTACTCCATCATTTCATGGAAAAGCTAATCAGGGATCGGTAAAACAGTTGTATATTTGATTTTTTCCATCGCAAAGCTTGAAGTGACATCAATTAAACCATGCACACCATTAACCAATTTTTTATAAAAAAGGTCATAGGATTTCATGTCATGTACCTCAACTTGCATCAGGTAATCATACTCCCCCGCCATTCGGTAGAACATGAGTACCTCTGGCATCTGACTAACAAATGACACAAATTGCTCATACCACTCACTATTATGATGCTGTGTTTTTATCGTTACGATAACAGTTAGGCCTAAACCAAGTTTTTCACCATCAAGCAGCGTGACTCGCCCGCGAATATATCCTTCATCTTCGAGGCGTTTTAGGCGCTTCCAGCACGGTGTAGAGGTTAAATTAACCGCTTCAGCGAGCGTATTGAGGGATAAGCTACTGTCATTTTGCAATAAGCAAAGCAGCTTTTTGTCTATTTTATCTAACATGAGTGGTCTCTTGGCTTAGGTGTGAGTGCTTTTGTTATGTTTTTAGTATTGGAAACCTTATTATGCAAAACACCATCATTTAAAAACAATAATAATGTCACCAATTCGCTTTATTATAGAATAATTTTATACAAATTAAACAATAATAGAATAAATAACACACCAAATGGATTAAACCTGTAAAAATAAGTCTGTTAATTGTGTTATCACCTCGCTAACATAGAAAACTGAAATCTCGTTTTCTTGAATGACATGAATTATCACCAAGGAGTGACTATGAAACGCGCCGTTGTCGTCTTTAGTGGCGGACAAGACTCAACAACTTGTCTGATCCAAGCCTTAGAAAATTATGATGAGGTGCATTGTGTCACCTTCGATTATGGGCAACGACATCGTCAAGAGATTGAAGTTGCACAGAAACTCAGTGCATCACTAGGCGCAGCCGCTCATAAAGTTTTAGATGTCACTCTACTTAATGAACTCGCGGTGAGTAGTTTGACGCGAGACAACATCCCTGTTCCTGACTTTGAAGAAAGTGAGGCAAGCGGCTTACCAAGCACCTTCGTACCTGGGCGCAATATCTTATTTCTGACTCTTGCGGCAATTTATGCTTATCAAGTCCAAGCAGAAGCGGTGATCACCGGAGTATGCGAAACAGACTTTTCGGGTTACCCAGATTGCCGAGATGAGTTTGTTAAAGCACTTAACCACGCTGTCAGTCTTGGTTTAGCAAAAGATATTCGTTTTGAAACGCCCCTTATGTGGTTAAATAAAGCCCAAACATGGGCACTGGCTGACAGCTATGGTCACCTAGGTACCATCAGAGAACAGACTCTGACTTGCTATAATGGTATTCAAGGAGATGGCTGCGGTGAATGTGCTGCCTGCCACTTAAGAAGCAATGGCTTAAGTGAATACTTAAGCCAAAAGGAAGCTGTTATGAATTCATTAAGACAGCTACAAGCCAAATAAATATACCACTCCATCTGCCTACCTAATAAACAACATGAGGTAGGCTTCATTTGCTAGCTGATAAAATCATCCACGACCGAATTAAACGCCCCCAGCTTCTCGCGTAATTCTTCATCGATCACAATGGCTTTGTTGGTTAAGTTATCAATAAACACAAAGGTGACATAAGCATCAGATACGACTTCTGATTGACCTGCTTTAGTACGAATGATTTGTTGATAACACACTGCACTTTTAGAGCCAATTTTATCCATGCGTGTCACAACGGTTAACTCATCTCCCAGTAATACGCCTTGAATATAGTTCACATTGATATTCACAGCAGCCATGGTTAAATTGCTTTGTATTGCCCAACTAATAAAGTTGCGTTTATTCATCCATTCCCAGCGGTCCGCTTCATAGAACTCTAAATAACGTGCATTATTCACATGCTGGAATACATCAATATGATAACCATGAACTTTAATTTTTGTTGCCATAACTACTCCGACCAGTTTATTTTCTGATAACATAAAAATAACAAATGTACGGAAAATATGCTGAATAAATGTCACGAATAAGACTTAGCTCGCAAATTATTTACCATCAAACAATAAATGTGATTAATAAGTAGCCATAACATAAGTGGCTCCTCAATCATTTGAATGAGGAGCCATGTTATTAAAGCATCAGTTTATTTTTGTTTTTCTCTAAAAATGCAGGGCCAATTCCTTGCACTTCCAAAATATTTTCAATGGAATTAAATGCACCGTACTTTTCCCGATACTCAACAATTGCTTTTGCTTTTTGTTTTCCTATTCCATTCAATTTTTGAGCGAGTTCTTCCGCACTGGCGTGATTAATACTCACTTTACCCGATTGGTTAATATCGGTGCCTTTTGTGTTTTCAGTAGACTCGGTTGGTTGAGAGAGTGTTGTGGCGGGTTTTTCTGCTGTATTTTTTTTCGCCCATGTTAAAGGTGATAATCCCCCCAATAAAAATAAGCATAATGTTGTGACTAAACTACGTTGAACAATTGTTTTCCATGACATGGTATTTCTCCTTTGTGTGTAGAAACATCACAGTGCCAGAGAAAAGTTATTGGCGCATTTAGCGAAAAATAAAAATGCGAAAGGCCACCCAGAGGTGGCCTTTTAATAGCATGCTTACAACTTAAGTTGCGAAGCTACTCGCAATTATTCAAGGTTCAGTACTTCAATTTTCGCGTTTTCACGTAAATTGAGCATTAGCGCTTCATTCACGGCAGAGCTCATCGCACCTTGGTATTCACGAGATAACTGTTTCAGTTCATCTTCAGTTGGTTGACCTAAAGTAACTTTGTCCAGCTGAATAACCACATAGTTATCAGACTCATCACGCGCAAGTGAGTACGCAGGCTTACCATCAACAGGTTGAGCCATTTCCATTGCAGCGTTAATCGTCGCGCTTTGTGGCATTAAGCGAGAAACAGTTTGCACATCAGCAAATTTAACACCTGCTGTATTTAAGGCCTCTTCGCCTTTACCTGCTTTCAAGTCAGCCAATAGCTTGTCTGCGGTTGCTTTAAGTTCTGCATCTGCTTTTTGGCGCTTAACTAATGTTTCAATCGCAGGTTTAACTGTTTCAAACGGCTCAGTGCTTTCTGGTTTATATTCTGTCACACGGACAACAAATGCACGGTCACCTTCAACGTTAATTACGTCGGAGTTAATCCCTTTAGAACCGTTTTTATCAACCAGACGGTCACTAAAAACTTCATTGATAACTTTAGGGAAATTCAGAGCTGCTGGTGGATTGTTACGATCAAACCAATCAGTTGTGACGGCTTTTAAGCCTGAAACAGATTCAACTGAAACTAATGATTCCATATCACTCGTTGCAGCTTCACTAACTTTCTGTTGTAAGTCGTAGAACTGTTTGATGTTTTTATCTTGAAGCAAGCTAACTTTAATCGTTTCGGAAACGTCTTCAAACGGCTTCGTTGACTCTGGCTTGATATCATCTAAACGGAAAACAACGTAGTTATCCTGCGCTTTAACAGGAGCCGAAAGTTGGCCTTTTTCTGTTAAGTTTGCAGTGATAATTTCGCTCGGCGTTGAAGCTGCTTCCATCCAGCCAATCAGGCCTTTGTTACCTGCACTGAATTTATCCGTCGATTTTTCAGCGGCTAACGTTGCAAAGTCTGCACCCGCTTTGATTTCATTGATGATGTCGTTTGCTTCTTTTTCAGAAGCCACTTGGATCATACTGTATTGTTTTTGCTCTGCCTGAGTATAATTTTTCAGGTTTTGCTCATAATACGTTTTCACTTCTTCATCAGAAACCGTAGCTTCTGGCATAGATGCTGCATCCATTTCAACATAGCTAACCTGTACTTTTTCAGGTGAGATAAAGCTATTTTGATTAGCATCATAATACGCTTTCAGCTCTTCTTCAGAAACTGTTTGCTTCGCTTGAATGTCAGCTAAGGACAAGGTTGCAGTGCGAATTTCGCGCTCTTGCATAAATAATTCAGCGTAAGCTTTCACTTCTGATGGCAAAGCGAAGTCCGTCCCAGTGAAGGCTTTACCTAACTGAGCACGTGTTAAATCTTGGCGAATTTGCGCCGCAAAGCTGTCCGCATTGATGTTGTAACGGCTTAAGATTTCACGATATTTATCGCTATCAAACCGACCATCTGTTTGGAAGATTGGCATA
Source organism: Providencia sp. UF-183 (assembly GCF_058246155.1). Lineage (NCBI taxonomy): Bacteria > Pseudomonadati > Pseudomonadota > Gammaproteobacteria > Enterobacterales > Morganellaceae > Providencia > Providencia sp. UF-183. The sequence continues at coordinate 200,270 of NZ_JBSICD010000003.1, read as the reverse complement.
GAAAAAATGGACTGCTCAATCTGCTGATCGCTTGCTGAGAGATTCAGTTCATTAGCATATTGATTAATCAATTCATTATTAATCAAATTATCAAGCGCTTGGCGACGCAGCAAATTCATGCTTTCTTCGTTGCTAGCCACTTCAGAGAATTTGTCTCCCAAGTAGTCTTGCAATGATTGGCGTTCCTGCTGAAAAGCCTGCTGTAACTGTTCCCTGCTAATTGACTGTCCATTAACTTCTGCTGCTTTGTTGGCGCTATTGCCACCTAAGCCGCCCATCATAACGCCTGTCAGCACGAATGACAGCATAATGAGCCCTAGCAAAATTTTAATAAAAGGACTGTTCGCCTTCGTGCGTAGATTTTCCATCATAAAAAGGCTTAACTCCGCTTTGTTGAATTCAATTTCCTAATAATACGCTAATCTTAACTCAGAAAGAAAAAAAAGCGCACCATTTCCATGGTGCGCTTATATATTAGCTGATTAAAGGCATTCCGTCAGTTTGAGTTTTCGCAAAAATGCAAGAAAGACAAACTAAAATACTTAATTAGCTATTAACAGCGTCTTTAAGACCCTTGCCTGGACGGAAAGCTGGAACTTTCGCCGCAGCGATTTTAATCTCTTTACCCGTTTGTGGGTTACGGCCTGTACGTGCCGCACGCTCACGAACAGTGAAATTACCAAAGCCAACTAAAGCAACATCGTCTCCTTTACTTAAAGAACTCGTTACAGTAGCAACGAACGCGTCAACAACGCGGCCTGCCGCAGCTTTAGAAATATTCGCATCAGAAGCGATTTGATCAATCAGTTGAGCTTTATTCACTCTTATCATCCCCATTATTAGTTGGACTATAAATCACCAAATTAACTATAGCAGCTAGCTTCTATTCGTACAGTTAATTAATGATTTAGCCGTTATATCAATCCTGATTACCAATGGCAAGAGAACAGATTGCATACAAACAATTATCAGAATCATCGTTAAATTAGCGATGAAAAAAAAGGCTGACAAGCCCTAAATTAGCTGTCAGCCTTACTTTTATACAAACTTCTTGATTCAGCTCACTCTTTTCGCTTTCTTTTTAACAACCTCAGCCCCAAAAGGCGGGTTAACTAAAGCTAAAGAAAGAACTTCTTCAATGGTTTTCACTGGATGAATTTCCAAATCAGCGATCACATTTTGAGGAATTTCCTCTAAGTCACGTTCGTTTTCTTTAGGGATTAATACGGTTTTTATTCCGCCGCGGTGTGCAGCTAATAATTTTTCCTTTAACCCACCAATTGGGAAAACTAACCCTCTTAATGTGATTTCACCTGTCATTGCCACGTCTGCACGGACTGGATTACCTGTTAAACAAGAAACCAGCGCTGTTGACATCGCAATACCTGCGCTTGGGCCATCTTTTGGTGTAGCGCCTTCAGGGACGTGAACATGGATATCGCGTTTTTCATAAAAATCGCTGTTAATACCCAGTTTTTCAGCACGAGCTCTCACCACGGTTAATGCCGTTTGGATTGACTCTTGCATTACTTCACCTAAAGAACCCGTGTAAGTCAGTTTGCCTTTACCCGGTACACACGCCGTTTCAATGGTAAGTAAATCACCACCTACTTCAGTCCACGCTAAACCAGTCACTTGGCCTACACGGTTTTCGGTATCTGCTTGGCCGTAGTCAAAGCGACGAACACCCAGATAATCCTTTAAGTTATCTGCGTTGATTTCGATGTGCTTAAGTTTTTTATCCATTAATAATGCTTTAACGGCTTTACGGCACAATTTTGAAATTTCACGCTCTAAACCACGCACACCCGCTTCACGTGTGTAGTAACGAATAATGCTCATTAATGCGCTATCATCGATGGTTAACTCGCCTTTTTTCAAGGCATTACGTTCAATTTGTTTCGATAATAAATGTTTTTTAGCAATATTCAGTTTTTCGTCTTCGGTATAACCAGAAAGACGAATAACTTCCATACGATCCAGCAGTGGCGCAGGGATATTCATCGAGTTTGACGTTGCAACAAACATAACGTCAGACAAGTCATAGTCCACTTCTAAATAGTGGTCGTTAAACGCAATGTTTTGTTCTGGATCAAGTACTTCCAACAATGCTGATGCAGGATCGCCACGCATGTCTGAAGACATTTTGTCTATTTCATCCAGCAGGAACAGTGGGTTTTTCACCCCAACTTTTGCCATTTTCTGGATAAGTTTACCCGGCATTGAACCAATATAGGTACGACGGTGACCACGGATTTCCGCTTCATCACGTACACCACCTAATGCCATACGGGTGTACTGCCGACCTGTTGCCTTCGCAATAGATTGACCCAGTGAAGTTTTACCAACCCCTGGAGGCCCTACCAAACAAAGAATTGGCCCTTTTATTTTGCTTACTCGGCTTTGCACTGCCAGATACTCTAAAATACGGTCTTTTACACGCTCAAGGCCATAATGGTCGGTATCCAACACTTCTTGCGCTTTCACCAAATCTTTTTTAACTTTGCTACGTGCATGCCATGGCACTTGCACCATCCAGTCGATGTAGCTACGAACCACCGTGGCTTCAGCCGACATCGGAGACATCATTTTCAGCTTCTGCAATTCTGCTTCTGCTTTTTCTTGTGCCTCTTTTGGCATTTTCGCTTCTTCGATTTTACGTTTCAGCGATTCATATTCGTCTGGCGCATCGTCCATTTCACCCAGCTCTTTTTGAATGGCTTTCATTTGCTCATTCAAATAGTACTCACGCTGGCTTTTTTCCATCTGCTTTTTAACGCGATTACGGATACGTTTTTCCACTTGCAGCAATTCAGTTTCTGATTCCATCATCGCCATCAGGAATTCAACACGTTCAGCAATATTTGCCATTTCAAGAACGCGCTGTTTATCCGCTAATTTCAGCGGCATATGGGATGCAATGGTATCTGCAAGTTTATCAAGTTGGTCTTGTTCGATGGAGTGCAATGCTGTCAGCACTTCCGGTGGAATTTTTTTGTTAAGCTTAATATAGCTTTCAAACTGGCTCACAATCGTGCGGTACAGCACTTCATTTTCTTTTTCATCAAGAATCGATGATGGAGCCCCAGCAGTGGTTTCGTCGTAAACGGCACCTTCAGCGTGTTTATCTTGTTCAGACGCTAAATACTCAGCTTGCGCGAGGAAATACTCGCCGTTATCTGTCAAACTAGTTATACGTGCACGTCTTAGGCCTTCAACCAAGACTTTCACTGTGCCGTCTGGCAGTTTTAGCATCTGAATAACAGATGCAACCGTACCAACAGCAAATAAATCATTCACCCCAGGCTCATCAGTTGAGGCTTCTTTTTGCGCAACCAGCATCACTTGTTTGTCATGATCCATCGCTGCTTCCAGACTGTGAATGGATTTTTCACGTCCAACAAACAGTGGGATCACCATATGTGGGTATACCACTACATCACGCAGAGGCAATACTGGTATTTCAATGCGTTCGGAACGCTCTGGATTCATAAAGCTCTCTCTTCGTTTAGCTCACGCTAGTTTAAGGGTTTCTGTCTCTCGCTTGAAAAATACTCTCAAAAACAAGGAAACCACACCTCAGAATATAAACTATATGGGGACAAGATTTTAGCATTCAATGGTTAATTGAACATAAAAAACAAAATGAGGGATATCCCTCATTTCGTTTGATTATTTCTTGAACGCTTTCTTAAAGATTAGTTATCGCCTGATGCTTGAGCATCCGGCTTGCTGTAGATCAATAAAGGTTCTGATTGTTCGTTAATCACATTTTCATCAACGACAACTTTTTCGACATCCGTCATAGAAGGGAGGTCATACATGGTATTTAACAGCGCAGCTTCAACAATTGAACGTAAACCACGGGCACCCGTTTTACGTGCCATTGCTTTTTTCGCAATTGCTTTTAATGCTTCTTCACGGAACTCAAGCTCAGTTCCCTCAAGACTAAACAATGCTTGATACTGTTTAGTTAACGCATTTTTTGGCTCTTGTAGAATTTGAATCAGCGCTTCTTCACTCAGCTCCGTCAAAGTCGCGACGACTGGCAGACGACCAATAAACTCAGGAATTAAACCGAATTTAATTAAATCTTCTGGCTCAGCTTGCGTGAGCAATTCACCTTCTGTTGCTTTATCTGACTCACCTTTGACTTCAGCAGCGAAACCAATACCTGAACGGGTATTTAGACGCTGGCCAATCACTTTATCTAAGCCAGCAAATGCACCACCACAAATAAACAGAATTTTCGAGGTATCTACCTGTAAAAATTCTTGTTGTGGATGCTTACGCCCACCTTGTGGAGGAACAGCTGCAACCGTACCTTCGATAAGTTTCAAAAGCGCTTGCTGCACACCTTCACCCGACACGTCACGGGTAATGGATGGGTTATCAGATTTACGAGAAATCTTATCAATCTCATCGATATACACGATACCACGTTGTGCTTTTTCGACATCGTAATCACATTTTTGCAGTAATTTTTGGATGATGTTTTCAACGTCTTCCCCCACATAACCTGCTTCGGTTAGTGTGGTCGCATCTGCCATCGTAAATGGCACATCCAAATAACGTGCTAAGGTTTCAGCCAGCAGGGTTTTACCGCTACCCGTTGGGCCGATTAACAGGATATTACTTTTGCCTAATTCAACACCATCGCTAGTTTTATCACCATTACGTAAACGTTTATAATGGTTATAAACCGCAACCGCCAAGACTTTTTTCGCTTTTTCTTGGCCGATGACGTAGTCATCAAGGTGCTGCCTAATTTCATGTGGCGTAGGCAATTCACTACGCTCACGATGTGGCGCAAGTTCTTTAATTTCTTCACGGATGATATCGAGACATAAGTCTACACATTCATCACAAATATAGACTGACGGACCGGCAATCAGCTTACGTACTTCATGCTGACTTTTTCCGCAGAAAGAACAGTAAAGCAGTTTGCCCGTTCCCTCTTTGCGTTTCTCTGTCATCAGTTGACCTCACTTTTATTCATATTGCCTTGTTTTGTTTAACTAAAACAGTAAACACAGCAACGATTTTCTTAAAATAGTTTATGGTATGAATTAATTATACCAAAAGTTAACCAATTAACGGCTACTATAAATTTGGTCGACTAAACCGTACTCTTTCGCTTCATTTGCCGACAAGAAACGGTCGCGCTCAGTATCACGGCTGATTTCTTCAATGGACTTCCCTGTGTGGTGAGCCATGAGTTCATTCATGCGTGTTTTCACTTTTAAAATTTCTTGTGCGTGGATTTCGATATCTGTCGCTTGGCCTTGATAGCCACCTAACGGTTGGTGGATCATCACACGAGAATTTGGCAAGCAAAAACGCTTACCTTTTGTACCAGCTGTCAACAAAAATGCACCCATAGAGCATGCTTGCCCCATACAAATGGTACTAACATCTGGCTTAATAAATTGCATGGTATCATAAATAGACATACCTGCCGTAATCACACCACCCGGTGAGTTGATATACAGCTGGATATCTTTTTCAGGGTTTTCTGCTTCAAGGAATAACATTTGAGCGACAATTAAGTTCGCCATATGATCTTCCACTTGACCCGTCAGGAAAATAATACGTTCTTTTAATAGACGTGAATAAATATCATATGAGCGCTCGCCTCGAGAGGTTTGCTCAATGACCATTGGCACAAGAGCCATTTGGGATGCTAACTGTTCCTGACCGCCAAAATGTGACATCGAAATCTCCTATTAAAAACTTTCTGGTGCTTGCGCCTAATTGCTATCTACTAACCATCATATTGAGCAAAAAGAGTGTGGCATAACAACGTGTTTTAAAAATACCTCTAGCGGCAAGCTTGCACGAACTGCTTATTTCTCTATTTTAGCCTATATTGGCTGATTACATGTGAAATAAGAAGAAAATGCCGCAAACTGTGCTGAAATCAATAAGACTCTCTTTTAACGAGTTTAACACAAGCCTGTTTACTTACACGGTATTATCCCATTAGAAAACCATAACTGATTTTCAAAAGTGGCGAAATAACTCTTTTGGTTGAATTCGCCTATTTCTATGATATTTGCTCTTCAAAATAGTTCAAATCGCAAGCGAAACTGAATACATGCTAATTGAAGTGTTAGGGATATAATTAGGGTTTAAATGTGATTTTCAAGGTCACCCTATCTTAATTCACAAAAAAGTCGTTATTTAAAAGCTTTAATTGCAAAAAAACCCGCAGTAGAGCACCACGGGTTTTATTTTGTACAGCAAGAAATAAATTAACCAGCTTGAACTTGGTTCATCAGCTCAGTGAAATTAGTTTCTTTTTCAGTGACTTTAGCAACCGCCAGAACAGTCTCAACCGCTTGTTCTTCTAATGCTAAGTTACGAACGCTGTTCATCAGCTCTTCGTTTTTGCTGTAGTATTCGATAACTTCAGCTGGATCTTCGTATGCAGATGCCATTTCTTCGATCAGTGTTTTAACACGATCTTCGTCAGCTTTCAGTTCGTTTTTATTGATCACTTCACCTAACAGTAGACCGATAACAACGCGACGTTTAGCTTGTTCTTCAAACAGTTCACGTGGTAATTCCATCGCTTGCTGTTCGTTGCCACCAAAACGCTGTGCCGCTTGACGACGCAGAACATCGATTTCACCATCAATAACAGCAACTGGAACTTCGATGTCGTTCGCTTTGATCAGACCATCAAGAACTTGTGCTTTAACACGGTTACGAATGGCATTTTTCAGCTCACGTTCCATGTTTTTACGTACTTCAGCACGCAGGCCGTCTAAAGTACCATCAGCGATACCGAAACGCTTGATGAATTCTTCAGTAAATTCTGGCAGTTCACGTTGTTCTACTTTCTTCAGAACGATAGCGAATTTCGCTGCTTTACCTTTCAGGTTTTCAGCGTGGTAATCTTCTGGGAAGTTAACTTCGATATCGAATTCTTCACCTGCTTTGTGGCCAACAACGCCTTCTTCAAAGCCAGGGATCATGCGGCCTTCACCCATAACCAGTGCGAAGTCTTCAGCTTTACCGCCTTCGAACTCTTCGCCGTCGATAGAACCAGTGAAGTTGATAGTGATGCGTGAATCAGCTGCTGCTGCCGCATCAACTTCTTTCCACTCTGCTTGTTGTTTACGCAGAGTATCTAGCATGTTTTCCAGGTCTTCGTCTTTAACTGAAACCGCTGGTTTTTCAACTTCGATAGTGTCTAAACCGGTTAATTCGATTTCTGGGTAAACTTCAAACTCAACCGCGTAAACGAAATCTTTACCGTCTTCGATTTGCTCTGGCTTGTAGCTAGGCGCACCCGCTGGGTTGATTTTGTTTTCAATGATTGCGTTGATGAAGTTACGTTGCATCACATCGCCCAGAACGTCTTGCATAACAGACGCGCCGTAGCGTTGTTTAACGATGTTCAGTGGTACTTTCCCTTTACGGAAACCATCAACACGTACTTTCTTAGCAACGCTAACCAGCTCGCTATTTATTGCTTTTTCAATATCAGTGGCAGGAACGGTGATTGTTACACGACGCCCAAGGCCTTGAGTCGTTTCAACAGAAACTTGCATCTTCTTACCTCAAAATAAATCTTAGTGATCGGTCTACTCCAGAGTTATGCCATTAAGCAATTAATGGCGTTCTCCCTTCCAGAACCGGGGGGCGTTACTTTCATAACGGTCAATCCCTGATATCAGAAGCGTCCCGAAACCTTACTGAAAATTAGACGCAGCATTATACCGATGCCAGCGCCCTGAGTCGAGAAAAGCCGAGAAAAGAAGCGATTTTTCCTCTTTATTTGTGACTTTTCTGACTAAAATTTTTATTTCTTCACCAAAATTGAAGAAAAAACACCCAGCAAACTCGTTTTGAGCTCGAAGGATAATGCCAATAATCACCCATCAAGGTCAATTGGCAGTACTAATTAGCGGTTAACGCCGCCAACACCACGACAAGCAGGTGATTTTAACGCTGTATCAGCCAGTTCGTCCCATTCTTTTGGTGTATAGGTATGCAGTGCAAGAGCATGAATGCCCCCCGCTAATTCATCCGCTAAAATAGCATAGATTTCGCGATGACGGCCAAGCATTCGTTTATTTTCAAATTTATCAGTGACTAAAATAACTTTGAAGTGGCTTTCAGAGCCCGGCAATACATTATGTTGATGGCTTTCATTAATGACATCCAAATGACTTGGCTCGAAAGCATTTTGTAATTTTTGGCTCACACGCGACTGCATACTTTGTGATGCATTGGCGACCATAAAATACTCCTTAATTTGCGGCTCACACTAGTATTGATAAGTGCAGTAAACTATATTGCACATCTCGATTATTGCTATCTTCTTATTATAGAAATATCCGATAATGACCTGACAATGTTATGATATCGACACGTTCGTGCGAATTTTTTCAAAAACTGTTGTCTAATAGTTCAGGATAATTTAGCCACTGGATTTCACATCGTGTGGCGGCTACCCGCACCATAACGAAACATTTTCAATTAGGAAAGATGAACTGGAAAAAATTATGTTAAAAAAACTGTGTTTTCCACTTTTTGCGTTGTTTCTACTTGCTGGATGTGCAACTAGCAGCAACACGCTCTCACTTGAGCCAAAAATTGCTTTACCTGCTAAAAATCCAACTCTTAATGCAACTTCAATTAGTGTGAGCAGTGTAGACAATCGCACCAATAAATCATTAGCCGAAGTCAATCGTAATGGTAGCCTAGTCGTGCTCAATCCATCCCGTGATCCGCGCTATTTAATGCAAGAAGCTGTTGAAAAACAAATGGCTGCACGTGGTTTTATGGTTACATCACCTGCCAACGTTAATTTAGTCGTTCAATTAAACAAATTAGATACGAAAGTGGCTGAGGGAAGTCTGCGCCACAATATTACCGTGAACTCTAGCGTCAGTATTACAGCAACTGCGCCAAATGGCTCAACAAAAACTCGCTCATTCACCCGCAATTTCAATACCCAAGAATTGTTAGCAGCGAATAATGCAAAAATCGAAGCGGCAATTAACAGTGCATTATCTGATTTAATTGCGGACATGGCATCCGACCAAGAAATCACCGATTTTATCAGACAAAATTCACGCTATTAAGCGGGCGAATATCCCAATTTAGTATTAAGCTGTCCAAGTTAACTCTTGGATAGCGTTGCGCGGTCAATACCTCTACAGCGCTATGTATTGCAGCAAAATCACTTTAGGCTTAGAGGGAATAATGCCTCGTTTCACACTTCCGAATAATATTACCTTAATCCTTTTAGGCTTCGTCTCAGGCTTACCTTTAGCGCTGACTGCGGGGACATTGCAAGCTTGGTTAACCGTCGAAAATGTTGATATCAAGACGATTGGCTTTTTTTCCTTAGTTGGTCAAGCTTATGTTTTGAAGTTTTTGTGGTCACCCATGATGGACCGCTATACCCCACCATTTCTCGGTCGCCGTAGAGGCTGGCTGTTAACCACACAAATCCTTCTTATTATTAGTATCGCCGCAATGGGGTTCATGAATCCTTCCGAACATTTGTGGTATCTCGCCGCATTAGCTGTCACCGTCGCCTTTTGTTCTGCATCCCAAGATATTGTATTTGATGCCTATAAAACGGATTTATTGACTGCTGAAGAAAGGGGAATTGGGGCCGCAACCTCAGTGATGGGGTACCGGATCAGTATGTTAGTTTCTGGTGGATTAGCCCTTTGGCTCGCAGATAAGTTCCTGACATGGAAACAGCTTTATCTCGTCATGGCCGGGTTAATGATTATCGGTGTAATCGCCACTTTGCTAGCAAAAGAACCTGAAGAAAACAGCGCGCCGCCTACCTCATTAAGAAAAGCGATTTATGACCCGTTAGCGGAGTTTTTCAGCCGTAACAACGCATGGCTCGTCTTATTATTATTGGTATTTTATAAATTAGGTGATGCCTTTGTGATGGCGCTCAATACCAACTTTTTACTGAATGCACTGGGCTTTAGCCTTAGTGAAGTTGGTACCGTGAATAAAACCGTCGGAATGGCTGCCACTATTATTGGTGCACTCTTGGGTGGTTATCTAATGAAAAACATGAGCTTATTTAAGGCTCTGTTTCTTTTTGGCTTACTCCAAGGTGGGTCTAATATTGGTTATTGGTTCCTCGCCGTCACGCCGCCTAATATCATGACGATGGGCTCCATTATTTTCCTTGAGAATATCTTTTCAGGAATGGGCACAGCGGCGTTTGTCGCACTCTTAATGACGTTGTGTAATAAATCCTTATCCGCAACGCAATTTGCACTTCTTTCCGCGCTTTCAGCTGTAGGGCGAGTGTACATTGGCCCAGTCGCCAGTATTTTCGTTAGTAACTATGGCTGGCCTCTATTTTATTTGATCTCCATTGGCGTTGCCGTTCCGGGGATCTTACTGTTATTAGCCTGCCGAAGTTCTTTACTCTACACGCAAGCCACAGGGCTATTCCAGCGCCGCGAGCTATACGCAAATGGCTATCGTTTCGCTGTTTACGCCCTACTTGCTGCGGTAACTTGCCTTGCGATTTGGCTACTTTCTCTATTAGCATTTTCTTTTAGTGGAATGAAAATATATCTATTCACCACACAAATTGAATTTTGGTTAGCTATCCCAAGTTATCAAAACATCCTATTTAATACTGGCATTAGCATCGGTGCTATCAGTTTAATTATCGGTGGTAGTTTAGATTTCCTCGCTGTTCGCAAAACCGTCAAGCAATAAGCAATAATTGGTTTTCCTTTCATTCTTACTTATCTATTTAGCTGATTCCCTAAGACTAACTTATTAGTTTAGGGAATCTGATCATTTCAGAAAAATAGCCCTTTCGCACAAAATACACTTAAATCACTTTTTGATCGTGACTTTGATCACCCAACCAATGAAAAATATTTCTTAATTGCAATTTTTAAGCTTAATATATCACATGTTAGAGACTAGCTAGATAACACGTTAACGAATAGTGCACTACTCAATCCCATTAATTAATTAACGAAAATAATCTATTATGAAAAAACTCCTTTGTATTGCCGCCTTAGCTTCTGTGGCAGGTACGGCATATTCTGATGATCTTTTGGGCTATCAAAATGGTTTTGCTGATATCAATATTAACTATTTAGATTGGTCGCACCGTACTGAGACCAAAACGGAGAAAACGACTCGTAAGAAAGATTTCGCGTATATTGAATTAGAAGGTGGTGCTAATTTTAATTGGGGTGAACTTTACGGCTTCTTTGATGTGGAAAACCCGCTCCATACACAACATACCGATTCAGGGCGTAATAAGCGCTATACCATCAAAACGACAGGCCGTTTTTATTTAGGTGATACAGGTTTTAATCTGTACGGCCACGTTTATGGCACATGGTCATTACCTGGAACAAAATATGGCGGTAATTTCCATGATGTCAACACATTATATGGCATTGGTTACAATACCGCTTTTGGCGATTTATGGTTTAAGCCTTTTATTGCCCTAAACTATACTGATCAAACATTCTATTCAGGTAATAATGGTTATACCGCAGGGTGGGTAGCTGGATATAATTTCAGCGCATTTGAAGAAAACTTCATGATAACCAACTGGCATGAAATGGAATTTGCACGCAATAAGCGCTACAACGGCGGTAAGCGAAATGGCATTAATGGTGCCATGGCTTTTTGGTGGAATGCGACACCACATTTAGCTGCGGGTATACAATATCGCTATGCTGACAATAAATTAGGCGATACTTTTTATCAAGACGCAATCATTTATACATTAAAGTATACGTTCTAAAAGTGTTCTAATGCGTTATAGAAAATTGTATCGAGATTTAATTTTTTTCTTTTTAAATCAAATCAATAATAATTTTTCTTAACAATTCTGCCGATAAAGTGGATAAAATAGCTTTATCGGCAAGAAAAAACGTAATTTCCCTTACCGTATTGCTTATCATTCATATCAGTTTTGTCATTTTTTCAGTTCTTTTGTATATATTTTCCTTTGAAAAATTACTAAGATAATTTAGTATTAAAGGGCTTTTATCAATATATACTTATAACCCGTATCAATTTTAACTTTTTCTTTATAAGTTCTTTACATGTGATCATATTAACATAAAGAGCTAACAATTCCGTTTCTTTGCCTTACAATCATTTACACTCGCATAACCTTACCGTAAAATGCCCGCACTGATGAAACGACAATTAGAATCTTGTCATTTGGGGTCGTGGATGAGACTTATGAACTACAAAAAAAGTATCGGAGCAATCTCGCTAGTTGCAGCAGCCTTATTATTAGGCGGTTGTGATATGGTGTTGATGGATCCAAAAGGCGCCGTAGGCGTGAAACAAAAAGAGCTAATTCTTATTGCAATTGGCTTAATGCTGCTTGTTGTTATTCCTGTTATTTTTATGACGATTATCTTCGCCAGAAAATATCGTGAATCCAACACGTCTGCTACATACCGTCCAAACTGGGCTCACTCAAATAAAATTGAGTTAGTCTGCTGGACTGTTCCTATCATCATTATCATCATTCTGGGTGCTATCACTTGGAAGACGACACATGAGCTGGACCCGTATCAGCCATTAGTGAGTGATCAGGAACCTGTCACAATCGAAGTTATTTCGGCTGACTGGAAATGGATCTTTATCTATCCAGAGCAAGGCATTGCGACAGTTAACGAAATCGCATTCCCTACTGGTGTGCCAGTTAACTTCAAAATCACGTCTGATTCGGTGATGAACTCGTTCTTCATTCCATCTTTAGGTGGCCAAATCTACGCGATGGCGGGTATGCAAACTAAACTTCATTTAATCGCGAATGAACCTGGTACTTACAAAGGCTTTTCAGCAAGCTATAGTGGCCACGGCTTCTCTGATATGAAGTTCAACGCAATTGCAACCCCTGACCGCCAAGGCTTTGATGAGTGGGTACAAAAGGTAAAAGCGTCTCCTAAGACAATGGATACAATGCAGGCATTCGACGAAGTCGCTAAGCCAAGCACAAATGTTCCTGTTACCTACTTCTCTAGCGTGAAACCTAACCTTTATAACGACATCGTTCTGAAGTTTGGTCATGAGCACCATAAAGGTCACGCTCCTGTAGAAACCAAAGAAGAATCTACAGGTCATTCTATGCATATGAGCCATAACGCTCATGCAGCAGGCGCTGAGGAATAAGGGCATGTTCGGAAAATTAACACTAGATGCAGTTCCGCTCCATGAGCCGATCATCGTTGTCACACTGATTGCTATTGTCCTTGGTGGGCTTGGCTTAGTCGGTGTGATCTCCTATTTCGGTAAATGGAAATGGCTGTGGAAAGAGTGGTTAACCTCGGTTGACCATAAAAAAATTGGTGTCATGTACATCATTGTTGCGATGGTCATGTTGTTCCGTGGCTTCGCGGATGCTGTCATGATGCGTGGTCAGCAAGTTCTCGCTTCTGCTGGCCAAGAGGGCTTCTTAAACCCTCATCACTATGACCAAATCTTTACCGCGCACGGCGTTATCATGATTTTCTTCATGGCAACCCCATTTGTTGTCGGTTTGATGAACCTCGTTGTACCTCTGCAAATTGGTGCCCGCGACGTTGCCTTCCCATTCCTTAACTCATTGAGCTTCTGGTTCTTTGTAGTTGGTGTTGTCTTAATCAACATCTCTTTAGGGGTAGGTGAATTTGCGCAAACAGGTTGGTTAGCATATCCGCCATTATCAGGCTTGGAGTACAATCCGGGGGTCGGGGTCGATTACTGGCTCTGGAGTCTCCAGATATCCGGTATTGGTACGTTATTAACAGGGGTTAACTTCATCGCCACGATTATCCGTATGCGTACGCCGGGTATGTCGATGATGAAAATGCCTGTATTCAGCTGGGCTGCGTTATGTACTAACGTATTGATTGTTGCTGCTTTCCCTATTTTAACTGTTACTCTGACGCTTCTGACGTTAGACCGTTATTTAGGTACCCATTTCTTCACTAACGATATGGGCGGCAACATGATGATGTACATCAACCTGATTTGGGCATGGGGTCACCCTGAGGTGTATATCCTTGTTCTGCCAGTGTTCGGTGTATTCTCTGAAGTTGCAGCAACTTTCTCGAAAAAACGTTTATTCGGTTATACCTCATTAGTTTGGGCGACAATCGTTATCACCGTTATGTCCTTCATCGTATGGCTGCACCACTTCTTTACGATGGGTTCAGGTGCGAACGTCAACGCCTTCTTCGGTATCGCCACAATGATCATCGCAATCCCAACAGGGGTTAAGATCTTCAACTGGTTGTTTACGATGTACCAAGGTCGCATCGAGTTTAAATCACCGATGCTGTGGACTATCGGTTTCATCATCACCTTCTCTGTGGGTGGTATGACGGGTGTTCTGTTAGCCGTACCTGGTGCGAACTTCGTTCTGCACAACAGCTTGTTCCTGATTGCTCACTTCCATAACGTTATCATTGGTGGTGTGGTATTCGGATGTTTCGCAGGTATGACTTACTGGTTCCCGAAAGCTTACGGCTTTACGCTGAATGAGAAATGGGGTGTCCGTGCATTCTGGTTCTGGATCATCGGTTTCTTCTTAGCATTCATGCCATTATATATTCTAGGCTTTATGGGTATGACCCGTCGTTTAAGCCAGAATATTGACCCTGCTTATCACTCAATGTTAGTTGCGGCTGCATTCGGTGCTGCGTTAATCGCAATCGGTATTGCATGCCAAGTTATCCAAATCATTGTGAGTATTCGTGACCGCCATGAAAACCGTGATTTAACGGGAGATCCATGGGGTGGACGTACTCTTGAGTGGGCAACTTCTTCACCACCACCATTCTATAACTTTGCGATTGAACCACACGTTCAAACTCGTGATGCTTGGTGGGATCTGAAAGAAAAAGGTCTTGCTCATAAGAAACCAACTTCATATGAAGAAATTCATATGCCGAAAAATACCGGCGCTGGCGTGATCATCGCAGCATTTAGCTTGGTTTTAGGTTTCGCAATGATCTGGCACATCTGGTGGCTCGCAATCGTTGGTTTCGGTGGAATGATCGTCACTTGGATTGCAAAAAGCTTCGACGAAGATGTTGATTACTACGTACCTGTGGCTGAAATCGAAGAAATCGAGAATAAGCACTTTGAAGAATTGCGTAAGGCAGGTGTGAACGATGTCAACTAATACAATGACTAACCAAAATATCGCCCATGCAGAGCATGGGCACCACGATGCAGGTGGCACGAAAGTATTCGGTTTCTGGCTCTATATCATGAGCGACTTGATTCTGTTTGCTTGTTTGTTTGCAACCTATGTTGTTTTGGCCGATGGAACTGCTGGCGGTCCTGCTGGTAAAGATATCTTCAGTCTGAAGTTCGTATTAGGCGAAACCTTCTTACTGTTAGTGAGTAGTATAACCTACGGCTTCGCAATGATTGCGATGCATAAAGGCAAAATCGCGGCGGTTAACTTATGGCTGTTCGCGACATTCCTGCTAGGTCTTGGCTTCGTTATCATGGAAGTCTATGAGTTCCACGAACTGATCGCTGAAGGCTTCGGCCCTGATCGTAGTGGTTTCTTATCTGGCTTCTTTGCACTGGTTGCAACACACGGTCTGCACGTTTCTGCGGGTCTGATCTGGATTGTCATCATGATGATTCAAGTCACTCGTCGCGGTCTGACTGATGTTAACAAAACGCGTTTGAACTGCCTGAGTCTGTTCTGGCACTTCTTAGACGTGGTTTGGATCTGTGTATTTACCGTTGTTTATCTTCTGGGGGCTATTTAAATGAGTCATGCAAAAGATGCTCACACTGGAGCAAGCCACGGTAGCGTTAAGACATACCTGATTGGCTTTATTCTGTCAGTCATTCTAACGGTTATCCCGTTCTGGATGGTGATGGAAGGCACAGCGACGACGGCAACAATCCTTTGGACTGTTGTCGGTATGGCAGTCGTGCAAATCTTCGTTCACTTAGTATGTTTCTTACATATGAATACCTCATCTGATGAGCGTTGGAACTTGGTTGCATTTCTGTTCACCATGCTTATTGTCGGCATCGTAGTTGTCGGCTCGCTGTGGATTATGTACAACCTGAACATCAATATGATGCTCGACTAAAGAGTTGCCGATATGTTTAAGCAATACCTGCAAGTGACCAAACCAGGAATTATATTCGGAAACTTGATTTCTGTGATCGGCGGTTTTCTCTTGGCTTCAAAAGGGTCAATTGACTACCCGCTGTTCGTTGCGACTTTGCTGGGTGTATCACTGGTCGTGGCTTCTGGTTGTGTTTTTAACAACTACATCGACCGTGATATCGACCGTATCATGGAAAGAACTAAGAATCGCCCTTTAGTTAAAGGGCTGATTGACCCGAAAGTTAGCCTGATTTACGCCGCTGCATTAGGTATTGCTGGTATGGTGCTGCTACTCGTAGCAGCCAATGCCTTGGCAATGCTACTTGCAGTCATTGGTTTCATTGTTTATGTGGGCGTCTATAGCCTGTATATGAAACGTAAGTCAGTCTATGGCACGCTAATTGGCAGCCTGTCTGGCGCAGCACCACCGGTTATCGGTTACTGCGCTGTCACAAATGAATTTGATACTGGGGCTCTGATCCTGTTATTAATTTTCAGTCTGTGGCAGATGCCTCACTCGTATGCCATTGCTATTTTCCGCTTTAAGGATTACAAAGCCGCGAACATTCCTGTGTTACCGGTGATTAAAGGGATTTCTGTCGCTAAGACACACATCTTCCTGTATATCCTTGCGTTTATGGTTGCAACGTTAATGTTAGCTATCAGCGGATACGCGGGCTATAAGTATTTGGTCGTGGGTGCAGCAGTTAGCTTGTGGTGGCTGGGTATGGCGATTTCAGGTTTCAAAACCGAAAACGACGACCGAGTCTGGGCAAGAAAACTATTCATTTTCTCAATCGTAGCAATTACTGCATTGAGTGTGATGATGTCTGTTGATCCTACAGTTTCAAGCGATACTGTTATAGCTCTCGTCAGATAACCCATCTGTTCTCTGATGACAACAATGTTTAAACGGCGGGCTTTCCCCGCCGTTTTTATTTGTCTCTGATTGCTTTTACAACTCACTTTTACGCATTCTGCCTATCCTTATGAATCTATTTTATGGTTAAATAGCCGCTTGCTATTATAAGCTAGATATAAAATGCACCATTAAAAGCTATAACTCGTTGAATTTAAAAATTAAAGATAAATATCTCCCATAAAGATTCAAAATAGTTCGAGTTGTAGCAAGACGGCAAACGAAGATATTTTAGGGATGACCTAAGTAGCTAAGAGAAGCCAACACCGCTACAGCTCCAATTACTAGCAATTGGATTTAAATAATTTTGCTACAACATAAAATGAATTTATTCAAAATAGTTCGAGTTGTAGCAAGGCGGCAAAGTGAGGACATCGCAGGGAGCATACATAAGTATGTGACCTGTGTGGCCGAACGAAGCCAACACAGCTACAGCTTGAAATATGACGAATAAAAATGAACGATAACAAAATGACATCCGCAGAGCTCAGATCCACATGGGGTTTAGGCTCTGTATTCTCCTTGCGAATGCTTGGCATGTTTATGGTTTTACCCATTTTGACCAGCTACGGAATGCACTTACAAGGGGCAAATGAATTTTTAGTGGGCGTTGCCATTGGCATTTATGGTCTGAGCCAAGCACTTTTTCAGATCCCTTTTGGTTTGATGTCAGACAAAATCGGTCGTAAGCCACTCATAGTTATTGGTTTAATCATTTTTATTATAGGTAGTATCGTTGCTGCGCTCAGTGACTCCATTTGGGGCATTATTATTGGCCGCGCATTGCAAGGCGCTGGTGCGATATCCGCTGCAGTAATGGCGCTACTGTCTGATTTAACCCGTGAACAAAACCGTACCAAAGCGATGGCATTTTTAGGGATAAGCTTTGGGCTAACTTTCGCGATTGCGCTTGTTTTAGGGCCTATCATTACCCATCTAATTGGGTTAAATGGGCTATTTTGGGGAATTGCCCTGCTTGCCGTTGGCGCGATTGCACTCACTATTTTTGTTGTGCCAAACACCAACACCCATGTATTGAACCGTGAATCCGCCTTTGTGAAAGGCAATTTAAAAACCGTTTTAGCCCAGCCTCAATTATTAAAATTAAATATCGGTATTTTGTGCCTGCACACTTTGCTGATGTCGAGCTTTGTTGCCCTGCCCCTCATCATGACAAAAGCGGGTTTTCTCGCCCAAGATCATTGGAAAGCCTATTTAGTCACCATGCTAATTTCCTTTGTGGCTGTTTTGCCTTTTATTATCTACGCAGAAAAATACCGCAAAATGAAGCAAGTCTTCCTGTTCTGCATCGCGCTATTGGCAGTTGCAGAAATTACATTATGGTTCTCTGGTAGCCAGTTATGGGCCATCATCCTTGGCTTACAGATATTTTTTATTGGCTTCAATATTATGGAGGCCATTTTGCCATCGTTGATTAGCAAGGAAGCACCTGCAGGCTATAAAGGAACCGCGATGGGGGTTTATTCCACTAGCCAATTTTTAGGTGTTGCCCTTGGGGGGATTGTCGGTGGCTGGTTATATAACTTCGAAGGGGCAGATACCGTCTTTATTGGTGGGTTGATCCTGACAATCCTTTGGTTTGTCGTTAGCTTAACCATGAAACAACCGCCATACGTCAGCAGCATTCGCATCGAATTGCCTGCACACCTAAAAAACACTCAAGTGCTGGAGCAAAAGCTACGAGCTCAAAATGGCGTCATGGAAGCCTTGGTTGTCGATGAAGAACTCAGTGTCTACGTTAAAGTTGATCGAAAAATCATTAATCGCGAGCAACTGGAAGCCATTATTCAGCAGTAAAAAAATAGGCCTGCAAAATTGCAGGCCTATTTTTATTGATAACTTACTCGCCGTGATTAATCACGGAAATTATTAAATTGGAAAGGCTGGCCTAAATTTCCGCCACGAACTAATGCCATGACTGATTGTAAGTCATCACGCGCTTTGCCCGTCACACGCACTTGATCGCCCTGAATTTGCGCTTGAACTTTCAGCTTACTGTCTTTGATTAGCTTAATAATTTTTTTTGCAATCGCCGCATCGATACCCTGTTTGAACGTCACTTCAACACTGTAGGTTTTCCCGCTATGAACAATATCGTCAGGGACATTTAGCACTGCGCCATCAATACCACGCTTTGCCATTTTTTCTCTCAAAATATCAACCAGTTGAAGAACTTGGAAATCCGATTCACTGGTGATTTTCACTGATTCATTTTTATCGTTCAGTTCAAAGCTCGCTTCGACATTTTTAAAGTCCCAGCGGCTCGTTAACTCGCGCTGCGCATTTTCTACCGCATTACGCACTTCATTCATTTCAACTTCAGACACAATATCAAATGATGGCATTGTTCAGACCTCTAAGGATATTTTTTGTTACGTGCATAATAACGTTTTTAGCCACTGTACTTCAAGTTATCAGGGTATAAGCCCTTCCCTACGCTATAATTACCCCACACTAAGGTATATACTGGTTAGATAGCCAATGTCAGAGATGACAAGGTGTTAGAGCACATATTTCAGAGGGACACTATGAAAATAACCCTGATCGGTTGTGGTGCTATCGGTAAGCTGTGGCTTGCTGCACTCACCTTACAAGGCCATGATACTCAAGGCTGGCTACGTGTGGCTCAGCCTGATTTGTTTGTCGATGTGAATGAGCCTGATGGACGTACTTTTCGCGAACTCATTCCCTGTAACAATATCAATCACCTACAAACCAGTGAGCTCGTGATTGTCTGCTTAAAAGCATGGCAAGTTTCCGATGCCTTATTACCTCTACTTGGCAACATTCCCGAAAAAACACCGATTTTACTACTCCATAATGGAATGGGAACAATAGAAGAATTGGTACCTTTACGACATCCTATTTTAGCCGGTGTGACAACCCATGCCGCTTGGCAAGAAAACAACCAAGTATTTCATGTTGCTCACGGAATGACACACATTGGGGCGATCAATTCACAGGCACAAACCTATTACCCTATTGCAGATGTTCTGCATGAAGCACTTCCTGATGTCGCTTGGCACAATCAAATTTTGACGACCTGTTGGCGAAAACTGATCGCTAATTGCGCCATCAACCCACTAACTGTGGAACACGATTGTAAGAATGGTGAATTAGTGCACCATACTGAACAAATTTCACGGATTATTGATGAAATCTGCCGCGTGATGGCTGCTGAAGGGTTGCACACCGATAAAACAGAGCTAACTGAGTATATTAATGGCATCATTCAAAATACCGCCAATAACTACTCATCCATGTTGCAGGATATTCGCAATAATCGCCGTACTGAAATTGATTACATAACTGGATTTTTAATTAAGCAAGCCAGAGCTCATGGCTTAAGCACTCCTGAAAATGACCGTTTGTATCATTTAGTCAAAAATAGAGAACAACAATATGACGACTTCCGTTCTAATTTGCATCACCCATGGTAGTGAGGAAATTGAAACTGTCACTACCGCAGATTTATTAGTCAGAGCAGGTATTCAAGTCACTCTTGCCAGTGCAAATGAAGACGGCTCCCTGCAAATTACAGCTTCTCGCGGTATGAAACTCATCGCTGATACCTCACTTATTAAGGTTGCAGATGAGCCTTTTGATGCCATCGTCCTTCCAGGTGGCATTCAAGGTGCTGAAACATTTCGTGATAGCCCATTAGTGGTTGAAAAAGTACGCCGCATGCACCTTGATGGTAAAATTGTTGCAGCTATCTGCGCTGCCCCCGCCGTCGTTTTAGAATATCACCAGCTATTTCCACTCGGAAATATGACTGGCTACCCAACGATGAAAAATCAAATTCCAGCCGAAAAATGGGTAGATCGCCGTGTTTACTTTGATGAACGCGTCAATTTGCTGACAAGCCAAGGACCCGCTACGTCCTTTGATTTTGCCTTGAAGCTTATCGAGTTATTAGTCGGTCGAGAAACGGCAGGAATGGTTGCCGGACAGCTAGTTTTACCGAATGGAATTAACGACTATTTGGAAGATAAACTCCAGATTCATTCCCACCATGAATAAATGGTTAAGAACCAATTAACACACTGAATTAAAAGAATTTATTTTACAAATAATGACAAGAAAAGCCTTTGACACTCACGGCTTTTTGTTATGATTGCGACGGGTGCTTGGATCATTTTTGGTTCAAGCATGAACTAGAGCCAAAAAGATAAAAGCCCCGAATTTAGATGTTAATCTTAATCCGAGGCAGTCTCAAAAACCTAACAGTTTGATTCTGTCTCCTTTTAGAAAAGGAGTCAAGAGGAATGGCCAAATTTGCCCTTGTAGGGTTAATTACCGTGTGTCTTACGGTATTGAGTTTTTCAGGCATGATGCAAGAAAGGTTGTGTTCGTTAAGCATCAGTAGCGGAAACACTCTGGTTCAAGCTACTTTATTGTGCGGTAAGTAGTCTTGTGGGGGAGTTATCTCCCCCACATTTCTCTTTGATTGGTTTGGATGATACAAGCACCCTACCTTATTTATCACTCATATGGCATACCACTATCATTGGTTTTTCCCAATAGAATTAACGACTATTTGGAAGATAAACTCCAGATTCATTCCTACCATGAATAAATGGTTAAGAACCAATTAACACACTGAATTAAAAGAATTTATTTTACAAATAATGACAAGAAAAGCCTTTGACACTCACGGCTTTTTGTTATGATTGCGACGGGTGCTTGGATCATTTTTGGTTCAAGCATGAACTAGAGCCAAAAAGATAAAAGCCCCGAATTTAGATGTTAATCTTAATCCGAGGCAGTCTCAAAAACCTAACAGTTTGATTCTGTCTCCTTTTAGAAAAGGAGTCAAGAGGAATGGCCAAATTTGCCCTTGTAGGGTTAATTACCGTGTGTCTTACGGTATTGAGTTTTTCAGGCATGATGCAAGAAAGGTTGTGTTCGTTAAGCATCAGTAGCGGAAACACTCTGGTTCAAGCTACTTTATTGTGCGGTAAGTAGTCTTGTGGGGGAGTTATCTCCCCCACATTTCTCTTTGATTGGTTTGGATGATACAAGCACCCTACTTTAATTTATGGTCGATAAACCTTAATATTATCAAACCCTTGTTCTTTGAGGTATAGTGCCTGTAAACGGCTCATTACCCCACGGTCACAATATAATAGATAGGTTTTATCTTTGGGTAAGTCACCAAATTGTGTGCTGAGTTTGTAGAATGGAATATGTTTGATTTCCATACCTTCAACTTTCAAAGGCTTATCTTCGAACTCATCAATAGAGCGGATATCCACAATCACTTCATTTTCGACTGAAAGCTCACTGACCATTTCAATCTCAGGGACTTTCTCCAGACTTTCTTGTGCGATTTGGCGAATATCAATATTTTGTGCCTGCTCAACAACAGACTCTAAAATACCAAAGTCAAAGTTTTCTTCTTCCGCTTCGATGCGCGCTTTTACTGCTTTCACCGTTGGGCTTTTCGAAATTACACCACAATATTCCGGCATGGTTTTCGCAAAATCTTCGGTACCAATTTGGCGAGCCAATTTGATAATGTGTTCTTTATCATGGGATATCAGCGGCCTTAATACTAAGGTATCAGACGCATTATCAATCAAACGTAAGTTTGTTAAGGTTTGGCTAGAAACTTGCCCAAGCGCTTCACCCGTCACAATCGCTTGCACGCCATAACGCTCTGCGACTTTAGACGCTGCACGCACCATCATGCGTTTTAATACGACACCCATTTGGCCATCGTCGATTTTTTCTAAAATTTCCGCGACAACGGGTTCAAAATTAACGGCAATAAAGCGAACTTTATGAGAGCTACCAAAGCGGTTCCATAAATAGTGAGCAATTTGTTTCACACCAATTTCATGGGCTGCGCCCCCTAAATTGAAGAAACAATAATGCACACGGCAACCACGACGCATTAACATGTAGCTAGAAACGCCAGAGTCAAAACCGCCTGAAATCAATGATAAAACGTCTTCTTGAGTCCCAATAGGGAAACCACCGATCCCTTCAATGCGTGCTTTAACTAAGATGAGTTTGTCATCTTCAATTTCTAAATGCACCGTGGTATCAGGGTCTTTAAGCTTCACTTTCGCAGAAGCAATGTGTTGATTTAACCCGCCGCCAATGTAGCGCTCGGCTTCAATAGAGGAAAACTCGTGCTTACCGCGACGCTTTACACGCACACAGAACGTTTTATTTTCTAATGATGGGCCATAAGCTTCATGGGCCATTTCAAAGATATGGTGCAAACTGGTAAACGGTTTTTCTTCGACTTCAAGAATATGGTGAATACCGGGAATACGGCCCAGCATGTCACAAATTTCGTCATGCTTCGTTTCCCCTTTCACACGCACTTCTATGTTATCCCAATTACGGACAACCGAAATTTCTTCGCCAAGTGACTTAAGCACGTTACGAATATTGCTGGTCAAAATTTTAATAAAACGTAGCCTAACAGTTTGGCTTTTAATGGTAATTTCTGGGAATAACTTAATGATAAACTTCATAATAGCTGCATGTTCATGGTTGTTGGGGCAAACGAATGTATCTAACAGTGACACATCTGCACGTTACCAATTGTCAATAAAGAGGCGTATTATAACACTATCTTGCGGACTGAATCTAAAAACACCAATAATAAATTGTAACCGTAGCAAGACTGCGTTAGTCTGCTAAATATTTAAAATACCCCAAATATATTGATTTAACATTAGTGGCTAAACAACATGGCTAAAGAAAAATCTCAGCAAGTTCCAACGGTTAGTTTCGAAAATTCACTTCAAGAGCTGGAGCAAATTGTTGCTCGCCTCGAATCTGGATCTCTTCCATTAGAAGATGCGCTCAACGAATTCGAGCGTGGTGTTCAAATCGCCAAACAAGGCCAAAAAGTCCTGCAACAAGCCGAGCAGCGCGTACAAATCTTGCTTAGCGATGATGAAAATAAACCCCTTGCCGATTTTTCACCTGAAACTGAATAAATTATGTCTGAACAACTTCCAGATAGCTTCGCGCTGCAACAAAAATACGCCTACGACAGAGTTAACCAATACCTATTAGATACGCTAAATTCGCTCCCTTTTGCCGAACTGCCGCTGGCCAATGCCATGCGTTACGGCGCATTATTAGGTGGAAAGCGTTTACGCCCCTTTCTAACTTACGCAGTCGGTTCCATGCTGGGTGTCAGTGAAGAAAACCTTGATGCACCTGCATCAGCGGTTGAATGTATTCATGCTTATTCATTGATTCATGATGATTTACCCGCAATGGACGATGATGATTTGCGTCGCGGTCAGCCAACTTGTCATATTAAGTATGGTGAAGGTAATGCCATTTTAGCGGGCGATGCCTTACAAACCTTAGCATTTCAATTACTTGCATCAGCAAAAATGCCTAATGTCTCTGATAAAGACCGCATTGCGATGATAGCTGAACTCGCATATGCCAGTGGTCTTGCGGGGATGTGTGGCGGCCAAGCCCTTGATCTAGATGCAGAAGGCAAACGTGTTGACCTTGCTTCGTTAGAACGTATTCATCAACATAAAACTGGCGCGCTGATCCGTGCAGCCATTCGCCTTGGGGCATATGCCGCGGGCAATAAAGGCCATCAATTGTTACCAGCCTTAGATAAATACGCTGAATCCATTGGCCTTGCCTTTCAAGTACAAGACGATATCCTAGACGTCATTGGTGACAGCGCAGTAACGGGCAAGCGTCAAGGCGCGGATGCCGAGCATGAAAAAAGTACCTATCCATCTCTACTTGGCCTTGAGGCTGCACAGAAAAAAGCGCGTGAGCTATATCATGATGCGATAGACGCTTTAGAGACGATCCAATCCCATGGGTATAATATAGATATGCTAAGTGCTTTAGCTAATTTTATTATTGAGCGTAAAAGCTGACAATATGCTTTGCCTTTAGGCATTAAGAAGACTGATAATTACGGCATTGATTACCCGACGTAGTTTAAGCTGTAAAACGGGCTTTACCTTAAATATTTGATGTGACAGGCCAGAGGCTAATAGAACAAATCGCGAAACATCGGCTTTTATGTCTGGTTAGCGTAAGAAAATACAGCCCCTTACTGTCACTGAAAATAGGACGGGTATTTTTGATTAATTATAAGTGAGCACCTAATGAGTATTGATATCGCTAAATATCCAACGCTAGCATTGGCAGAGACGCCAGATGAGCTTCGTCTGCTGCCCAAAGAAAGCTTGCCTAAGCTTTGTGATGAACTCAGACAATTTTTACTGAGTAGCGTGGGTCGCTCTAGCGGTCATTTTGCCTCTGGTCTTGGTGCAGTAGAACTGACTGTTGCCTTGCATTATGTCTACAAAACACCGTTTGATAACCTAGTTTGGGACGTAGGCCACCAAGCGTATCCCCACAAAATATTAACGGGACGCCGTGACCGCATTGATACTATTCGCCAAAAAAATGGCTTACACCCATTCCCTTGGCGTGATGAAAGTGAGTATGACATTTTAAGCGTTGGCCATTCCTCAACATCCATTAGTGCCGGTTTAGGTATGGCCATTGCGGCAGAAAAAGAGAAACAAAACCGTAAAACTGTGTGTGTGATTGGCGATGGTGCAATCACGGCGGGTATGGCATTTGAAGCCATGAACCACGCGGGGGATGCTGCACCTGACATGTTGGTGATCCTTAACGACAATGAAATGTCGATTTCTGAAAATGTCGGCGCGCTAAATAACCATTTGGCTCACCTGCTTTCTGGCAAGCTGTACACCACATTACGCGAAAGTGGCAAGAAAGTGTTTT
Organism: Providencia sp. UF-183; assembly: GCF_058246155.1. Classification (NCBI taxonomy): domain Bacteria; kingdom Pseudomonadati; phylum Pseudomonadota; class Gammaproteobacteria; order Enterobacterales; family Morganellaceae; genus Providencia; species Providencia sp. UF-183. The sequence continues at coordinate 174,447 of NZ_JBSICD010000003.1, read as the reverse complement.
CTAACATGCCACCGATTAAAGAATTACTGAAAAAAACCGAAGAACACATCAAAGGTATGGTGGTTCCCGGTACAATGTTTGAAGAGCTTGGCTTCAATTATATCGGCCCTGTCGATGGTCACGATGTTGTGGCGCTCACCCAAACATTGAAAAATATGCGCGACTTAAAAGGGCCTCAATTCCTGCATATCATGACGAAAAAAGGTCGTGGTTATGAGCCTGCGGAAAAAGACCCAATTAGCTGGCACGCTGTGCCTAAATTTGACCCAAGCACCTTTACGTTACCCAAAAGCAAAGAAACTGGCCCAACATTCTCCAAAATTTTTGGGGATTGGCTGTGTGAAGAAGCAAAAGGCGATGACAAATTGATGGCTATCACGCCAGCTATGCGTGAAGGCTCTGGTATGGTGCGTTTTTCAAAAGAATTCCCAGACCAATATTTCGACGTCGCAATTGCTGAGCAACATGCAGTCACCTTTGCCGCTGGTTTAGCCATTGGGGGTTATAAGCCAATTGTGGCCATCTACTCAACATTCTTACAACGTGGTTATGACCAAGTCATTCACGATGTGGCGATTCAAAAAGTTCCCGTAATGTTTGCGATCGATCGTGCGGGGATAGTAGGTGCCGATGGGCAAACTCACCAAGGGTCTTTTGATATTTCATTCCTACGCTGCATACCAACTATGGTTATTATGGCTCCAAGTGATGAAAACGAGTGCCGCCAGATGCTACACACCGGCTACCATTATAACGATGGCCCAAGTGCTATCCGTTACCCTCGTGGTACAGGTACAGGGGCTGAGCTTCAGCCTTTAGCACCATTGCCAATCGGCAAAGGCATTGTCCGTCGCCAAGGTGAAAAGGTTGCTATTTTATGTTTCGGTACTTTACTCGCTCACGCGCTTGAAGCGGCAGAGCAATTAAATGCGACCGTTGTCGATATGCGCTTTGTGAAACCACTAGATGAAGCATTGATCCTCGAAATGGCAAATAGCCATGATGTGTTAGTAACACTCGAAGAAAATGCCATCATGGGTGGTGCAGGCAGTGGCGTGAACGAATTTTTAATGCAGGAAAAGAAAATGATCCCTGTATTAAACCTTGGTCTACCAGACTACTTTATCTCTCAAGGTAGCCAAGAAGAGCTGATTGCTGACCTTGGATTAGATGCTAAAGGCATTACAAATTCAATCACAAGCTACCTGAATAAATAACCCCTTATTGAATGAGAGTCATTATTTCACGTAATGACTCTCATTCTTTAAATACACACAAATTGAGTAATAAATTAATTTGTTATAAAAATAGTTATTTTAAATAACAACTTTCACATATCCCCATTAATTTAATATCATCCCTTTCAATAAAAAAACCAAATATAATCAGCTAATAAACAACAATGTTTATCTCTTTACCCAGAAATAGAATATAAACAAAATTATTGCCTTGAATGTAAATTTCAAAAATAAACACATGCAAATTATATTTAAATCTATTATTATGAACCATGTCACTGTATGACTGCGCAATTTAGGCTCTGACTTATATTCGTTATAAATTACTTAACCATCTAAAAGTAAAGTAAAATATATTAATAACGACTATATTATTTTAACAATTTTAACCAGGCTTTAATAATTAATTATTTTCCTTTAATTTATCACTGGAAATTAATAACATTATTCCAACTACAATTTACATATAGTTTCTCTTTATTTATTCAATTTTAATAATTAGATTTGGGAGCGCTTATGTGTGGACAATATATTAACGAACCCTTGTATTTATCCATAGCACATTGGGTAATGAAGCAAGGTCGTTGGACAACAGCCAGAGAAATATCTAACAATTTCGATATCCCGCATCCTAATGCCGTTAATATTGTCTCTTATATTCTATCGGATGTGGCTGAGATCCAATGTGAAGTTAAAATGATCCCGAATAAACTGTCGGGTCGTGGGTGCCAATGCCAGCGTTTAATAAAAGTGAGTAAAATTGATAACCAACTTTATTCTCGTTTAAGAAACCACCAATCGGAAAAAGTCACCATTGATTCCCCCGTGAAAGCGGCCTCAATGCCACCAAGTGAACTGAATAGAGAGCAGAAATGGCAATGGATGTTATCCAAAGCACAACGCCGCTAGTTAATGTGTTATATCAATAAAAAAACGCAGGTTTTTAAACCCGCGTTTTTTATTTCCGACCAGTACTTATTGCCCTTTAGGCTTCACATCTGTGGTGCCAAACAATTTCGGTCGATTAATTTCAATTTCAGTAAGGGGCTTAGTCTCTTCGAGTCCAATAAGATAGCGACCAGCAAGATCCTGATACTCTTTGGTATTTAGCTGCTTCCAATGTAATTCTTCATCCCTAACCTGACGAAGAAACCGCGCAGGGCTTCCCACTAACATCTGCCGCGGTTCGCCTTGAAAGCCCGCTTTAACAAAACTCATCGCAGCGACAATGCTTTCTTCACCAATCACAGCACCATCCATGATGACGCTATTCATTCCGACTAAAGCATCACGGCCAATGATACATCCGTGTAAAATAGCGCCATGACCAATATGCCCGCACTCCCGCACAATGGTTTCCACATCACTGTAACCGTGCATAATGCAACAATCTTGAATATTGGCCCCTTTTTCAATTACCAAGCGCCCATAGTCCCCTCGAAGTGACGCATTAGGCCCAACAAATACCCCTTCCTTGATAATCACATCACCAATCACAACCGCGGAAGGATGTACATACGCTGTTGGGTGAACCACGGGCCTTACGCCTTCAAATGAATAGAAGCTCACAATTAACCTCTCAGATGACTAGACTAGCGGCCTTTCCAGCTTGGTGAGCGTTTTTCTGCAAACGCTAACGGCCCTTCTGTCGCATCTTCCGAATGTAAAACCGCTGGGTAGTTGGTTAGTGCCCCACTACGCATCAGTTTATAACCTTCTTCTACTGTCAGTTCCCCAGTCGCACGGAAAATTTCTTTTAATGCTGCAACCGCTAATGGTGCGCTTTGCGTGATTTGCTCCGCTAGCTCACGGGCTCTATCCATTAATTTTTCAATGGGCACCACGTCATTCGCAACCCCCCAACGTAAGGCTTCTTGAGCATCCATGCGTCTGCCTGTCATCACCATTTCATTGACAATAGGTGCCGGTACAATTTTCGGCAGGCGTAAAACACCGCCACTGTCTGGGACAATCCCTAATTGGGCTTCAGGCAGCGCAAAACTGGCATTTTCTGAACAAATAATCATATCTGCCGCCAATGCAAGCTCAAAACCGCCACCAAATGCATAGCCGTTCACTGCCGCAATCACCGGTTTATTCAGATTAAAAATCTCGGTTAAGCCAGCAAAACCGCCAGGGCCAAAGTCCGCATCAGGGGCTTCACCTTCCGCAGCAGATTTTAGATCCCACCCCGCAGAAAAGAAGCGCTCTCCTGCCCCGGTAATAATGGCAACTCTTAAGGATGGGTCATCTCGAAAGTTAAGAAAAACTTCTCCCATTTTGAAACTGGTTTTTGCATCTATCGCATTCGCTTTAGGCCTATCGAGTACGATTTCCAAAATGGAGCCATTACGGGTAACTTTTAATGATTCGCTCATAGTGCAATCCTTTAGTCATCATAGGGTGGCAGCTCTGTTTTGAGTCATAAACACAGCTGCACTCAGAATTAATAGAATGATCAGATTATTGCAGATGCTTTTTCAGTACCTTCCCAGAACAATTTCGCGGCAAATCTTTCCGCACTTCAACACAAGTAGGCACTTTGAATTTCGCCATTTGTTTTTCACAAAAGGCAAAAAACTCTTCCTGTGTTAAGGTTTCCCCTTCCTCCAGCACAATAAACGCCTTAATGGCTTCGTCGCGTATATCATCCGCAACACCTATGACAGCCACATCGACGATAGCAGGGTGTGAGGCAATGATATTTTCGATTTCACTGCAAGAGACATTCTCACCACCGCGTTTGATCATGTTGCTGCTTCTATCGACAAAATAGAAAAAGCCATCTTCATCTTGGTACGCAAAGTCCCCTGTGTGCATCCACCCTGCGTCATCAAAGGTTTTTGCCGTTACTTCAGGGTTGTTGTAATACGCTTTGAATAGCGTTTTGCCCCGTTCGCCTTTAACACACAATTCGCCGACCACGCCACTTTCGACAGGTTGATTATTTTTATCTCGAATTTGCGCTTGGTAACAAAAACCTGGACGACCAATGGATGGCCAACGGCGGATATCGCCCGGCCTGTCTCCAATTAACCCCACTATTGTTTCGGTCATACCATAAGAGGTCAAAAAGCGTTTTACGCCAAAACGCGCCATAAACTGCTCTTTTTCTTCATCGCTTAAATTGAGATAAAACATCGCTTCTCGCAGGCAATGGTCTTTTTCGTTATCCGCCAGCGGTTGGCTTAATAACGTTCGGATCATCATTGGGATCAGCTCGGTGACAGTGGCACGGTGCCTGACAACTTGCTGCCAAAAACGGCGCGCACTGTATTTTTCGATTAAGACAAACGTGGCACCTACAGAGAAAGCTGCCATCGATGCCGTACACTGGCAGTCAATGTGAAAAGCGGGCATCACGGTTAAATACACATCATCGGCGCGTAACGCGTTTTGCCATGAAGAGTAATACCCCGCAAAACGTAAGTTATAGTGAGTGATAATCACCCCTTTGGGTTTTGAAGTTGTCCCTGAGGTAAATAAAATTTCCGCTGTATCGCTCACACTCAGTTCCACAATTTGTGTGAGTTCGATAGGTTGATGCGCCTGTTCTGATAAAAAGTCTGAAATACCGTCTTGTTGTGGGATGGATGTATCTGCAATTAAAAAAATATGTTCGAGACAAGTGCTTTCATCCGCTAAAACACGTTGATAAATATCTAAAAACGGCGTGCAGGTCACCACCATACGAGGTTGGCAGTTCTGCATAATCCACGCACTTTCGTTATATTTATACCGTGCATTGATGGGCACCATAATTGCGCCGATTTTCGCTAAACCAAACCAGCAAAAGAAAAATTCAGGGCAATTATCCAGATGTAAGGCAACTTTATCCCCTTTTTGAATGCCATAGGCTAAAAAGAGATTCGCTGTGCGATTAATTTGCGCATTCATATCTAAATAACTGAATTCGCGAATATTTCCATCACAAGACTCAAAGATAAGCGCCTTATTGTCTTGGTGAGTCAACGCAAGGTCGTCCCACATTTGACGCAAATTTTGTCTACCGATTACATCCATTAATTATTTTCCCTCTATTTCCCCAATGAACATTCAGGCCAACAGGAAAGATTGACCTGAATAATCATTTAATTACTCAACAATTTTGGCTAGCCCTTTATCGACTAGCTCCCGAATATCATTTTCGTTGTAGCCAATGTTTTTTAGTATTTCAGTGGTATCCATGCCGTGAGATGGCATACCGCGCCAAATTTGCCCTGGATTGTTTTTGAATTTTGGCATCACATTTGGGCCACGACAGGTTTCGCCATCCATGGTTTGCCAACTGGTGATAGATTCACGGGCAATATATTGTGGGTTAGTTTCTAACTCAGGAATGGTTAACACTTTGGCGCTTGCAATATTTAGCTCGGCTAACCTTGCAAGTACCTCTTCGATAGAACGTGCGCCTAACCACTCATCTAATTTTTCTTCAACCAGTGGCCCATATGGGCATTCAACACGGTGAATCAGTTGTGTGCCTTCTGGAATTTCAGGCGTACCCAATAAATGCGCTAGGCCGATATCTTTAAAGATTTCTTGAATTTGTGTAATACCGACAATTTCCATGACAATATAGCCATCATTACAGCTATACAGGCCGCAACCTGCGTAATACGGGTCTTTCCCTTTGGTCATACGTGGGCAAACTTCACCCCCATTGAAATAATCCATCATGAAGTACTGCCCCATGCGCAGCATAACTTCATACATTGCTACGTCGATGCTTTCCCCTTTTCCTGTTTCGCGCGCTTTATATAACGCCGCTAATGCCGCGGTTGTGGCGGTCATGCCAGAGAAATAGTCTGCCGTGTATGGGAATGCTGGCATTGGTTGGTCTTTATCACCGTTTTGAATGAGGTAGCCACTGAAGGCTTGAGCGATGGTGTTATATGCAGCAAGGTTGGTATATTGCGGATCACCATACTGGCCAAAGCCCGATAAGTGAGCGATAACCAATTTTGGATTGTGCTCCCACAGCACTTCATCCGTGATCCCACGGCGAGCAAATGCAGGGCCTTTACTTGCTTCAATAAATATATCCGTCGTTTCCATCAACTTGAGAAATGCTTCTCGTCCTTCATCCTTAAAGATATTCAATGAGAGCGCCCGTAAATTACGTCGCGAAAGCTGCGGGTAATTTGGCTGGACACGGATAGTGTCAGCCCATGCCACGTTCTCAATCCAAATAACTTCTGCGCCCCACTCCGCAAACATTTGTCCCGCGAATGGGCCTGCAATTTCAATTCCTGAAAATACGACTTTAACCCCTGAAAGCGGGCCAAATTCAGGCATAGGTAAATGCGCTGCCATGTTCGATTCTCCTGTGAAACTCGGTTGACCCTCTAACTTTGGTTAAAGGGCCAATCCACGACGGTTACGTCATTAGCGGTACTGTTTCAGTACACTGCGGCCTAGTGTCAGTATTTGCATTTCATCTGAACCACCCGATACGCGGTCAACACGCAGGTCGCGCCAGAAACGTGCGATCCGATGTTCACCCGCGATACCAACGCCACCCAGTACTTGCATCGCAGAGTCCACCACTTCGAATGCGGCATTTGCACAGAAGTATTTACACATAGCTGCATCACCTGAGGTGATCAGCCCGTTATCACTCTTCCATGCAGTTTCGTATAACATGTTGCGCATTGAATTGAGCTTGATCGCCATATGTGCAAATTTTTCTTGAATTAATTGATAACGACCAATTGCTTCACCGAATTGAACACGTTGGTTGGCATAACGCGCCGCATCTTCAAATGCGCACATTGCGGTACCGTAGTTAGTCAACGCCACTAAGAAACGCTCGTGGTCAAACTCTTCTTTTACGCGGTTAAAGCCGTTTCCTTCGCGACCGAACATGTCTTTTTCATCCAGTTCGACGTTATCAAAGGTAATTTCACAGCAGCTATCCATACGCAGACCGAGTTTCTCAAGTTTGTTAACCTTGATACCCGGTTTGCTCATATCTAAGAACCACTCAGTAAAGACCGGTTTATCCGGTGAGTCTGCATCGCGGCTCATCACCACAATGTATGGGGTGTAAGCGCTACTGGTGATAAAACATTTGCTTCCGTTCAGGTAAACTTTACCGTTACGGCGCTGATAAGTGGTTTGCAGGCTACCCACGTCAGAACCCGCGCCCGGCTCAGTAATTGCCGAGTTCCACATTTGCTTCCCTGTGCCGCGGAACGCCATGATTTTATCAATCTGCTCTTGTGTCCCTTCACGAAGCACGGTATTGAAACCACCCGGCAGTTGATACAGCACGTAAGTTGGCGCACCTAAACGACCCAGTTCCATCCATACCGCTGCAACGGTGATAAAGCCTGCATCTAAACCACCATGTTCTTCTGGGATCAGCAGGTTATCAATTTCCATATCCGCTAACGCTTTGACAAAACGTTCAGGATATTGGCTGTCACGGTCACATTGTGCGAAGTAGCTTTCCCAGTTTTCACTGGCCATCAGTTCACGGATCCCTGCGACAAACAGTTCCTGCTCATCATTCAATCTAAAATCCATATCAATAACCTCTTAAATGTTGTTTCTGAGTAAATTAGTCATCTTTCCAATGCACTTTGGCATCTTTAATAAACGAGAGCGTTACCATAATGTTGACGAAAAAAAGTGGGCATCCTCCGGCAATTATCGCTGTTTGAATTGGTTTCAATCCGCCGAGTGCCAGTAAAACAATGCCGATGACACCCACTAAGACAGACCAACCGATGCGCACTAACAATGGCGGCTCATCACCATCTTTCACTGCGCGACAAGTCGACATAGCGAGGGTGTAGGAACAGGCATTAATTAGTGTCACAGTGGCGATAAAGCAGAGGATGAAGAAGCCCCAAATTGTTACAGTGCTCAAAGGTAAGGCAGCCCATGTCTCAATGATGGCGCGTGGAACGCCAAACTCATCAATCAGTTTTGGAATGTTAATAATATTTTGGTCGACAAGTTGCAGTGTGTTACTGCCTAAAATCGTCCAAATCAGCGTGGTACCTGCGGTCAGACCCGCAACCATACCAATACACAGTTCACGAACGGTACGACCTTTAGAGATACGTGCGAGGAAAATACACATTTGGATAGCATAGATAACCCACCAAGCCCAATAGAATACTGTCCAGCCTTGTGGGAAACCGCTTTTACCGACCGCATCTGTATAGAACAGCATGCGCGGCATATACATCATTAATACCCCGATAGAATCGGTAAAGTAGTTAACGATAAAACTTGCACCGCCGACAATGAACACCCACCCAAGCATTAAGAAGCTCAAGTAGCTACGCACATCACTGGCAATTTTCACCCCTTTTTGCAAACCAAATGCCACACAAATTGCGTTCAAAATGATCCAACAGAAAATAATGATCGCATCGAGCTGTAAGGTATGAGGGATCCCAAATAAATACTGAATACACTCAGTGACTAGCGGTGTTGCTAGCCCTAAACTGGTACCCATTGCTAGAATTAACGCGACTAAATAGAAGTTATCAACGATTGTCCCGAACCAACCATTAACACGTTTTTCACCTACCAGCGGTACTAACGTACTACTTGGGCGGATAACATCCATTTTGCGCACAAAGAAGAAGTAACCAAACGCAACCGATAAGAAGCTGTAAGTTGCCCACGGTAACGGCCCCCAGTGGAATAAGCTATAGGCTAACCCAATACTTTTCGCCTGAGTTGAATATGGTGCAAATTCAAAAGGTGGTGTTGAAATATAATAATAAATTTCAATAGACCCCCAGAAAAGCACTGCTGCCGATGTACACGACGCGAACATCATGAAAATCCAGCTCGCGCGGCTAAATTCAGGCTTCTCTTCCCCAAGGCGTTTTTTAGCGTATGGTCCTAAAATCAACCAAAACCAGCCACCAAACATCACGACCATATACCATTCAAATGCCCAGCCCCACACGTTTGTCACGTAGCTAAACACTTGGTTGATCACTTCATTTGAAGCATCAAGGTCACGGACGGTTAACCAGCACAATAGTCCAACAATGATCAATGGAGGAAAAAACACTTTAGGTTCTATCCCACCCTTTTTATTTTCTTTGCTCATAGTTCGATCCCAATTTATTATTTAATACATAAGTTTTAAAATAGATATTATTCTCAATACCTCACCACTTATTTATTATTTAATTCCCATAAATTTAATTAATTATTAATCCAATCACTATTCAAATCATGTCGGCTCGTCATTAACAATTCTGTTATTAAGGTCACAATATTATTCGTGATAAATATTTGTTACTATTTTTATGCGTTTTAATAATTAAAATTCTTAATAAATACAAAAGGATAAAATATAGTGTAACGACGATGTTATTAAATACCTTCAGTATTGGTGATTAGGGTAGCAATATTGAACATTTCGTCGCTAAGTTGATGATTTTTACAATATTGGTGAGTAAGGTAGCAGTATGAATATTTAAGTCACGTTTAATTTCAAGTTTTCAATATTGGTGACCCAGGTTTTATTTTTAAATATCCAGTTCATGATAATTATATAATCCGAAACCAAAACGGATCATATTTATTAAATATATTTTAGGAGATGTAATGAATATTATTACATGCTATAAATCTGTTCCTGATGAACAAGATATTATTATTAATAGCTCAGATGGCTCTTTAGACTTTTCCCGTGCGGATACCAAAATTAGTCAATATGATTTAAATGCCATCGAAGCGGCTAATCAAATTAAAGCACAACAACCCGATAGCAAAATTACAGCGTTAAGTATTGGTGGCAAAGCGCTGACCAACATGAAAGGCCGTAAAGACGTACTATCTCGCGGCCCAGATGAATTAGTCGTGGTTATTGATGACCAATTCGAACATGCCCTTCCTAATCAAAGTGCGATCGCCCTTGGTGCAGCAGCACAGAAAATAGGTTTTGACTTAATCATTTGTGGTGACGGCTCTGCTGACCTCAACGCGCAACAAGTCAGCATTCTACTGGGTGAAAGCCTGCAAGTTCCTGCCATTAATGGCGTGAAGAAGATTGTGTCTCTTGGGGCAGATAACATTGTGGTTGAGCGTGAACTTGAAGATGAAATTGAAACATTGTCGCTCCCGCTGCCAGCCATTATTGCTGTGACCTCCGATATTAACGTCCCTGTTATTCCGTCTATGAAAGCAATTTTAGGCGCTGCGAAAAAACCCGTTCAAGCTTGGAGCATTGCAGATATTGCCCTCACTGACATCGCCGCTTTATCGGCTCAATCGATTGCAGCACCGAAGCAAAAAGTACGTCAGCGCATCATTATTGAAGGTGATGGCGACGACCAAATTGCACAGTTTGCTGAACATTTAAGAAAAATTATTTAATCGGAGGCGTTATGAGCAAATTATCAACCGTTTGGGTCTTTAGTGATATGACATCTCGCCTACCCGAACTGATTGGCGGAGCACTCACTCTCGGTGAGCAAGTAAATGTATTAGCATTAGATGAAGCACAAAGTTCCCATGCATTTCAATTAGGTGCAACACAAGTTTTTCAATTAACGGGCAAACCAGATGACCGTATTTTGGAAGACTACGCTGACACCATCGTTGCGACCATCAAACAACATGGCGATAAAGGTCTGTTGCTACTACCGAACACACGTCGTGGAAAATTACTGGCTGCTCGTTTAGGGGCAAGGCTACAAGCTGCTGTTTCGAATGATGCAGCATCGATTACGGTCGAAGCTGACAAAGCGGTTATTAAACATATGGTTTATGGCGGTTTAGCTTTTGGTCAAGAAACCTTAAATAGCATATTTTCCATTGCAACCGTTACCACCGGCACCTTTGAAGCCGCTGCAAGTGATGCATCACGTAGCGGCGCGGCTCAAGCTGCACAATGGGTCGAACCAAAACAATCTGTTGTACGTACCTCGGTTCAGAAAAAAGCAGGTAACTCCGTGGAATTAGACAAAGCTCGCCTTGTAGTGAGTGTCGGTCGTGGGATTGGCAGCCAAGAGAATATTGCGATTGCGAAAAGCCTTGCAGATGCCATTGGCGCTGAAATCGCCTGTTCTCGTCCTGTCGCTGAAAATGAAAAATGGATGGAACACGAGCGCTACGTTGGAATTTCCAACCTGATGATCAAACCTGAACTGTACCTTGCTGTCGGTATTTCAGGGCAAATCCAGCACATGGTCGGGGCAAATGGCGCACAAACTATCGTCGCCATCAACAAAGATAAAAACGCGCCAATCTTCCAATTTGCAGACTATGGGATTGTCGGTGATTTATTCAAAATTCTACCTGCTTTAACGCAGCAATTGGCGAAATAAGCCTATCGCAGTGGGGCATTGGCTCCACTGCTTTGTAAGATTTGGAGAAACTATGTCCGATGATATTTTTGATGCAATCATTGTTGGTGCAGGCCTAGCGGGTTCTGTCGCTGCACTGGTGCTTGCCCGTGAAGGTGCGCAAGTTCTCCTAATTGAAAGAGGAAACTACGCCGGCGGGAAAAATGTTACAGGTGGGCGAATGTATGCCCACAGTTTAGAACGCATTATTCCTGGATTCACCCAAGAAGCGCCTATCGAGCGCATGATCACCCGTGAAAGACTGTCATTTATGACCGACACAGGTGCTGTCACTGTCGACTTCCAAAATAGCGCAGAGCAAAGTCCTGATGAAACGTCTTGGTCTGTTTTACGCGGTAAACTCGACCCATGGCTGGTAGAACAAGCAGAAAATGCGGGAGCGCAATGCATTACAGGTATCCGAGTTGATAAACTGGTCGAACGAGATGGCAAAATCGTTGGAGTCGAAGCAGATGGCGATGTACTTGAAGCCAAAGTTGTCATTTTGGCTGATGGGGTAAACTCACTGCTCGCTGAGCAAATTGGCATGACCAAGCGTGTGAGTGCTGAACATGTCGCCGTTGGGGTTAAAGAGTTAATCGAACTCCCTAAGGATGTTTTATGTAACCGCTTCAATATTAAAGATAATGAAGGTGTTGCATGGTTGTTTGCGGGCTCACCAACTGATGGGCTAATGGGCGGTGGATTTTTATATACCAATGAGGACACGGTTTCTTTAGGCCTGGTTTGTGGCCTGCATCATATCAAAGATGCCAAAAAGTCCGTTCCACAAATGTTAGAAGATTTCAAGCAGCACCCCGCAGTCGCCCCGTTAATTGAAGGTGGCAAAATGATTGAATACGCAGCTCACGTTGTGCCAGAAGCAGGCTTAAAAATGCAGTCAGAGCTTGTCCGTGATGGCGTGTTAATTGCGGGTGATGCCGCAGGTATGTGTATGAATCTTGGCTTTACCATTCGCGGCATGGATTTAGCAGTTGCTTCTGGAGAAGCCGCAGCTAAAACCGTACTTAACGCAATGAAAAAAGAAGACTTTAGCAAACAGGGGTTAAGTGAATACCTCACATTGTTAAATGAAGGGCCACTTAGGGACATGAAAATGTACCAAAAAATGCCTGAATTCTTAGATAACCCACGCATGTTTACGGCTTACCCTGAAATGGCGGTGGGGATTGCGAAAAAGCTGTTTACCATCTCTGATGAAGCACCTGTTCCACTGCGTAAAACCATGCTGCAACATGCGAAAAAAGTGGGCTTCATGAATTTAATCAAGGATGGAATTAAAGGAGTGAGAGCAATATGAGCCAGCCAGTTAACGTGGACGTCAAACTTGGCATTAATAAATTTAATGTCGATGAAGAAAACCCACATATTGTCATCAAAGAGCACCCAGATATGCAAGTGCTCGATACTTTAACAAAGGCCTGCCCCGCAGGTTTATATAAAAAACAAGAAGATGGCTCAGTCCGTTTTGACTATGCCGGATGCCTTGAGTGCGGTACCTGCCGTATTTTAGGTTTAGAGGGTGCACTCGAAAAGTGGGAATACCCACGCGGCACTTTCGGCATTGAATTTCGTTACGGCTGATTAGCATTACTCTCGGAGTTTCAAAAGCTTCGAGAGTTTTATAGCGTATTTTACGCTGACACTGGGATACACAATGAAACCGAAAAGTTTTGATGATATTCAATTCTCCTCCGTGCATCGGCGGATCATGCTATGGGGCAGCGGCGGGCCTTTTCTTGATGGTTATGTATTGGTCCTCATCGGTGTCGCACTTGAACAACTCACCCCCGTGCTCAATTTAAGCAGCGAGTGGATAGGCTTACTGGGCGCAGCAACCCTTGCTGGGTTATTTATCGGTACATCGCTCTTTGGCTATATATGCGATCAAGTCGGTCGGCGTAAAATGTTCCTCATTGATATTGTGGCTATCGGCGTTATTTCTGTCGCAACCATGTTTGTCTCTACGCCATTGCAGCTACTTCTCATGCGCTTTTTAATTGGTATCGTAATTGGTGCAGACTACCCCATCGCCACCTCAATGATCACCGAATTTTCAAACACCAAGCAGCGGGCATTTGCTGTCGGCTTTATTGCTGCGATGTGGTACGTGGGTGCGACTTGCGCCAACCTTGTAGGCTACGCGCTGTATGATGTTGAAGGCGGCTGGCGCTGGATGTTAGGCAGTGCAGTGATCCCCTGTATCATTATTTTGATTGGTCGCTTTGATTTGCCAGAGTCTCCACTATGGTTAATACGCAAAGGGCGAATTAAAGAATGCGAAAAAATGATGGAAAAGCTCTTTGGCCAGCCAGTGATTTTTGAAGCTGAAGAACAGAAAAAAACCCATTTCCTGCAATTATTCACTAAACGTCATTTTTCTTTTGTCTTATTTACCGCGATTATTTGGACTTGCCAAGTGATCCCAATGTTCGCTATCTACACCTTTGGCCCACAAATCGTTGGGCAACTCGGTTGGGATCAAGGTAAAAACGCTGCGCTTGGCAATGTCGTGATCAGCCTATTCTTTATGTTAGGCTGCGTCCCTGCGATGTATTGGCTTAATAAAATGGGCAGACGCCCCTTACTTATTGGTAGCTTTGCCATTATGACCCTTGCATTGGCGATCCTCGGGTTATTCTCCAACCTTGGGATCTGTCTGGTGATCATTATGTTTGGGATCTACGCCTTTTTCTCTGGCGGGCCTGGGATCTTGCAATGGCTTTACCCAAATGAACTGTTCCCAACCGATATCCGAGCTTCCGCCGTGGGTGTGATCATGTCGATTAGCCGTATCGGAACCATCTTTTCTACGTGGGCTCTGCCCGTGTTTATCAGTGAATATGGTATTAGCAATGTGGTGTTGATGGGGGCGGGCGTGTCATTATTAGGCTTAGTTGTTTCGATACTGTTTGCACCAGAAACCAAAGGCTTAACGTTAGCACAAACATCAGTAATGGGAATTAGCCGTCGAAAAAAATAGCGTTCTTAAAATACTCATGAATACAAAAAAGGCCATCGATTGGTGGCCTTTCTCATTTTGTTGATTAAAAGGGCAGGAGCTTATACCAAACGCATAACCAAACGGTGAAATAAGCAAAAATAGCCGCGATAATATCGTCGATCATAATGCCAAAACCACCGCTGACTTTACGGTCAAAAATACGGATCGGCCAAGGCTTCCACATGTCGTAAATACGAAAAACAACAAATGCAGTAAGAACCCACGCTACATTTACCACAGGAATTGCCATCAGTGTGATCCACATACCGATAAACTCATCCCACACAATACTGCCGTGATCATGAATTTTCATGTCGTCCGACGTACGCTGGCAAATATAACAACCAATAATAAAACCAACCACAATAATAGCCCAACATAACCATACTGGCAGGTTGATCATCAATAACCAGAATGGGATCGCAGCGAGTGACCCCATTGTGCCGGGAACAATTGGCGATAACCCACTGCCAAACCCTGTAGCAAGTAAGTGCCACGGATCACGCATGTTTAACCGCTTTTTGGCTTCTGCTTTTTCTTGGCTAGTCGCCATAGACACCTTCCGAAACAAAGTGATCGAAACCTTTAAGGTTTACATCAACTTCTTGGTTATTGCAAAAGTAGCTGATCCCTTCGGACTGAGGTTTGATCTGCCCAATGCAGGTAAAACCAGACCCTGTATGTGCTAATGCCATTTCTAGCGCACCACGATTCATTTCAGGCACCGTAAAGCACAGCTCATAATCTTCACCGCCACTAAGCGACCATAAACGCCCTTGCTCTACGCTACAGCTTTGCTTTAGCGCTTCCGATTGTGGCAACGAATCTAAGTTGATTCGCGCACCGCAGCCACTGGCTTTCAAAATATGATTTAAATCGGAAACCAACCCATCAGAGATATCAATCGCTGAAGAGGCTAAATTACGTAGGGCTTGCCCTTGTAAAATGCGCGGTTGAGGACGCAAATGTCGTGCAACTAACCACGTTTTGTCTTCGGTATTCGCGACATGCAGCCTATCTTGCAAAATAGCGAGCCCCGCTGCACTATCCCCCAAGGTACCCGTCACATAAATCCAATCGCCATTACGCGCACCGGAACGGGACATCGCTTTGCCAACTGGCACTAGGCCATGCACTGTATACGTTAAGCTCATTGGCCCACGCGTGGTATCACCGCCAATTAATTGCATTCCATAATAATTTAGCTGTTCAAACAAGCTATCACTAAAGGACTGCAACCACTCACAATCAACACAAGGCAATGTAATGGCTAAAGAAACCCAAGCAGGATCAGCGCCCATTGCAGCAAGGTCACTTAAATTAGAGGCTAATGATTTATACGCAAGATCAGCGGGAGAAATCGTAGGTAGGAAATGAATACCGGAAACAAGAGTATCAGTACTCACAGCAAGTTGCTGTTTTTCTGGGATGGTCATCAACGCACAGTCATCGCCAATACCGATATTCACATCACGTCGGTTAGTGGTTTGACGGTTAAAGTAACGTGCGATGAGGTCAAATTCGCCATATGACATGGTAGATTTTCCGTTTTCGCTATCTCTATTTTCGTTTTAAACGAAATAAATAATTTATACTCTGAATAATTCAAGCTACAAATAGGCGGCAAATGACTGCCCTACCTAGAGTCGACTAAAACCTACATCTGAAGCTATTTTAGCCAATACACCTGTAACTTAAAGTATGACGAGCCTATAAGTACAAAGGTAGACTGGAACCCAGCCTACCTCTCGACTACTGTAGTGTTACAGGAGGGAACCCTGATATTATTATTTTTTACGGCGAACCGCAGGTGCCGCTTTATCTAATACACCGTTAACGAATTTATGGCTATCTTCTGCACCAAAAACTTTCGCTAATTCAATGCCTTCATTAATTGCGACTTTATAAGGCACATCTTCACGGAAACTTAATTCAAACATGGAGACACGTAAAATCGCTTTTTCTACCTGACCCAGCTCTTCGAGTTGACGAGATAAATAAGGCGTCATCAGTTGATCAAGCTTGGTTGCATTAGTCGCAACGCCTGATAACAGTTCACGAAAATAGTTTACGTCAACGTCTGACATGTCCTGTTCAGCAATAAACTCATATTCGACTTCAGCAATTGGATTGCCAGATAATTGCCATGAATAAATGGCCTGTACAGCACACTCACGAGCGCGGCGACGAGCAGCAGGTTTCACAAGATTCCCCTTAAATTTAAAAACTATACACAAAACAATTTTGCCGCATGGAGATTGATACTCTCATCATGCGACATCCAATTATTTGTGTATTATTTGCCTTTGATGGCTTTAATTACATTAATCATTTCAAGTGCCGTTAATGCAGCTTCAGCACCTTTGTTACCCGCTTTAGTACCCGCACGTTCGATAGCTTGTTCGATGTTTTCAGTGGTTAATACACCGAAAGTTACAGGCACTTCGCTATTCATTGCAACGTGGGACAGACCAGAGCTGCACTCACCTGCAACATATTCAAAGTGAGCAGTACCACCACGGATAACCGTACCTAATGCGATAACAGCATCATATTTTTTGGTTTCAACCAGCGCTTTCGCGGTTAATGGCAGTTCATAGGCACCCGGTACCCAAACGATAGTAATGTTGTCGTTTGAAACCTGACCAATGCGCTCTAACGCATCAACAGCACCTTCCAGCAGACTATCATTAATAAAGTTGTTAAAACGAGCAATAGCGATAGCAACACGCGCTTTTGGCGCAGCAACAACACCTTTAATTACGTTCATAGTCTTCCTCTAATATTAATTATAACCCGCGGGGCGCGGATTTTATCACATTCTTTCGTTTATCGTATGCGCGAATTTCAAAAAAACGCACTTACCAGACAGGACGCAGCCTGACACGCAGGTCATCACCGACTTTCGTCACATCTGTAAATTCAAATCGTGGTGCATCAACTAAAGCACTTAATGCAGGGAAATCAACCAAACCGCGTGCACTATTGCCCAGTAATTTAGGGGCGATATACACAATCAGTTCATCAACAATACCCAGTTTGAGTAACGAGCCTGCTAATTTAGCCCCTGCTTCTACCCAGATACTGTTGACGTTACGTTTCGCCAGTTGCATCATCAAAATAACCAAGTCAGTGCCGTTATCATCAGCAGGAACAGCAATTTGCTCAACCTTCCCTAGCCATGATGCGCTTGCATCTGGGTTTGCACGAACTAACCAACACTCACCATCAAGCTGAGTGACTTTATGGTCAGCCGTCACACGGTTATGATTATCCAGCACAATACGAATTGGCTGGCGTACTTGGCTTTCTGGATAAACATGTTGGATATCCGCGGGGAGCTCGTTCCAACGCACCGTCAGTGAAGGGTCATCCGCAATCACGGTGCTACTGGTGCTTAGAATAGCGCTGGCCTGCGCACGGAATTCTTGGACATCTTTACGCGCCGCAGCACTGGTGATCCACTTGCTTTCACCTGACGCTAATGCCGTCTTGCCATCCAATGAGGCGGCAAGTTTTAACTGAATATACGGGAAGCCCGTACGCATGCGTTTTAAGAAACCGCGGTTTGCCGCTTCGGCTTCGTCTAATAAAACATTGCTGCGAGTTTCAATTCCCGCTTGAGACAACATGTACAGACCACGACCAGCAACTTGCGGATTAGGGTCTTGCATCGCCGCAACAACACGGCTCACGCCAGCGTTAATTAACGCTTCTGCGCAAGGCGGCGTGCGCCCATGGTGGCTGCAAGGCTCAAGGGTGACATACGCCGTTGCCCCTTTTGCTTTCTCGCCTGCCATTCGCAGTGCATGCACTTCTGCATGGGGTTCACCGGCTTTTTGGTGGTAGCCTTCACCTACAATTTCGCCATCACGCACAATCACACACCCGACATTCGGGTTTGGTGATGTGGTAAATCGGCCGAGATGTGCCAATTCAAAGGCACGAGCCATGTAAATGTTATCTTGTTCAATCATTGGTGCTAATCCTGTAATTTCGCGATTTCTTCGCCAAATTCACGCACATCTTCAAAACTACGGTAAACCGAGGCAAAACGAATATAGGCAACTTTATCGAGCTTTTTCAGCTCATCCATCACCAAGCTACCGATCAGTTTTGACGGAACTTCACGTTCCCCCGTTGCTCGGAGTTGGGACTTAATGGAAATGATAGCTTGCTCAATATCATCAGAGCTAACAGGGCGTTTTTCCAACGCTTTTTGCATACCGCGATTGAGTTTTTCTTCATCAAACGGCTCACGCACTTCATCACTTTTAATGACCCTAGGCATGACCAGTTCCGCCACTTCAAATGTGGTAAAACGTTCATGGCAAAGTAAACATTGGCGGCGTCTACGGACTTGAGCACCTTCACCAACCAGACGCGAGTCGATGACTTTCGTATCTACAGCTGAGCAAAATGGGCAATGCATAGCGTTTCCTGAGTCCTATTTACGGAGGGATAGTTTACCCTACTATGCAATAAAAAACACCCTAGAAGATGCCTTCTAGGGTGCTTGTAACGCTGCATATTCCGCGCTGTAGAGGTGTTCGCTTAGTTTATTCACCTTAGTGACATATTGTTGAATGCCTCTAGAGATTAATAACACTTGCCGCTGGGCTACAACACTAAGGCAGTAATGACTCTTGGTCTGCGCCTTCTTTCTCGACTTTCGCTTGCATCAAGTGCTCGCGTTTCATTCCCATCTTCAGTGCTAATGCAGAAGCCACGTAAATAGATGAGATAGTACCGATAGTTACACCGATTAACATAACCAGTGAGAAGCCTTCCAGCATCGCGCCACCGAACAGGTACAGCATCAGAACCACTAATAATGTGGTGGCTGATGTCATGATGGTACGGCTCAATGTTTGCGTCAAAGAGACGTTCATGATTTCGTACGGTGTACCACGACGAATTTTACGGAAGTTTTCACGGATACGGTCGGAAACAACGATACTGTCGTTCAGCGAGTAACCAATAACCGACATCAATGATGCTACGATGGTCATATCTATCTCAATATGGAACAGAGACAGAATACCCAAGGTAATCACCACGTCATGGGCAAGCGATAACACGGCACCCGCCGCCAAACGCCATTCGAAACGAAAACCAACGTAAATTAAGATACAGATAAGCGCAGTTAACAGGGCTAATGCCCCCGTTTGCGCCAATTCTGCACCAACACTCGGCCCCACGAATTCGATTCGTTTAACAGTGGCTTTATCATCCACGTTTTGGTTGATAACCGTAATAATCTCTTTGCCAACTTCTTGACCCGCAGTGCCTTCAATTGGCGGAATACGGATCATGATGTCACGGCTGCTACCAAAGTTTTGAATCAATGGGTCTTTATGGTTCGAGTTAGACAAGCTATCACGAATTTTGTCCAAATCAGCAGGTTGGCTTAGGCTAATCTCAATAACCGTCCCCCCTGTGAAATCCAGACCCCAGTTAAAACCTTTTAGTCCGATAATGACAACCGATGCAACCAATAACAGAGCTGAAATCGTGAAGGCAACGTTGTCCCAGCGCATAAAGTCATAGACTTTACGGCCATAGTTCAATTGTTCAACAGTATAATCCTGTGCCACAACGTGCTCCTTAAATTGACAGCTTGTTAATACGTTTACCGCCGTACAGCAGGTTCACAATCGCACGTGTACCTACAATCGCTGTAAACATAGAGGTTGCGACACCAATCGCTGTCGTAATCGCAAAGCCTTTAATCGACCCTGTACCCACTGCATATAGAATGATAGCGGTGATCAATGTCGTTAAGTTTGCATCGGTAATACTTGAGAAGGCGCCTTTATAACCTTCATGAATCGCTTGCTGAACGGATCGCCCGTTTTTCAGCTCTTCTTTGATACGTTCGTTGATAAGTACGTTAGCATCGACCGCAACCGCAAGGGTTAGTACGATACCTGCAATACCTGGCATGGTGAGTGTTGCACCCGGCAACAACGACATCACACCCACGATTAACACCAAGTTCGCTAACAGCGCGCTACTCGCAATCAAACCAAATTTACGATAGTAGATAATCATAAACAGGATAGACGCTAACAGACCCGCGATACACGCCTTCAGACCTTGCTCGATATTTTGCATACCCAGCGTTGGACCGATAGTACGTTCTTCAACGATTTGAATTGGCGCAATCAACGCACCCGCACGTAATAATAATGAAAGCTGGCGTGCCTCATTACCATTATTGATACCAGTGATACGGAACTTGCTACCAAAACGTGCAGAAATACGTGCAGCGTTGATAACTTTTTCGTCTTTCACCAAAATTGAACGGCCTGTCGCATCTTTTTTGCCGCTGTCTTTATATTCAACAAACAGCGTTGCCATCAACTTGTCTTGGTTATCACGTGTAAAGTCAGACATGATAGAACCACCAGAACTATCAAGGCTGATGCTCACTTGCGGTGCGCCGTTTTCATCGGCTTCAGAGGTGGAGTCAGTGATGTGGTCACCGGTTAAAATAACGCGTTTATACAGGACATACGGCGCCCCTTCACGGTCGTATTTAACTTCAGAGTCACCCGGAACACGGCCACTTTCTGCGGCGGATGAATCCACGCTAGTATTCACAAGGCGGAATTCTAATGTCGCGGTTGCGCCTAAGATTTCTTTAGCGCGTGCTGTATCTTGAATACCCGGTAACTCAACCACAATGCGGTCTGCACCTTGGCGTTGAACTAAAGGTTCGGCAACACCTAATTGGTTTACACGGTTACGAATGATGGTAATGTTCTGAGAAACAGCATAGTTACGAGCTTCACGTAAGCGCTCGTCGGTCATCACAGCGATCATGGTGTTGTCGCTGCCATCACTAAACACGAGGTCTGGGTATTTACGTGCTAGTGCTTTTTCTGCTTGGCTACGATCGTCAGCGTTACGGAAGCGAACTTCGACGCTGTAATCATTGCCTTTACGAATAGAAGAGTACGCAATGCCTTCTTGACGCAGGTCATTACGCAAACCATCCATGTTTTGTTCCTGCAATTTACCTAATGCAGTGTCCATATCAACTTCCATCAGGAAGTGAACCCCACCACGCAGGTCAAGACCCAGCTTCATCGGCTCACCGCCGACAGCTTCGAGCCATTTAGGCGTCGCAGGTGCAAGGTTTAATGCAACAACATACTGGTCACCCAGTGCATTCATGATGACTTCACGAGCACGTAACTGAACATCAGAGTTGTTGAAACGGGCTAAAATTGCCCCATTTTCCAGAGAGATAGACTTACTCTCAATTTTGTCATCTTGTAACGATTTTTGGACTTGGACCAGCGTTTGTTCATTGGCGGCGGTTCCCCGCACGCCAGTGATCTGAACAGCCGGATCCTCACCATATAGGTTTGGAAGTGCATAAAGCAGACCGATGAGGATCGCAACGATCAACATCAGATACTTCCACAAAGGATAACGGTTTAGCACGGCAGTTCCCTTCGGGAAAATCAGAATTAAATTGCTTTCATTGTGCCTTTAGGTAAAACAGCAGCAACGAAATCACGTTTGATGGTTACTTCAGTGTTCTCACTCAGTTCAAGAACAACATAACCTGTTTCAGACACTTTAGTAACACGTCCGATTAAACCGCCAGTTGTTAAAACTTCATCACCTTTCGTGATAGATTCCATCAATTTACGGTGTTCTTTCGCACGTTTTTGCTGTGGACGCAAAATCATGAAATAGAAGATCAGCGCAAAAACAACAAGCATGATAACCATAGTGTATGGGCTACCCTGCGCTGGTGCGCCTGCTGATGCCGCTGCTTCAGAAATAAAAAAACTCATTAAACTTTCCTCATTGTTTTATTGAAAGCAATTTTTAAGTACAGACTCTAACTAATTCAGTGCGTTTACCAAGCTAACTATGCTACACAGATTAGCGTGATTTCGCACTTAAATTCATTCGATATTTAACGAAGGTTCAGGTTTTCCAATCTTTTGATAGAAATCTTTCGCAAACTCTTCGAAATTACCATCTTCAATGGCTTGTCGGATACCCGCCATTAAACGCTGATAGTAACGTAAATTATGGATGGTATTGAGCCTTGCGCCAAGAATTTCATTACATCTATCAAGATGATGCAAATAAGCACGACTATAATGACGACAAGTATAGCAGTCACAATCCGCATCGAGCGTTGATGTGTCAGATTTATACTTCGCATTACGGATTTTTACCACGCCATTCGTGACAAATAAATGGCCGTTTCGTGCATTTCGTGTTGGCATCACACAGTCGAACATGTCGATACCACGACGAACGCCTTCCACTAAATCTTCCGGCTTACCGACACCCATTAAATAACGCGGTTTTTCTGCCGGAATTTGTGGGCAAACATGCTCTAAAATACGGTGCATGTCTTCTTTCGGTTCGCCAACGGCAAGGCCGCCTACAGCGTAACCATCAAAGCCGATTTCCACCAGTCCCTTAACCGAAATATCACGTAAATCTTCGTAAACACTGCCTTGGATGATACCAAACAGGGCATTTTTATTGTTTAACTCGTCAAAACGTTGGCGGCTACGTGCTGCCCAACGCAGCGACATTTCCATTGAGGTCTTTGCATAGTCCCAATCTGCTGGATATGGTGTACATTCGTCAAATATCATCACGATATCTGAACCGAGGTCGTACTGAATTTCCATCGATTTTTCAGGGCTTAAGAAAACTTTCTCACCGTTAATTGGGTTACGAAAATGTACGCCTTCTTCTTTAATTTTACGCATCGCGCCAAGACTAAAGACTTGGAAACCGCCAGAGTCCGTTAAAATCGGGCCTTGCCATTGCATAAAATCATGGAGGTCACCATGTAACTTCATAATTTCTTGCCCAGGACGTAACCACAGGTGGAAAGTATTGCCTAACAGGATTTGAGCGCCCGTCTCTTTCACTTCTTCTGGGGTCATACCTTTTACGGTACCGTAGGTGCCCACTGGCATAAATGCAGGGGTTTCAACCACACCGCGCTCAAATACTAAACGGCCGCGGCGTGCATTGCCATCGGTCGTTTGTAATTCATATTTCACGTTTGCCTCCAAACATCAGAAAAACAGTCTGATGTTATCGATAGTATTAATTTGCTAAGCAAGCAGCCGATGCCACCGCTTATCACTGATTATTCGCCAATTTTTTCGAATTTTGCATTCGCATTGGGGGTGATAAACATCGCATCACCATAGCTAAAGAAACGGTATTGCTCAGCAACCGCCGCTTTGTACGCATTCATTGTGTTTTTATATCCAGCAAATGCAGAAACCAACATAATTAATGTCGATTCAGGCAGATGGAAGTTAGTGATTAATGCATCAATCACCTGATATTCATAACCTGGATAAATAAAAATTTGGGTATCATCAAAAAATGGAGCAATTAAGGCATCTTGGCTGGCTTTAGCTGCGCTTTCTAATGAACGAACTGACGTTGTTCCCACAGCAACAACACGATTACCACGCGCTTTACACGCTAATACCGCATCAACCACATCTTGTGGCACTTCCGCATATTCGGAGTGCATGATGTGGTCTTCGATGGTATCAACACGAACAGGTTGGAATGTCCCCGCGCCAACATGTAACGTAACAAACGCCATTTCGACACCTTTTTGGC
This sequence comes from Providencia sp. UF-183, assembly GCF_058246155.1. Classification (NCBI taxonomy): domain Bacteria; kingdom Pseudomonadati; phylum Pseudomonadota; class Gammaproteobacteria; order Enterobacterales; family Morganellaceae; genus Providencia; species Providencia sp. UF-183. Next base: position 150,220 of record NZ_JBSICD010000003.1, on the reverse strand, counting down.
GCAAAGCGTCAAGCAAAGGCTCATCAAAGTGTAGGCCCGCCGTTGGCGCTGCGACAGCCCCCGGTTTTTCGCTATACACCGTTTGATAAAGCTCTTTATCTGCTTCCTCATCAGGTCGGTCGATGTAAGGTGGCAATGGCATATGACCAATTTGATTCAAAATGCTCAACACATCCCGTTCATCATCAAAACGCAGCTCAAATAAAGCACCATGACGCGCGACCATCGTGGCGTTGACGCTTTCATCTTCGCCCAGTAACAATTCAGTGCCTTCTTTCGGTGCTTTTGAGGCACGAACATGTGCTAATACACGGTGTTCGTCCAACATACGTTCGATAAGAACTTCAATTTTGCCGCCACTAACTTTGCGACCAAATAGCCTTGCAGGGATCACGCGGGTATTGTTGAATACCAGTAAATCCCCTTTCTCCAATTTTTCTAGGACATCCGTAAAAACACCATGCGTTAGCTGCCCCGATCCACCATCCAGACTTAATAAGCGGCAAGCGCTACGTTCAGCCTGTGGGTAGTGAGCAATCAGTTCTTCAGGTAATTCAAAAGTAAAATCAGAAACACGCATTGTATTGACATCAATCTAAAAAAAACAGGCAACTAGTCTAGTGCCGCACCGCCTTTGGCGCAAGAAATAAGCGCAAAATCGCACAAAAAACCACCATTATTTAACAAATATTTTGTTAGCAAAAAATTCTGTACGCTATTTATCCATTCGATGAATAAATTATTTCAATTTTACTTACCTTTCATGACAAATTGATTTCTATTATTTTGGTTTTCATCTCAATACTGATACCTCATGAATTTCGAATTAGAGCAAGGCAGCAAGCAAATTGAGCCCTAGGAGCATACATAAGTATGTGACTAGGGTCGGTTTGCGCCGCTAACACAGCTATAATTTGAAAGGCATCAGGTATACTATAAAAGAATGAATTATCTAGCACACCTCCACCTAGCCCACCTCGCTGACAGCTCCCTGCTCGGCAACACAATGGCTGACTACGTTCGCGGCAACCCTGCGGGCCTTTACTCGCCTGAAGTCGTCTCTGGCATTATGATGCACCGCGCAGTTGATCGTATTACTGACACTCACCCTTTGGTCAAAGAGGCCAAGTTACTGTTTCGTGAGGAATATCGCCGCGTTGCCCCGATTACATTGGATTTAGTGTGGGATCATTTTTTGTCTTTGCATTGGTCGACAATTGAGCCCGACACTTCACTGCCTGAATTCGTGCGTTATTGCCGAAATATTATCGAACCTCAGCTTTATCATACCCCTGAAAAATTTCAGGAGTTAAATGAGTTTCTCTGGCCGCAACAGTGGTTAATTCGTTATGCAGATAAAAACTATATTGGTAAATCCCTGAATGGAATGGCCAAAAGAAGACCAAGGCTCAGTGCGCTAAGTGGTTCATTTGATGATTTTTTATTGCAGTATGATGCGCTGGAAAATATTTTCTTTCAATTTTACCCACAAATGATGGCGAATGCGCTGCAACAAATTTTTGCACAAGATGTCACAATACAGGCAAAGGGATAAATTAATGCTTGCACTTTGGCAGAATAAAACTATCTTATTGATATTAATTTATTAAATCAGTATAATTGATAGTTAAAACCTATCACAATAATTGGTTTAAATGTCTTTATTATCAAAAGATAATTTTTTATCCTTTTGGAAGTCTATGTTCGAAAATACACAATTTTTGTGAAATCTCTCGGACAAAAATCAAACTCATAGGAGTAAATTATGGTTCTGGTAACACGTCAAGCCCCTGACTTTACTGCTGCTGCTGTTTTAGGTAACGGTGAAATTGTTGAAAACTTCAACCTGAAAACCCACCTGAACGGCCGTCCAGCTGTGATCTTTTTCTGGCCAATGGACTTCACTTTCGTTTGTCCTTCAGAGCTGATCGCATTTGACCACCGCTATGAAGAATTCAAAAAACGCGGTGTTGAAATTGTTGGTGTTTCTTTTGACTCTGAGTTTGTTCATAACGCATGGCGTAAAACCCCTGTTGATAACGGCGGTATCGGTGAAGTTAAATACCCGATGGTTGCTGATATCAAACGCGAAATCATGAAAGCTTACGGTATTGAACACCCAGAAGCAGGCGTTGCACTGCGTGGTTCTTTCCTCGTTGACAAAAACGGCGTTGTTCGTCACCAAGTCGTTAACGACCTGCCATTAGGCCGTAACATCGACGAAATGCTGCGTATGGTTGACGCACTGCAATTCCACGAAGAGCACGGTGATGTTTGCCCAGCTCAGTGGGAAAAAGGAAAAGAAGGTATGAACGCATCTCCAAAAGGCGTTGCTGACTACCTGACCAAAAACTCTGCAAAACTGTAATCAATCGATTTAGTTTTTCGAAAGCGGGCTTATTGCCCGCTTTTTTCTTTTCACCTTCTCCCCCTTTAAGAAACATCCCAAACAACACAATATATCCCCCTTATCATTTCTCTTAGACTGTAAACCTTTCCTTATTTATATTATTGTTACAATTAGAATCATTTAATTACAAATAAATAACAAAGCTAGGTATCGGAAAATGAACTTAAAACTCATCGCCTCAATGACTATTATCAGTGCATTCCTTGCTGGATGCGATAGCAGCCAAACTGCATCAGAAAGTAACTTCAAAAAATCCATCCAAGACTATCTCGATACTAAAAAAGCGATTTGTATCAATGTAGATCCAATACCAGCAGGCTTTATCACTAAATTCAGCTACCGCAATATTGAGCAGCTGGATACGCTAGTTGGTGCGGGGTTACTGGCTAAAAGTGAAAAACAAATCACGGTGAAAGACGTATGGACTGGTGAACAAACAGGAGATGGTGTCGAATATACGCTGACCAGTGAAGGGCAAAAATTTTATGACGAGAAACAAGCTAAATCTTCCGGTCGTGGCAGTTTCTGCACAGGTAAGCTCGTTGTTAACGAAGTCACTAATTTTACTGAGCCAGCAGAGCGCGGTGGGCAACAAATTTCTATCGCCAACTACACGCAAAAACTGGAAGATATTGCTGCGTGGGCGAAAAATGAAAAAGTGATTGCGGCTTATCCTCAAATTCAATCAGCACAAACACATGCTGAACGTGCACAGCAAAGCCCTCTCATTTTAACCAATAATGGTTGGGTTCACATGTCATTGTTTAATAAAAAATAATATACTTTACGGGCTCTTTTTGAGCCCTTTCCCTACCCATATTTAACGCCTGCTTATTCATAAATAACCCTACCCAGTTAACACTTCTTAACTCAAATATTCAACACTCCACACTATTGTATGCTATACATTAAAAACACAAATAATTAACAAATTATTAATTTGTGTTATATCAAACCTTACCTTAACTGGGAGATACGAATGATCAGAACATCATTACGCCCTGCTGCATTATTGCTTTCCTTATTATTTTCAAGCCAACTCTTTGCTGCATCAGAACCTGCCGTTGAAGCCAAAAAAGGCATGGTCGTTTCATCTCAACATTTAGCCTCACAAATTGGCGCAGATATCTTGAAATCAGGCGGAAACGCTGTGGATGCTGCAGTGGCAGTTGGCTATGCCCAAGCCGTTGTTAACCCGTGTTGTGGCAATATTGGCGGGGGAGGCTTTATGACCATTCACCTGGCTGATGGCAAAGACCTATTCATCAATTTTAGAGAAACCGCCCCTGCCGCAGCAAGCGCTGACATGTATCTCGATAAAGACGGTAAGTTAATCAAAGACGCAAGCTTATATGGCTACCTCGCTTCGGGTGTGCCAGGTACCGTTAAAGGCCTCGATTACGCATTAGAAAAATACGGCACGATGAGCCGCCAACAAGTGATGGAGCCTGCAATTAAGCTTGCCAGAGAAGGTTTTATCTTAACCCGTGCAGATACGGATGTACTGGATACAACCACCGAGCGCTTTAAGCAAGATCCTGAAGTCGCACGTATTTTCTTAAAACCTGACGGTAGCGCATTCCAACCCGGTGATTTATTGGTGCAAACCGATTTAGCCAATACCCTTGAAAAAATTGCTAAAAATGGGCCATCCGCTTTCTATGAGGGGGAAATACCGAAAGCCGTCGAGGAAGCCTCAAAGAAAAATGGCGGCATACTCACCGCGAAAGATTTTGCTGATTTTACTATCACGGACACAGCACCAGTTAGCTGTACCTATAGAGGCTATCAATTTATTTCTGCACCACCGCCAAGCTCTGGTGGTGTAACTATCTGCCAAACCTTAAATATTTTAGAGGGTTATGACCTTAAAAAGATGGGCTTTAATTCTGCTGAGTATATTCATACCCTAACCGAAGCTATGCGCCACGCCTATATGGACAGAAATACGTTTCTTGGTGATCCTGAGTTTGTGGATAACCCAACCGAAAAATTGTTAAGTAAAGCCTACGCCGAAGAGCTGCGCAAAGAGATCAAACCAAACCAAGCCACACCTTCAACCCAAGTTCAGCCGGGAATGGGGCCTCATGAAAAGCCAGAAACAACCCATTACTCAGTTGTTGATGAAAAAGGAAACGCCGTTTCAACTACTTACACGATCAACGGTCGATTTGGTTCCGTGGTTATCCCACCGGGAACAGGTTTCTTCCTTAATGATGAAATGGATGATTTCACCACAAAAGTTGGCGAAAAAAACCTTTATGGTTTAGTCCAAGGTGAACGAAATTCTATCGCGCCGGGTAAACGCCCACTCTCATCAATGAGCCCAACCATTGTCACCAAAGATGGCAAGGTGTTCTTAGTGCTGGGCTCCCCAGGGGGGTCACGTATTATTTCTATCACGTTGCAAACCGCATTAAACATAATTGACCACGGAATGCCACCACAAGAAGCGGTCAATGCACCTCGTATTCATCACCAATGGCTACCTGATGAGGTGTATTACGAAGAGCGCGGTGTGTCGAAAGACAGCTTAGCCCTTCTCGATAAGATGGGTTATAAGATGGTTGAGCAAACCCCTTGGGGTGCTGCTGAGCTAATTATGGTTGCTATTCCTGATGGTGCGGGCGTCAGTGCCAAATCATCGGGTAATGACTCAGCCGTTTCAGGCAAAGTCCGCGAAGGCTTTATTTACGGTTCTAATGATGTTCGCCGACCAGCGGGTAGTGCCGTCGGCGTGGATTAATTTAGAATAATAAAACCAAGCCCTGTACTACCACGGGCTTGGTTAAACCCGAATATCCCTTAACTCATCAATAATGCTGGGTTTCTTTTCAATAAGAAATAAAATTTTGAGTGCCATGCCCGATGGGAATCTTCGCTTTTGCTCCCAACTACGAACTAAATCCACACTTGAGCCAATCGCCTCAGCAAACTCTTGTTGCTTCATTCCAGCATGCTTACGAATCGCTTTGACATCAGGTAATTCGAGACGATGAACATTTTCGCTATCTGGAATCAGTTCGCCATTTTCAATAGCGACCATTTCTTCCAAACTACTCACTAAGTCATCAAAAAGTTTTTTTTCCATACCGTTATTCCCATGATAGAAAGGTTTAATTCCATTTAGTCTCAAATTAAGCAAGCTTTTGAATAATAGACCTTAAGACTGTTTTTTCTTGCTCTTTTAAATCATCCTTTCCATTTTTAGCGTAAATCAGAAGCAGGTACAGCCTACCACTGATTGCTCTTGTATAATAAATCACTCTAATACCACTACGTTTGCCTTTATTTAATAGGCTCCAACGTATTTTTTTACATCCACCAGTACAACTTACCGTATCGCCATACTCATAGTTTTCTAACAAAAATGTCTGAAATAATTGAAACTCATCATCGTCCATTAATAACTGTCGCTCACGGCTAAATACCGTCGTTTCAATAAGCTCTAAGTAGTTCATCTGCACCTCCTTGCGCACATCACCACTTTATTCGTACCAAGTACTAATTTCAACCAAAAAAACTCGATATTTATCTGATAAATACATTTCAGTTTTGAAAACACTCAAAAAGAAAAAGGGAGCCAATTGGCTCCCTTTTGTTTGATAATTCAGATAATTAAGCTTGTTTATGCTGCACTGATGGTGACACCACTTTGTCACAGACAATCGCGACGACCAAAACAACAAGTGTTGGCAATACCCAAACTAAATCTTGTTTATACAATGGCATCGCCGTCATCCACTCTGGGATATAGACCTTCAAATGATCGGACGCTTTCACCGCGCCGATTAAGCCTACGACAAAGCTGACTAGCATTGTTGGCGCAATTACCACTGTTGGATTTTTCCACCATTTCAATGTAAAGCTCATTAATATCAAGACAATACAAGGTGGATAAATTGAAACCAACACAGGTAATGAGAAGGCGATTAACTTACTTAAACCTAAGTTTGAGATGATCATGGAGAAAACCCCTAAGATCAGCACAAGCTTACGGTAAGAAATCGGCACATAGCGGCTAAAGAACTCAGCGCAAGCACAAGTCAACCCAACAGCAGTCACCATACAAGCCACAAAAATCAATACCGCAAGGAAGAAACTGCCGTAGCCACCAAACGTATACTGAACATAAGTGTGCAGGATATCCGCGCCATCTTCTGGATTCGGGATCAGTGAACCGCTATTTTCACCCAGTTTGAATAAGGATAGATACACCAGCGTCAACAGTACCCCAGCAATTAAGCCAGCCCACATGGTATAGCGAGTGAGTAATGATGAATTTTCGATACCCCGTGAACGCGCTGCATTCACGATAACAATACCAAACACCATCGCCCCAAGGGTATCCATTGTGAGGTAGCCGTTAATAAAGCCATTTGAGAAGGCCATATCGCGGTATTCTACCGTTGATGGAATTGGGTCACCTGCTGGCCACATTACGGCTGCGACGCCTAAAATAGCCAGTGCGAGCATTTTTACAGGCGCCAATATGTGCCCTACGCTATCCAGTAATTTGCCCGGATACAGCGAAATACCTATCACTAGCACAAAATAAACTGCGCTATAGATAAGCAGTAACATGTCAGACTCGCCACCAAATAACGGGGCGATACCCACTTTATACGATACGGTTGCGGTTCTAGGCGTTGCGAATAATGGGCCAACAGATAAGTAAGCGACAACCGCGAGCAGTAAACCCGCGGTTTTCCCCACTGGTGTGCTCAGGGCTTCAATTCCGCCCCCAACTTTCGCTAATGCGATAACGGTTAATACGGGTAGACCTACACCTGTGACTAAAAAGCCAAGTGCGGCGGTCCAAACTTGTTCCCCTGCCTGTAAGCCAACCATCGGAGGGAAAATGATATTTCCTGCCCCGACAAATAACGCAAAGGTCATAAAACCTAATGCGATGATATCTCTTGATGATAAACGATGAGCCATATTATGTTAATTTTTAGTAGCGGAAATAGAAAATTACGGGTATGCACCTAGCAACCCTTTGAAATATATATAGCGAGATAGAATTCTGATAAACATACTGTTAACAATATAAAAAGTATGCTTGCTTGCCGATGACAAAACGAAAAATCAAAAAACAGAAAAAATCGCCAATAACTGACAACAAGTAGAACTTTTATAGGGCAAAAAGGCAATAGCAAACCCGAAAACAAGAGGAAATAACTAAACTAATTTTCAGAACCAGTGATTCATTTCAGTAAAATCACAATACCCGTTATATGATTTGCTTGAAAATTAATCAACTCCTCATTTTATCATTCACTTTTTTTGATAACAGGTAGGATATATTATTTTAAAATTATTAGTTGGTGGGATAATATAAAAAAACAATGCATTAATAGAATTAATTAATCGAAATAGAAGCAGGATCCACTTTATTAATAAATTGATTCTATTAATAAAGTGGAATTTTCTAAGCTTTTTTGAGTTTTTTATCATCAACAATTAGCACTGGCGGCAAGGTAAATGAGAACTCACTCCCTTTCCCCACTTGGCTAGTAACCACCAGCTGGCTGCTATGGTGTTGAACGGCATGTTTTACAATAGCCAACCCAAGCCCTGTACCGCCGCCACCTTGGCGTGAACGCGCTTTATCCACACGATAAAAACGCTCAGTTAAGCGAGGAAGATGTTCCGACGGGATCCCGGGGCCATTATCCTTCACACTAAACCGCGCGCCATTGCTGGTTCTTTGCCAATCAACACAAATTTTTGTGCCTTCTGGCGTATGATTAATGGCGTTATACACTAAGTTCGCCACCGCACTGCGCAATTGCTCTTCATTGCCATGCACCCGCAGTGATTCATCGATGTTAAACTCAAATTGCTGGCGACCGTGGCTTAAACTTAACGCCTCTTGCTCAATCATTTTGAGGATCACGGGAATATTTACTTGCTCATCAAGGTTGATTTGCGGGGCAATTTCGATGCGGGATAACTGCAAAAGTTGTTTCACTAAATTATCCATTCGGTGAGCTTGCTCTTGCATCACATTCAGCGCTTTTTTATTGACAGCAGGCATACCTTCTTGGTCATCCATCACCTCAAGATATCCCTGAATAACGGTAAGTGGCGTGCGTAGTTCATGACTCACATTGGCAAAAAAATCTCTACGCGCTTTCTCCAACCGACGTTTTTCAGTGACATCTCGCGCCACCATCAATAATTGCCCTTCCGTATAAGGCAAAATACGAAACTCAACAATTTCCCCACTATTAAGCTCAATGGTTAATGCTTGGTCATAACTTTTGATTGAAAAATAGCGGCTAAAATCAGGGTAACGCAATAGATTGAAAATATGTTGGCCGTTATCTTCTGGCCAGCGAAAACCTAACAACGCCTGCGCATGGCGGTTACACCAGAAAATATTGCCCTCCGTGGTCATCATCACGACGGCATCCGGTAAAGATTCAGCCCCACTACGAAAGCGCTTAATCAGTTGCCCTAATTCGCGACGGCGTTTACGGTTACGTTGCTGCATCTGGTAAATGCCGTAAAATATCGGCTCCCAGCCCCCTCGCCCCTCGGGTGGTAACATGCTTTTATCCAACCAAAGCCAATAAGACAATTTCAGCAAGTTATACGCATGCCACACTAAGGCGGCCAGTAAAGAAACCACTAGCAGCCAAGGTAAGTGCCCGATAAAAACGGACAAAATCAGCGCGGGTAAGATAAATAAAAACAGCCCCCAAATCAGCTGTTTAATCGATAAGCGTTCAAGCACGCATGTCTCTCCCTAGTGTGTCGTTAATAACGAACAGAGAAACGGTAACCTGTACCGCGTACTGTTTGCACCATTTTATCATGACCTTCAGTTTCTAGCGCCTTTCTTAAACGCCGAATGTGTACATCCACCGTTCTGTCTTCAACATAAACGTTCGCGCCCCAGACATAATTCAAGAGCTGTTCACGGCTGTAAACACGTTCAGGGTGCGTCATAAAGAAATGCAGAAGTTTATATTCCGTTGGCCCCATATCAATTGGGGTTTCGTTACTGGTTACACGGTGGGAGGTTGGGTCTAAGGTTAACCCATTCATTTCGATGATATCTTCCGTCGACATTGGAGAGATTCGACGGAGAATCGCTTTAACACGAGCAATTAATTCTTTCGGGGAAAACGGCTTAATCAAATAATCATCCGCACCGACCTCTAGGCCTTTCACGCGATCCTCTTCTTCCCCACGAGCCGTTAGCATCATCACTGGGACATCGCGAGTGGCGCTATCACGCTTCATATGTTTAATCACTTGGAGCCCTGACCCACCGGGGATCATCCAATCTAATAACACCAAATCGGGTAGAGGGTCGACTAACTGTGCAATTGCGCTGTCATAATCATCAGCTTCAATCGGCTGGAAACCATTCTGTTCTAATACAAAACAAACCATTTCTCGGATGGGCGCTTCATCTTCAACCACTAGAATGCGTCTTGCCATGATTGTTCCTGTAAATAAGAAGACATTGTTAATGTGAACGCATTATGCGTCACTTTTATGACAGAATTATGAATGTCTATTCGCAAATCAAATATTTCTCCTTATATTAGCGGGTAAATGTCATCTAAGTGAAATAATTCCGCCATAACACGAGAAAAACACGAGGTTTTGATAGGATAAGGTATACTGGATAGCAGTAATTTATGCCCTTTATCGAAGACAGGAACTGATGGCTCATGCGCATTATTCACACCTCTGACTGGCATCTTGGCCAATACTTTTTTACCAAAAGCCGTGCGCCTGAGCACCAACACTTTTTAAATTGGCTAGTGAACCAAGTCGAAATTCATCAAGTCGATGCCGTCATTGTGGCAGGGGATATTTTCGATACAGGGTCACCGCCAAGCTATGCCCGCGAGTTATATAATAAATTTATTGTAGATTTGCAAAAAACCGGTTGCCAGTTGGTCATTTTGAGCGGCAATCACGATTCCGTCTCTGTTCTGAATGAATCAAGCTCATTATTAAGCTACCTTAATACCCAAGTGGTCACCTCTGGCAGTGAGCCGAATGTTATCACTCTGCACAATAAACAAGCGCAACCCATTGGTCTCGTGTGCGCGATCCCTTTCTTGCGTCCTCGAGATATCCAACAGAGTGTTGCAGGGCAAAGTGTTGAAGAAAAACAACTTTCCCTCCAAACTGCCATTCATGATCACTACCAAGCCAGCTATCAACTCGCCCTCGAGCAACGGGCAATGCTCGGCCTGGATATTCCGATTATTGCCACAGGGCATTTAACGGTGATTGGAGCGGAACTCACAGATTCCGTACGCGATATTTATATCGGCACATTAGAAGCCTTCCCTTCAGGGGCATTTCCCCCTGCGGATTATATTGCACTTGGTCATATTCATCGCCCTCAAGTCATTGGTGGAAAACAACAGATTCGTTATTGCGGCTCCCCTATTGCCCTCAGTTTTGATGAAACTGCCCAACATAAAAGTGTCTGTTTAGTTGAGTTTACAGGTAGCAAATTAAGCAAAATAACCCCGTTAGCGATCCCTATTTTTCAGCCTTTACAAACGCTTAAAGGCTCATTAAAAGAGATAGAGCAACAACTTACTGTATGGCAGGACTACCAAGGTGAAAATGCGGTTTGGTTAGATATCGAAGTCGCGTCTCAAGATTATCTGGCGGATATTCAACAGCGCATCGAAACACTCACACAAAACCTTCCCGTTGAAGTCGTATTACTGCGCCGTGCAAGAAAACAAAAACAAGGGCAAAACCTTGCGCTAGCGAATGAAACCCTGAATGAACTTACCGTAGAAGAGGTTTTCCTACGCCGCCTAAGTGAAGAAACCCTTGAAGACCCTGAACGTGAACAGCGTCTAACCCAACTTTTCCAACAGTCCTATGACGCATTACGCCACGAGCAAGGGTAATTGACATGAAAATCTTAAGCTTACGCCTAAAAAACATTAACTCTCTCAAAGGCGAATGGAAAATCGATTTTACGCAAGAACCGTTTGCCAGTCAGGGGTTATTTGCCATCACCGGTGCGACAGGGGCAGGAAAAACCACCTTATTGGATGCCATTTGCCTCGCGTTATATCACCGTACACCACGGTTAGATTCAATTTCCGCAAGCCAAAATGAATTGATGACCCGCCACACAGGTGACTGTCTTGCTGAAGTAGAATTTGAAGTTAAAGGTACGGCCTATCGCACATTTTGGAGCCAACGCCGCGCGGGGAATAAACCCGATGGCAATTTGCAATCACCGAAAGCTGAGCTAGCCCAAGTCGCTGATGGTAAAATCATTACCGTTAAGGTCTCTGAAATTCGCGACCAAATTGCCAAAATTACAGGGTTAGATTTCGGCCGTTTTACAAAATCAATTTTGTTATCACAAGGGGATTTTGCGGCTTTTTTAAATGCCTCAGAGAAAGAGCGTGCAGATCTGCTTGAAGAAATTACAGGCACCGAAATTTATAGCCAAATCTCCAAATATATTTTTAATCAGCACAAGCAAGCAAAAACGGATTTAGACCTGCTAAAAGCTAGAGCACAGAGCATTAATTTACTCACAGAATCCGAACACCAAGCACTGATAGAGCAACAAAGTACGCTACAAAAACAAGAAACTGAAATAAAACAAAAACGCACGCAACATCAACACGAACTCAATTGGTGGCAGCAGCACCGCCAGCTCACACTGCGGGTACAATCCCTTGAAAATGAACTCAAAAATGCCCAGCTTGAATACCACGCGGCGCAACCTCAACTGAAAAAACTGTCGGATAGCGAACCGGCGGAATCTCTACGCCCGCTTTGGCAAAATATTGAACGCCTACAGCGGCAACTTACTGAATACACAGAAAAACAGCAACAGTTGCAACGCAATCTGGAAAAACAACAGGCTGAGCTAACTCCGCTACAAGCAGCGCTCATTCAATCGCAGGATGATTACCGCAAACACATTGATTTTGTAAAACAACAAAACCAGCTGATTGATGAAACTGTTCGCCCCCTCGATAACCAAATTTTTCAGTTAGCGCAGCAGCAACATGAATTAAAACAACAAATAGCAGAAAAACAGGCGGTTTTTGAACAAAAACAGCAATGGGTGAATGAAACACAAAACCAGATCCAGCTGGCTAATCATCAACTTTATCAGTTGAATGTTTTCTTAGAAGAAAAGCAAAAAGATGCACAGATAAGTGCTCAAATAGGGGGCTGGAAGCAGCAAGGGCGCTTTATTTTTGAACTGACAGACAAGCTCAATAGTCTGTCACAAAAACAGAAAAACCACTCAAACACAATTGAGCAACTGCAAGCGGATAAACAACAACGCACAACAGAACTCACACAAACTCGCTCTGCTTTAGAAAAGCACACCCTCGCGTTTAAACAACAAGAACAACAATGCAAAGTCAACCAAGAAAAATATGATATTTATGTTGTTAATCAACAAATTGAGCAACTACAAACACGTTTACAGCATGCCAAACTTTTGCCGTTAATTTTGTCTCAGTACCTTAGTGCACAAACCCAATTGCAGCAATTCAGCCAGCAATACACTGATTTGCAACAACAGAGCGCCCAAACACAAAAAGAGCGCGAACTGGCCGAATTTCAAATCAATGAATTGGCGCCACGCACCAAACTCATCAATGAAAAGTTTCAATTAGAACAGAAAATCGTCAGTTTAGAGCAAGAGCGCCAGCAACTTGTTTCAGGGAAACCGTGCCCATTATGCGGTTCAACCGAGCACCCAGCCGTACAGGCATACCAATCCATTCATCTGAGCGAGACACAACAACAACTCATTCAATTAACTGAGCAACTTGATCACCTTAAACAGCAACAGGCAAAACTAACCACGCTATCCGAAACACAACAACTGCGCCAAAAAGAACAAGCACAACAATTACAGCAAGCCACTGCACACCTAGATAGCTTAAATCACAACTGGAAAACAACATGTGAGCAAGCACTTACACCTGAATTAGCACTGAACGAACAGGCCACCACTGCGTTTATCAATGAGCTAACGACAAAGCTCACAGAACAACAAAAAATCATCAATGAATTTACGATATTAGAACGTGATTATCAGCAGGCTAGGCAGTTACAGCATGAAAAACAAACCCATTTAAATCAACAACAAGCAGACCTTTCACTCGTTGAGGAGCGATTAAAATATCAAACTCAATTATTTGATGAATCACAAAAAGAACTAGCTCAATTACAGCAACGCAAAAATGAACAAACTGAGCAACTTCAAACAGCTTTAGCGCCTTTTGAACTAAAATTACCTGAAAGCGAAGACTTTGATAAATGGGTGAGTGACACCACTCAACGTGGTGAGTTTTATAATACTCAAAAAACAACAGCACAAACACTGAGTCAAAAAATCGAGGTATCGAGTGCTTCGCTTAAATCTGAAACTGAACAATTAAACCAACTTAATCAGCAGCTTGAGAAAGAAAAAAAACAGTTTCAACAGGCACATATTACCCTTGAACAAAAAACAACTGAACGCAAAACACTGCTTTCAGGGTTATCAGTCCCTCAATTTATTCAACAGCTTAACACTCAACAAGAGGTGCTTTCGCAAGCTCAAGAACAACTCAGTAAGCAGCTTAATGAAACTGATAAAATGATTGCCTCACTGACTGGTAGCTTGCAAGAAATCATCGAAGCAATTAATAAAGCCACATTCGAACATCAACAAGTGCAAGGTCAATTTAACGATGCTCTGGCACAAAGCCCATTTAGCACGCAAAAAATCTTCCTTGAGGCTCTATTAACCCTCGAAGAAAAACAACAATTAGAGGCATTAAAACAAGGTGTAAGCCAAAAACTATTGCAAAGTGAAACTCGCCATCAAGAAGGCTTACAATCACTCGAAGCCCTCAATCAGCAACGTGCCACAGGCTTCTCATCACTTTCTGAGGCACAATTACATGAAGCCGTCACCGCCCTCGACGAAGAAATCAAACAGCGCAACCAGCAGCAAGGGCAGATTATTAATCGCTTAGATACCGATAAACAACAGCGCTATCAGCAACAAGATTTACTGCAAGAAATAGAAAAAAGCCAACTCAGTTACGATGATTGGAGCTATTTAAACGCCTTAATTGGTTCCGCTGAAGGGGACAAATTCCGCCGCTATGCACAGGGCCTAACCCTAGATTGTTTGGTGACATTAGCCAACCAACAGCTCGATAAACTGCATGGCCGCTATATATTGCAACGTAGTCATCAAGCTAACTTAGAGTTACAAGTTATCGATAGCTGGCAGGCAGATTCTGTCAGGGATATCAAAACGTTATCTGGAGGGGAAAGCTTCCTCGTTAGTTTAGCGTTAGCACTGGCACTTTCTGACATGGTCAGCAACCGCACACAATTAGAATCATTATTTTTAGATGAAGGGTTTGGCACGTTGGATGCCGAAACGCTCGATATTGCCCTTGATGCCCTTGAGAGCCTGAATGCATCAGGAAAAATGATCGGTGTTATCAGCCATGTGGAAGCAATGAAAGAGCGCATCCCAGTGCAAATTAATGTGAAAAAAGCCAATGGGCTAGGTTTTAGCGAACTTCCAACTCAATATCGGCTCAATTAATCAAGGAAATGGAGAGGAATAAACCGCTTCCTCTCCACAACATTAAGTACTTAGATAGCGTCTAATGCGAGTTCTAACGCATGTTTTAGGTCGTTTACATTCTCAATACCAATAGATAAACGCACTAAGTTATCACTGATACCAATTTTCTCACGTACTGCTTGTGCAACGCCTGAATGCGTTGTCGATGCAGGATGACTAGCTAATGATTCCGTCCCCCCCAAGCTCACCGCAAGTTTAAAAATCGCGAGATTATCTAAAAAACGAAACGCATCTTCTTCGTTATTTCCGACATTAATGGAGAAAGTAGAACCCGCACCAGTACACTGTTTTTGATAAACTTGGTATTCCACACTGTCTTTCGGAAAAAATGCAGGGAAATGCACTTTGCTCACTTTTGGGTGCTGGTGTAAAAATTCCGCCAGCGTTTGAGCGCTGTCATTAGCCCGCTCCATCCGTAACTGTAGCGTCTCCAAAGAGCGCCCTAACATCCAACTTGAATGTGGGTCTAATTGCGTTCCAATAGCATTACGTTGTGCTTTAACTTTTTTCACCAATTCATGGCTGCCAGCAACCGCCCCAGCCACTAAGTCTGAATGCCCACCCACGTATTTAGTTAGTGAGTACACACTTAAATCTGCACCTAAAGCGAGTGGTTTTTGAAATACAGGTCCCAGCAACGTATTATCACAAATCAGTAATGGCGCTTCCCCACCTTGTTTTTGCCCAATTTGTTTCGCTGCTTGGCTGAGTAATTCAATATCAACCAATGTATTTAACGGGTTTGACGGCGTTTCAATATAAATCGCCGCAATTTTTTGGCCTTGTTCGACGCTATTTGCCACATCTAAGACGGCCGCTAAATCACAGCCGTTTTGGAAAGGCACTGACGTAATCCCAAATCGCTTTAACGTATTGAGAAACAAGGTTTCTGTTCCGCCATAAAGGGGTTGTGAATGCAGCAATACATCCCCCGGTTGTAACACCGCCATCAAACACGTCGTAATTGCTGACATGCCCGATGAAAACAGTGCGGCACTTTGTGCCCCCTCGTACAATGCTAGTCTATCCTCAACAATTTCACTGTTTGGATGATTAAACCGAGAATAGACAAGCCCCTGCTTCTGGCCACTTGGCGCTTGTGTGCGCCCACTCACTAAATTAAAGAAGTCTTTTCCTTCCTGAGCCGTTTTAAAGACAAACGTTGATGTCAGAAAAACGGGAGGCTTAATCGACCCCTCTGAAAGCTGTGGGTCATACCCATAACTCATCATCAAGGTTTCAGGCGATAATGCCTTTCCATTTAAGTCCTTTTTATAACTTTGATCTGACATACTTGGCTCCAACTGATTTTCTTTTATCAATATCAATTTATTCTATTCGTTATAGGATATTACTGTTATTTATTATTTGCGCATATTCCGTAGGGTAAAATCTGCGTGTTACTGCTAAATGTGAACGTAAACGGCCTTTAATCACATTTTTTCCTAAGTTAGTAAATAACGGATTGAGAGGATCACTATCTGGCCCTAAAGCTTGCTGCGCTAAATAACTCGGTAAGGTTAATAATGGTACTTCATCGGCAAAAACACTTGGGGTAATGAAATAAGCAATAGAATAACGGGAATCGCTATTTTTCTTTCTCACCACTTGGTGCACGTTTGCACGCAAATATCCGTTCGTCGCTAATTCAAAAACCTCACCAATATTCACCACAAATGCATTTTCCAGTGGCGCGACATCAATCCAGCCATTATCCGTCTCGACTTGCAGACCACCACTGTTGTCTTGCCATAATAGGGTCAAAATACCGGCATCTTTATGAGCGCCAACGCCCTGTTCTCCATCGTTATTATCTTCTCTCGCTGGATAATGTATAAGTTTCAATAAATGTTGAGCAGGTTCAGCGATAATGTGTTCGAAGCTGTTTTCAGGAAGATCTAAAGCCACTAAAAACGCTTTGATGAGTTTCACGGCAATATCACGCATCTCACTTTGCCATGCAAGCGCTTGATTTTTCAATTCAGGCAAGGCTTGCGGCCATTGGTTTGGTCCATGTAAGTTAAACCAAATAGGGTCATTATCGGTCAGTTCGAGTGCGGGTAATTCTTCGCCAATATCTATTTGTTCACGGTAATCAGGCTGGTTTCGTGTGCTTTCTTCGGTAGAAGCCGTATAACCACGAAAATGGCGCGAGTGCTCCATAGAAATGGCTTCTTTTTCCGCCTTTGGTAAGGCAAAAAACTGTTTTGTCGTGGTTAATAACTGCTCTCGAGATTCGGGTGTAATGTTATGACCGACTAAATAAAAGAAGCCAATTTCACGAGCAATAAAACGTAGCTTTTTATAAAAGTCATCTCTGGTTTCAGGGTTATCAAGTTCACTTAAATCAATAATAGGCAATTGTGTTAAAGACATAATGAATCAACCTTTTAAATTATTTTTTAGATAGTGAAGAATTTTCACGTTTATATTTAATGCTTGATTAGATACCACAATAAATATTGCTAAAAATAATTTTAAACTATATCGATATAACAATTTCGAATGAGACTACGTGTATTTTCTGTATATAACTAAAAAACTATAGGGTGAATAAAATATTATTTATAAAAAGTCATTTTTGTTTGGTTAGATATCATCAACAAAAAAATATTAGAGATAATCAAATGAAAAAAATACCTGCATTATTATTGGCTTTGTCATTTTCTACGCTAACCGCTTGTTCACAAGAGGAAAGTTCAACAGAGAAATCAAATCAACAAGGGCAAGCATCGCAAAAAATTATTATTGGCAGCCATGGCAGTGATGCCGATATATGGAAGTTTATTGCGCAGTCTCCAAGTGCGAAAGAAGCAAACTTAGATATTGATGTCAAAATCATTGATGACGGGATCACCCTTAATGTGGCAACGATTGATGGGGATGTTGATGTCAATGCATTTCAGTCCTGGGGGTTTTTAAAAGATTTTAATAAAAGTCATAATAATAAATTGGCGGCAATCTCCACCACTTATTTTGAGCCGATGGGCGTTTATTCGGTAAAACATAAAAACCTTGCAGATTTACCGAAGCAAGCCATTGTGGCCATACCTAATGATGCAGCTAACCATATACGTGCCCTAAAATTACTTGAAAAGGCCCAGTTAATTACACTAAAGCCTGACTTTAACCAAGCAACTGGGTCAACCAACGATATTATTGCCAACCCAAAAGATTTGGTCTTTAGGCAAATAAAATATGCACATGGCCCAAGGGCTTTACCCGATGTCGATATCGCTGTTATTGGTAACACCGCGGCGCAAGAAGGTGGACTTAATGTATTAAACGACTCTTTATTTAGAGAGCAAAATGATGATTCCATTAAAAATAATATTAATTTATTAGTCGTAAAAACAGATAATAAAGACGACCCTAAATTTGCAAAATTAGCGCAGTTGTACCACACTGAAACTGTCAGAAAATATATCATTGATAACTTTGGTGGGACTAAAATTGAAATTACCAAAGATGTTAATGAACTCAATTAAGTAAAACTGGTTATCATTCTTGTCTAGCGGGATTACGCCCCCCGCTAGACTCTTTAACCTCTACTCTACGCCTTAATACCCTCAATTTTTTTCTCTCCATTTTATGCATAGCGCCCTATTTGGAATAATCAAAAACTAGATATCATAAATTAACAAATACAACAAATTGAAATTATTGATAATTTTAAAAAATCAATCTTAGCGTAAAATTTTGAACCTTACGGTTAAATTTTTTTTCTATGATTTTAACTTTCCCCCGCTATAGTAATAACCATTGAAACGAACTGCGGCTTCTAAGATATATTCTATAAAATGCCGTGCGCTAATGAAGATCTAGGAGACTAAAATGTCTAACGCATTTATCGAAATGATTAAAAACCGTCGTACTATTTATAATCTAGGCGATGCTTTACCTGTATCTGAAGAACACGTTACAAAACTAATTAAAGAAGCCGTAAAACACTCACCATCGTCGTTTAACTCGCAAACCTCACGTGTGGTAATTTTGTTTGGTGCTGAACATAAGAAATTATGGAATATGACCAAAGAAGCTCTGCGCAAAATCGTACCTGAGCAAGCTTTTGCTGCTACAGAACAAAAAATTGATAGTTTTGCAGCAGGCGCAGGTTCTATCCTGTTTTTTGAAGACCAAGACATTGTAAAAGGTCTGCAAGAACAATTTCCTTTATATGCAGATAACTTCCCTATTTGGTCTGAGCAAGCCAGCGGGATTGCACAATTTGCAGTATGGACTGCATTATCACAAGAAAATATCGGAGCTTCATTACAACACTACAATCCTTTAGTGGATAATGATGTACAAAAGACGTGGAACATCCCTGCAAATTGGATATTACGCGCTCAAATGGTATTTGGTTCCATTAATTCACCAGCGGGTGATAAAGCCTTTATGGATGATGATGTACGTTTCAAAGTTTTCAAATAAAATGAAACAGTAAGATTTTAAACGAAATGCCCTTATAAAACTTTTTATAAGGGCATTTCTATTTTAACCACTTTTTAAAATCCTTCGCAAAACAAAGCATCACTAATGATGACTTCCATTTAAAAAATAAAATTACGAAATACGTTATTATTTAAAATTTATTTAACGTAACAAAAAATTCAAAAAACATATTTACAAATGAAATTTAACTTAAATAAAAAGATAATTTCACACCTACCCCATTTGTTATTTATTCACAAAAAATTAATGATTAACAATCAATCGAATGATATAAACATCAAATAAATTTTGATGCTTATCAATGAACTAAACCACTTTCACACTAGAATCTAAGTATATTTTCAAAATTTAGTTTGCATTGTCAATAATTGAACTACACTAAAAGTGAAGGCAAAAAACACTGTTCTCAGTGTTATTCCGGAGGTGGACTATGAAACGTTTATCATTACTGACATCCGTAGTTGCTATAATCATTTCAAGTTGTTCTTTCACCTATGCAAGTAATAACTCATCAGGAGGGACAATCACATTTACGGGTTCAGTGTATGAACCACAATGTGTTATAAATGCCAACAACCAAGAACGTGTCAATGTTATGTGCTACCGAAATGGTAAGGATATTTCAATGACGGGCTCTTTAAAAAATGGCAAAAAAATAGAATCTGAGTATGTTAAAGTTGAATACGATAAGTTTAGTAAATTACCTATGTTGAATGTGTTTTATGAATAGTTTATTAGTCGTCAAAAATCAATAACCGCTCGACGTGTTTAGTAAGTTGCTAGTTAAATGCGCCGAGCGTTATTTATTTACCATCCAAATATCTCCCCCCATTTCTTTCTCATTTTTAGGCATAAAAAAGCCCACCCAATTGGGCAGGCTCAGGATAACTTCAATAAAAATGGAAATGCTTACTTAGCGGTTAAATCTACTTGGTAGATAGCGAAGCCAATTTCATCAGTGCCCACTTTTTTCATTGGATACTGTGCATTTTCTTTAATAAAGTTAGCTGCTTTTTCACTTGGTGCAGTTTCAAAGCGAACATCCAGTTTTTTGTCTGTCTTAATTGGTGTAAATGACCAGTTATTTGCCGCTTTAGTCGAAATCTCACCTTTTTCTTTAGACACTTTCGCAATGTAAGCCGCTAAAATTGAACGGTTTTCATCTGGGGAAGCAAATGCAACATTGTTATCACCTGTCCCTGCGAATTTACCGCCGTAACCACGGTAGTTGTTGGTTGCCACTAAGAAAGTCGCTTTCGGATCAATCGGCTTACCTTGGTAAGTGACATTTTTGATTCGGTTAGCATCTTTATTTACGGTTTGGCAATCAACATCATATTTTGCTGGCTGAGTCAGGTCGATTTGGTAATCCACGCCGCTAATTGTGTCGAAGTTATACGTTCTGAAACCGCTCCAATTCAATAAGCTTTGTGGTGCCGTTGATTGTGGGTCGATTTGGTTATACATACCCGCAGAACATTCTAACCATTCAACAACATCCGCGCCCGTTGCTTTAACGACAACCAATGTATTTGGGTACAGGTAAAGGTCCGCCGCATTACGGAACGTTAAATCACCTTTTTCAACTTCAATAAATTCTGTTGGTGAGTTCTTACGACCACCCGCTTTAAACGGTGCCGCCGCGGCTAATACAGGTAAATCAGCCAGATCAGGGTCACCTTGAATGAAGTTTTTGGTGTAGTCGATTTGTGCATCATTAACGATTTGTACAGTAGGATCGCTTTGCACCAGTGCTAAGAAGCTGTACATATTTTCAGAAGCTTTACCAATATGTTTACCCACAAACTTACGAGTATCTTGGTGCTCTTTTTCGATGATTTTCGCTAAGTCGCCATCACGTTCAACAAGGGCTTTTTTATTTGGCTTGTCATAAACCGGACGTGCATGAGCCGTTGCATCAACCACTTTCCATGCACCGTCATCATTGCTTACCACTAAATCGACAACCCCTAGGTGGTCACCCCATTGACCAGGCATGACAGCAGGAACACCATTGACGGTTCCTTTCGCAATATCAACACCTTTGATATCACTAAAGTCTTTGCTTGGGAATACACCGTGTGAGTGACCAAACATGATTGCATCAATTCCCGGAACTTCACTGAGGTAATACACGGAGTTTTCCGCCATTGCCTTGTAAGGTTCTTGAGAGAAGCCTGAGTGAGGAATTGCAACAACTAAGTCAGCGCCCTCTTTTTTCATTTGCGGTACAAATTTTTTCGCCGTTTCAGTAATGTCGTTAACTAAAACTTTACCCTCTAAATTTGGTTTATCCCAAATAAGAATCTGTGGTGGAACGAAACCGATGTAGCCCACTTTAATTGTATGTGTTTTTCCATCTCTATCTTTAACTGGAGTATCTACAATAATGTATGGGTTGAAGTAGTTTTTACCGGTTTTTGCATCAATAATATTGGCATTGATATAAGGGAATTTTGCCCCATCAATGGCTTTATGCAGGAAATCTAATCCAAAGTTAAACTCATGGTTACCAAAGTTACCTACGGTATAACCCATTGTATTCAATAGTTTGTGTGCTGGGTGAGATTCGCCATCTTTTAGGCCTTCACCAACAATATAGTCAGCCAGTGGGCTACCTTGGATTAAGTCTCCGTTATCCACGAGTACGGAGTTAGTGGCCTCTTGTTTTGCGGCTTTAATTAAAGTCGCAGTACGAACATAACCAAATTGTTCAGTTGGTTTATCTCTATAATAGTCGAAGTCTACAAGGTTACTGTGAACGTCTGATGTTTCCATAACACGTAAATCAACCGTTGCTGCGTTCGCATTAAATGCGACTAACATAGCAAGTGTCGAGAGCTTCAATACTTTATTCATTAGATCCCCTTAGTTGCCTTTATTGAGAGAAAGTTGCCTCTCGAATCCGCATACACACCTTATGCCATTGAACAAATAACCAACAAAAATGGCATTAAAATTTTACACTATGTGCATGACATCAATTTTTAATGATAATACACTGCAAACAGTAACCATTTTCTGTGACTAAATCACGGTTTTCATCTTTTTATCGAGTCTGATTTTTATATCTGTCACAAAAATGAATTATTCATGACAAATTCACGCCAAATAACTGAAATTATTTTTTTTATGTTTTGTGAATAATTTTCGTAGGAAAAAAAGAATTGTGATTTATATCACTTAACATTAGAGAATTTATTTAACTCAAATTTTTTGCTTTATAAATATGCTTATTATTTTATTTTTAATTAATATAAATTTAATTTAAGTGATAAAGGATGATTATTTAAACATGAAAACTAAAACTCTATTTTTTATTACATGCGCACCTTTTTCTAAATAATTCGAGTTGTGGCAAGGCGGCTGAATGAAGCCAACGCAGCCACAACTTGAAGTATGACGAAAAAATGAGAAGCCGAGTGAAGCCAACACCGCCACAGCGCAAATTAGGACGAAAATAGCCAAGCCGCGCCACGCACCCCGCTCGAATCTCCATGCACCGCTTTACGAATAGGTGTATCGCATTCACGCCCAAATACCCATTGACGAATTCGCGCTGGCAGTTCTTCATACAAGCAATCCACATTGCTCATGCCGCCCCCTAACACGATGACATCTGGGTCGAGCATATTGATCGCTTGCCCTAACGCTTTAGCTAATCGATTCAAATAATTATCCAGCGCTATTTTGGCAAATCTATCTCCTTCTTGCGCCAGTTTAACGATATCTGTGCCGATTTTTTTCTCACCTGATAACTTTGCGTAATCGGCCATAAAACCTGTTCCTGAGACGAACAGCTCTGTGCAACCCGTTAAGCCGCAATAGCAGTGTTCGTTTGATAAGAATTTCCTGTCACAATCATCTTGCCAAGGTAATGGGTTATGCCCCCATTCCCCTGCGACGCCATTTCCACCTGAATGCACTTGGCCATCGAGTGCAATACCTGCACCACAGCCTGTTCCGATTATCACTGCGAAAACGACCTTTTTCCCTGCACCTGCACCATCTACCGCTTCAGATACAGCTAAGCAGTTGGCATCGTTAGCAATTTTAACGCCACGCCCTAATAACTTGCTTAAATCGGCATCAAAAAACTGCCCATTCAGCCATGTTGAGTTGGCATTTTTCACTTTTCCAGTCACAGGAGATAAAGTTCCTGGGATCCCAACCCCTACGCTGCCCGTTTGCCCTGTTGCGGTTTCTGCGTCATTCACTAAACCGGCGATAGCATTGAGTGTTGCAATATAGTCACCTTTAGGTGTTGAAACACGCTGACGAAATAAGGTTTCACCATCGTCATCTAATGCAATCACTTCAATTTTCGTGCCACCAAGGTCAATTCCTATTCTCATTGCGCTGCTCTCTTTGATTTTATTGTTTATCTTCCCATCATGACCTGCCTAGGGCGCTTTTTTCAAGTATAAGAGATAAAAACTGAGGGATCACTTAACTTCCTTAATAGGCACCTTAGGCTAAATATATTTTTTTCGCTTAATAACCGACAATTCGTTATCATAGCCCCCTGCTCTAACTGGCTATTTATCAACAAAGGTAGGTTTTTCATGTGGTTCAAGAATATATTGGTCTATCGCCTGAATCGGGATTTGGCACTCTCTGCAGATGATCTGGAAAAACAACTTGCCGCACTTGCCTATCACCCTTGTGGCAGCCAAGACATGATGCAAACAGGTTGGGTCGCGCCGATGAACGGTGCCGATGCCTTAACCCATGCAGCTGGCAACCAAATTCTAATTTGCGCTAAAAAAGAAGAAAAAATGCTGCCATCTCCTGTCATCAAGCAAGAAGTACAGGACAAAATTGAAAAACTAGAAGCAGACCAAGGCCGCAAACTTAAAAAAACTGAAAAAGACGCCTTAAAAGATGAGGTCGTGCACACCTTATTGCCTCGTGCATTCAGTAAATTTAGCAAAACCTATATTTGGATTGATACCGTCAATCAACTCATTATTGTGGATGCGGCAAGCGCGAAACGTGCTGAAGATAATCTAGCCTTATTACGCAAGAGTTTAGGCTCCCTGCCTGTCGTTCCTCTCACATTCAAAGACCCAATTGAACTCACTCTCACCGAGTGGATCCGTTCAGGCTCACTTCCTCAAGGCTTTGCGGTGATGGATGAAGCGGAGCTAAAAGCTATCTTAGAAGAAGGCGGAATTATTCGCTGTAAGAAGCAAGATCTGATCTCTGATGAAATTGCGACCCATATTGAAGCAGGTAAGCTCGTCACGAAGCTTGCTTTAGATTGGGAAGAGCGTATCCAATTTATGTTATCTGATGATGGTTCGCTAAAAAGACTTAAATTCAGTGATACATTAAAAGACCAAAACGACGATATCGCTAAAGAAGATTATGCGCAAAAATTTGATGCAGATTATGTGCTAATGACAAGCGAACTGAGCGCCTTAATCGCTCGCTTAATTGATGTTCTGGGTGGCGAAGCAGAACACTAACACATCTTGAATTTCCTTCCTTATCTCACGATGGCAACTTACCAAAAAGTAAGTTGCCATTTCTTTTTAGACCTCGCCTGCATAGCCACAATTAAGTCATTGACTGGTTGTGAAATCTCTGGTTGATTAAATTACAACCCTGTAACAAATTTACGTTAGTTTGAAATTTGTTAAATAAAAATAATAAATAGCAGCCTCCATTATTGGAGTTTTGGTCAATATTCTATCGAAGGAATAGTCATGAAAGAGCTTATCGAACCTGAAGTGGATGAAAATTCATTAGTGACCTTACAAAAAGTCACTGCGGATAACTTCTCTGAAATCTGCCTACTTAGTCATACATTGAGTGAGGCGCAGCGTAATATGGTCGCTGACAATGCTTACTCTATGGTAGAGGCGCAATTTTCAGACTGTGCGTGGTACAGAGGGATTTATGCAGATGATACGCCTGTTGGGTTCATTATGCTGCATTCTGGGTTAGATGATGACGAACTCGAATATGATGGCATTATGCTATGGCGCTTCATGATAGCAGAACCTTATCAAAAGTTAGGCTTTGGCCGCGAAGCATTAATCCAAGTTATACGTTATCTAAAAAAGAAAGGTTACCCACGACTCTATAATAGCTGCGGTGAGGGGGAAGAAAGCCCATTTGAGTTTTATAAAAAGCTGGGGTTTATTCCGACTGGCGGATATATCGATGATGAATGTGAGCTAGTTTTAGATATTGCGAACTGGCAAGACGAATAGCCTAAAAACCCCTAGCCCTATATTTAAGTCATAGCTAGGGGGTTCTAGTGCAGCCAACAACACTGCGGCAAAAATTTTCTCATCCATCAATACGCCAAGATACCCTAAATAATTTGTGTTGCAGCTAGGCGACAACCGAACAGGCTCTAGGAGCATACTAAAGTATGTGGCTAGAGCCTGTGAGTACAGTCAACAACGCTGCGGCAAAAATCTATTTTATCAATCAATAACATGACCTATTATGCCGCCAATATACCCTAAATAATTTGTGTTGCAGCTAGGCGACAATCGAACAGGCTCTAGGAGCATACTAAAGTATGTGACTAGAGCCTGTGAGTGCAGTCAACAACGCTGCGGCGCAAAGTATGACGGGTATCTCGGGTATCCGTTATTTTTGGATAAGATAACGTATAGTCGGCCCATCTTGCTGGATATCCAAAACCGTATAGCCATAGTTTTTTGCATCTAACGGAATATTATTAATTGATTGTGGGCAATCACTTACCACTTCTAATATTTCGCCGCTTTTTAGGGATGGCATCGCTTCCAATGTTGCTACCGCTGGATATGGGCAAGGTTCCCCGACCATATCTAAACGGTAATCAGGAATAATGTCTTTTTTACTCATATTGCCTCCATTGATGCTTGTGTCGATTTTTGTGTACGTTTGCGGAAAAAATGTTTTTCCCAAACTAACATCAGCACAAACGCCACTGCTAATAATGCATACGTCACCAACAAGCCGCCTTGTGGCCCAAAGGTTTCGAGTAAATTCACTTTGTCAAAATCGGTTGCTAACCAAGGGCCTAAATCATCCCAATAATAAGCTAGGATGGTTGCGCCAATAATATTCCCAAAACCAACCCACCAATAATGAACCTGCCCTTCCACTGCGCGGTACATCCAACCCGTTTCACAGCCACCAGCAAGGACTATACCAAAACCAAAGAGTAAGCCACCAATCACGGCATTTGGGCCTGCCCATAAAATTTTAGGTGTCGCACCTAACTGGACATAACTAAAGATACCGATCGCACTGACTGCCATCCCAATAATGATGGCTTTAGCCATATGGGTACGGCCCGTGATCCACAAATCGCGAAAAGCGGAGGTAAAACAAATCTGAGCACGCTCAATTAATAAACCAAAGCCAATTCCGCAGAGGATAGCAAAGCCCATCACTGGAGAGTCAAGTAAGGTATAAAAACCCCACGCCAATGCGAGGGTGAAAATAACCATTCCTAACTTAAAGCGTCGTTTTGCCACATCATGATTTTGCGTTAACGGAGATGCCGCACTGACTTTTTTCAGTTTGACAGGGATCCTAAACATTGGCATCAATGTGAACTTAGCACCAAAATATGACCCTGCCGCAGTCGCAACAGCGAAATACCATGCGTGTAGAGAAAATTGAGGGATCCCAGTAAAGAATGCCGCTAAATTACATCCCATCGCTAAGCGCGCACCAAACCCTGCAATAATACCGCCAAGAATGGCTTGGAAAATGCGAATACGGTGTTGAGGCATACGTAATTTAATATTATTTGCCCAAAGTGCAGCAGCAAAGCAACCAGCAAACATACCGATAATCATGACACCATCAATACGATCTAGAGGTGTGCCTTCAAAGCCAATCACTTTGAAATAACCCCAAGTTTCTGGATGAGCACCAAACAGCTGCATAATGTGCCCTCCCCAGCGAGTAAATTCGCCAGTAACAGCCCAAAATGTGCCCGTTAAACCGAAATAGTAGGTTGATAAAATACCTGCGGCAATTACTGCGGGTAAAGGCTTCCAAAAACCGATGAGATAGTGAGATTTGAAATCAGACCAAGTCATTGTAACATCCAATTGATTCACGCCAGATCCTGGCAGAGAAATTCGCCGTTGTATAATTATCTTTATAATCTGTTATATCGATGCCCCACAGCGAAGTGGAAATATCATACGCTGATATTTTTTTTCGTGAAGTCCTTTTGTATAGAACTGAAGGATATATTGATTTTATGCATAGTAGGATGTTGTGAACGCTGATTTATTATACATTTATTGAACTCTTCAAATTATGTATAAAAAACACACTCATTACGTAGCACAATGTACCAATAAAAAAAAAGCGTTATCTTAATGATAACGCTGGAAATGTAGTCTTATTTTATCTATAGAGGAGTATAATATGAAATTGCCGTTTCCGGCTTCGCTTGCTATGCGTAGTCTGTAGTCAGCCCATTTGACTCCAGTAATAACATTCACGTTAACTTAAAAACACAATATCTTATCTGAGTTACCCAATTACGTAATTATATCTATTTTTAATATAAAGCCTGATTTTTCACTTATTCAAAAATAATACTGAAAATCAAAACTGGCTTTATTAGGTCCCTAGTATTAATCAATTTTAAAAATAAATAACTCGATATAATAAAGTGTTTAAAAGTGTTTCTAAATGTTATTGATTGCATTATAACCCAAGACTTAGGTTGCGCAAGTGTTTTTTCGTTTAACTTAAAAAGTACAAGAAAAACCAAAAATATAATTAAAATCAAAAAGTTATCATTTTACAGCAAAATAAAACACCTATTGTTAAGATATTACAAACTATTTACATTTATACGTATTTATTTCTAATTTGCTATTTGATTTATATTTAAATTAAATATATTTATATAATTTTATTTTTCCTATTATGAGCAAAGCTTATTTAACTCACTCTCAAAAAGACATTTTCATTAAAAACCTTTATAAAGTTTTTATTTTTTGTCTGAAAAAAAATAATCATTTTTTTATTTCAGTTACCATACTCTTTCTGTGAATTTTAAATTTTCTCATAAAAAACAATCATCTTGTCGATATTTTTACCTTTAAAATTATCCATATAATTTCCATGGTAATATTATTATCTTGCCAAAATAGTGATAATTAACAAAACCATTCAAACATAATGGTTTATTTTTGGTTATGTTTTTTCGATTCAATAGCATCAAAAATAGTTAAATATCCGCTATTTCAAGCTGTATTAAGCTGCATTTTTAATAAAAAATTGCATTTAAAAAAAGAAGCTGAGCTTATATTTACGTTAAAAACGTAGCCTTAAAACGCGGCTTTACTCAACTCTTCTATTTCGATTTAGAGAAAAAACACCAATAAAACATCAGTTATCTTAATGTTAATTTTGATTTATTGCCTTATATTAGCACTCAATACCCCTTATAAGAGTATTGAGTATGTAATTCAGACGTCCACCTTCAAATGAATACCAATAAAAAGCGTGAAAATAGGATAAAAATCTATTAATAATGATTAAATCATACAAATAAATATAACATTATGCAGGATAGATAACATAGGGCGGAAAAATCAGACAGCTACAGTGTTAATTTTTGTTGCGATTTGATTTTATTAATAAAAAAACGCGCTTTACCATTAAAGATAAAACGCGTTATGTCGGCTTTTGCTGTTAACACTGACTATTTAGAGGTCGTTGCTTCCATCCCAACTAAGCCAATTTTCAAATACCCTGACTGACGTAATGCATTCATCACATCCATCATCGTTTCATAATCAACGCTTTTATCCGCTTGGAAGAAAATCGTTGTTTCTTTATTTGAACTTGTTGCTTGATCAAGAGTTACGGAAAGCTGTTCTTTCGACACCGCTTGATCGCCAATAAAGAGTTGACTATCAGCTTTAACCGTTAAGAACACGGGTTTTTCTGGCCGTGGCTGTGGCTTCGCGGTTGAGGCAGGTAAGTCGACTTTAATATCAACTGTAGCCAATGGTGCCGCGACCATAAAGATAATCAATAGAACCAACATCACATCGATAAACGGTGTCACGTTAATTTCATGCATTTCACCGCTATCATCTTGTTCGTCACCTAAACGCATTGCCATAATAATTACCTTGCTTTGCTATTTGCCAGATCAAGATCACGCCCTAATAATAACGCAGACTGTGCAGCCACATCCCCTACCTGACCACGGTAGTTATTAATCATTCTGGCGAAAATGTTATAAATTACAACCGCCGGGATCGCAGCGATAAGGCCAATTGCCGTTGCAAGAAGTGCTTCTGCAATACCCGGTGCGACGACCGCTAAGTTAGTCGTTTGCGAATGGGCAATCCCGATAAAGCTATTCATGATACCCCATACCGTTCCAAACAAACCGACAAAGGGAGAAATCGCACCGATAGTCGCTAAATAACCATTACCACGGCCCATATATCGGCTGATTGCAGCGACGGCTCTTTCAAGACGGAATGACGTACGCTCTTTTGTACCAGACAAATCGGTGCTGTTCGCAGATAACGCTCTTTCTGTTACCGCTTCATTAAGCAGCATGCGTGTAATACTGTTTCCTTTGAAACCTTCTGCAATTTTCACGGCTTCATCAAGTGATTTCACGTCAGCAATCGCATTGGTTTCGTCTTTTAAACGGCGACGTGCGACTAAAATTTCGAGACCTTTAGAGAAGAAGAGTGCCCATGTAATGACAGATGCAATGACCAAGCCTATCATTACTGTCTTCACCACATTATCCGCATTTTGGTACATCCCCCAAACGGATAAGTCCTGATCAAAGCCGCCTGTTGGGACTTCAGTTGCAATTTCAATATTTTCATTCACAACGGCAGTATTTACTGCGGGCTCAGAAGATACGGGAGCAGCTTCAATATTTGGTGTTGTAGTTGGAGCCGCAGGTGTCGATGGTGTATTTTGAGACGCAGCGGGTGTTGTTGCAGGTGTAGTTTCAGCGACTGCCGTGCCCATCAAGCCGAACGCCAATAGAATAGAAGCTGTTAGTTTACGCATCAGTTGGCCTTTACTCTCTTTTTAGTGTTGTATAAAAAAATTCATATCGATGATTGTGCCATTCATCGACTAACCTTTAAAAGCGAAATTTAACTCGCGCTGTTCGTCTCTTTTAAAAAAGACGGTGCTGATGATATCAAAGACAGCGCGAATTGATAGTAATTATCATTAGTATTCACGAATTTTTTCATTTTTTTTGTTCTTAGACAATGAAGTCCACGTCTATTACACGGGTATTTCTTCTTTATTCTTATTAATACAACGAAGGCATTTGGTAGATAAATGCAACCTCCCTTCTCCTATATCGATGGAACTAATTGAACTTTGTAATACTGAAGAAAACTCAAGTTACATTTCCCTGCGAATGCTTTAACTTCATAGTATCCACGCCTTTGGGTAGGCTAAATTTAAAATGATAAAGGAAAGCGCATGGCAAACACAAAACCAGAAACCCAGTTAGTGCACATTGGTCGAAACCCTAAATTTACACAAAAAGGCGTGAACCCTGTAATTCAACGGGCATCTTCTATCATCTTCGATACACTTGAAGAAAAACGTCATGCAACGCGACACCGTGCTAATGGTGTACTTTTTTACGGTCGCCGAGGTACACAAACCCATTTTGCCTTTCAAGAAGCCATGACTGAATTAGAAGGTGGGGCAGGCTCTGTACTTTACCCATCAGGTGCTGCCGCCATCACCAATGCAATCTTATCGTTTATTTCTGCAGGCGAGCATATCCTCGTCACGGGCTCAGCTTATGACCCAACCCAGAATTTTTGCGACCATATTTTAACTAAGCTAAATGTTGAAACCACCTATTTTGATCCATTAATTGGTGAAGGCATCGCAGACTTAATTCAGCCGAATACGCGTATTGTTTTTTTAGAATCCCCTGGATCAATCACGATGGAAGTCCATGATTTACCAGCTATCGTGAAAGCCGTACGTAATAAATCACCTGATATCATTATTATGATTGATAATACATGGGCGGCAGGTGTGTTACTCAAACCATTATTGTTCGATGTGGATATTTCCATACAATCTGCCACGAAATACATTAATGGGCATTCTGATGGCATGTTAGGCGTCGCGGTAGCAAATGAGCGCTGTATCGAAACCTTACGTGAAAATTCGTATCTCCTGGGGCAAACTGCAGATCCTGATACCGTTTATATGGCCAATCGAGGATTACATACCTTAGCCACTCGATTAAAACAGCACCAAGAAAACAGTATACAAGTGGCAAACTGGCTGCAATCTCGCCCTGAAGTGGAACACGTTTTCCATCCTGCCTTGCCAACTTCACCTGGTCATGCGTTTTTTATCCGTGATTTTTCAGGCTGTAATGGCTTATTTTCTTTCCAACTTAAGTCACGCCTATCCGCTGAACAATTCGCTGCTTTTATCGAAAATTTAGCGCATTTTAAAATGGGGTATTCATGGGGTGGGTTTGAATCACTGATTTTGGGTTATCAGAAAGAAGATTTAATCAGTATGAGACAATATGATTTTAATCCAAATGAAGGGACATTTTTCCGCGTGCATATTGGCCTTGAGCATCCACAAGATTTAATTGATGATTTGCAATTGGCCTTTGAACGGATTTAAAGGTTAGGGAGCCAAATTGCAGAAAATACGAGATATTTTCTGCAATTTATTGATTGATGAGCGAATACCCCCAAACAAATCAAACCCAATCTTATTTTTTCCTGTAATATAAATAAAGAAATTCGCATTTAGACAAATACAGGAATGATTATGGAAGTCCTACGCGAAATCGTATTGGCACTTTGGGATCACGATTTCCTAAAACTCTCCAACCCCGAAGTACTTTGGGTTATTTATACCGTACTTTTTGTTGTTATCGTTTTAGAAAATGGGGTTCTTCCCGCAGCTTTTCTGCCTGGAGATACCTTGTTG
Source organism: Providencia sp. UF-183 (assembly GCF_058246155.1). Taxonomy (NCBI): domain Bacteria; kingdom Pseudomonadati; phylum Pseudomonadota; class Gammaproteobacteria; order Enterobacterales; family Morganellaceae; genus Providencia; species Providencia sp. UF-183. Next base: position 117,758 of record NZ_JBSICD010000003.1, on the reverse strand, counting down.
ATCCTTTCTGGCGCATTAATCGCCAAAGGTGTTTTACACTTTATTCCAACCATTTTATTACTTGCTACAGCGGCGAGTCTGGGTTGCTGGTTAGGCTTTATGCAAGGTAGATGGCTCAGTGAAACCAAAATGGTCAAGCGTTGGCTAGCCCAAATTCCTGAGGAATATCATACAAAAGCAAACAATATGTTTAATAAGCAAGGTTTATACGCTCTGCTTATTGGCCGTTTTTTAGCCTTTGTTCGTACCCTATTACCGTTACTGGCAGGGCTGTCCGAATTGAGCCACCGCCGCTTTCAGTTTTTCAACTGGCTAAGTGGGCTTCTATGGGTTGGTATTATTGTTTCTTTAGGTTATGCCTTGAACCAAATTCCTTTTGTGAAAGAGCATGAGCAAGTTGTCATTAGCGCGTTAATGATCATTCCTGTTATCTTATTAATCAGTGGGTTGATTGGTTCCATTGTGATGTATTGGAAACACCGCAAAGCATTAAGTGGTAATAAAGAGAACTAATATTTATGGCCGCAACATTGCGGCCATAAGCATCATTTTTCCATCAAAATACTCACCGCAGAAAACAAATATTGCCCTATTTCCGCTGTCATCCAAGTTCCTTGGGATATTTTAGGCTCTTCCCGATAAATCGTACGGATCCTTTCCTGAAGTTCTGGGTCACCACCCGTAAATTGATTAAACATATCTAACCATACACGAGCCAATGATTGTACTTCAGGGGAATCTGGAGATTTATGTATTTTTAATGCGTTATTCAGACCTGCAATAAGTTCAGGCCAAACTTGCCCTGCAGAAAAATAATGTTGGCGCACAAATGCAAACTGTTCTTCTGTTAAATGAGGCCTAAATAGCGCTAATTGATACTCACTAAACCCCTGCGCAACAAATTGGATCATAGATTCAGTAATACCTGATGAATTCGCTAACGCATTATCAGTTAAATGAATTTTATTCAGCCTTGCAAAGAAATCAGGGTTGCCTCCCGTGTCTCTTTCCAATGCAGTCATCCATTCATGGCTGAGCCGTTGTGCTTCAATCGATTGAGGCATTACACCTTGTTGCATTAACTCGCTCACCGCCAGCACTCGTTGTTGCCATTCTTGGTTTTTCAACGTATGAGCCGTATATAGCGGTAATTGTTCTAGCTCTTGCGGTGTAAAATATTTATCAAACATCGTCATCATCTCCAATACAGAGAACCAATCAGTCTGAGTTAAGGGATCGCCCACTTGCATTTGCTTTTGGAGTTGCTCCAACCGAAAACGCAATGTTGCTATTTGCTGCATTTGTTCGGTTAACAAAGCAATCCGTTCTTGCAGAAGGCTTGCCATATCCCCACTCTGACCATCCAGTATTTCACCGATGTTTTTCAGTTTGACTCCAACTTGGCGCAGCAATTGAATCTGAGTTAAACGTTCAATGCACTGCATATTATAGAGCCTGTAACCTGCATCGGTTCTTGCAGTTGGAAGCAATAAGCCAATTTCCTCATAATGATGAAGCGTTCGGATGGTTAATCCTGTTTTTTCCGCAATTTCACCCACTTGAAATAGCATAGTTCCTCCTGTAAGTGCGACTGAGGTTACGACCTCACGTAACGTGAGAGTCAATGGGCATTTTGCATTTTTTTAATTTTTTGCGCCACAGCCTTTCAAGCAATATATGACAAAAAAAGCCCCAGTCGGCAGATTACCGCTGGGGCTCAATTCAATACACGTTAATTACTTAATCAACGCGTGCATCTCTTGGACTGAAATCACTTTTTCAGTTGGGTCTGCACTCAGTGACATTGTGGTTGCAAAACCACCGTTTAACGTCGTGTCATAGTGAACTTTATACTGCAATGCACTGCGACGGATAAGCTTCGAGTCTTCTATCGCCTGGCGCCCTGCGGTTGTATTCACGATATAATCATATTCACCATTTTTAATTCTATCCTGAATATGTGGGCGACCTTCGTGCACCTTGTTGACTAAGCGCGGGTTAATCCCTGCTTCACCAAGGACAATCGCTGTACCATGTGTAGCATCTAACTCAAAGCCGTGTTTTAGCAATTTCGCCGCTAAATCCACAACGCGAGTTTTGTCACCGTCACGTACTGATAAAAGCGCACGACCCGATTTTTTCATGGTTGAGCTGCTACCTAACATCGCCTTAGCAAACGCTTCTGCAAATGTACGACCAACCCCCATGACCTCACCCGTTGAACGCATTTCAGGGCCAAGAATTGGGTCAACACCTTGGAACTTGTTAAATGGCAGAACCACTTCTTTGACTGAATAGTAAGGTGGAATGACTTCTTTCGTCACACCTTGTTGAGTCAATGTTTGACCAACCATGACACGGGCAGCGACTTTCGCTAAAGGCACACCTGTTGCTTTTGACACAAACGGTACAGTTCGTGCCGCACGTGGGTTCACTTCAATCAAATACACTTCGTTGTTTTTAACCGCGAATTGGACGTTCATTAAGCCGCGCACACGTAGTTCGAATGCTAAGCTGCGAACTTGCTCACGCATGACATCCTGAATTTCTTGGCTAAGTGTATAAGCGGGCAATGAGCATGCAGAGTCACCCGAGTGAACGCCCGCTTGCTCGATATGCTCCATGATCCCGCCAATCAGCACCATTTCGCCATCACAAATTGCGTCGACATCCACCTCAACGGCGTCATCTAAGAAGCGGTCAAGCAGCACTGGCGCATCATTAGAAACACTGACTGCGGTTTGGAAATAACGGCGCAGGTCGATTTCATCATTCACGATTTCCATCGCACGACCACCAAGAACGTAAGATGGACGAACAACCAGCGGGTAACCAATACTTGCTGCTTTTTCAACAGCTTGTTCAATCGCTGTTACCGTCGCATTTTGCGGCTGTTTTAGGTTCAAACGATTAACCGCTTGTTGGAAACGTTCACGGTCTTCTGCACGGTCAATTGCATCTGGACTCGTTCCAATTACGGGAACACCCGCGGCCTCAAGCGCACGCGCCAATTTAAGTGGAGTTTGGCCGCCATACTGCACAATCACCCCTTTTGGCTGCTCAATACGCACAATTTCGAGTACATCTTCGAGGGTAACAGGTTCGAAGTAGAGACGGTCAGATGTGTCGTAATCCGTTGAAACGGTTTCTGGGTTACAGTTAACCATGATGGTTTCATAACCATCTTCACGTAATGCAAGTGAGGCATGCACACAGCAGTAGTCAAACTCAATCCCTTGACCAATACGGTTCGGCCCACCACCTAGTACCATCACTTTTGGTTTATCGTGGTTTGGATTTGATTCACACTCATCTTCATACGTGGAGTACATATAAGCCGTGTCTGTTGCAAACTCAGCCGCACAGGTATCAACACGCTTATAAACTGGGTGTAAATCATAGCCTTGACGTAATTTACGTAATTCGGCCTCTGATACACCGACTAAGCTCGCTAAACGTGCATCCGCAAATCCTTTGCGTTTTAATACGCGTAAGAAATCTTTGCTTAAGCCATTGATACCTAGCTCTGCAACTTCTTCCTCTAGGCGAACCAACTCCTCAATTTGCACTAAGAACCAGCGGTCAATATTGGTTAGGTTAAAAACGCCATCAACGGACAAACCGGCGCGGAATGCATCGGCAACAAACCAAATTCGCTCTGCACCCGCATCTTTTAATTCACGGCGAATGCGAGTGAGTGCTTCAGGATCATCTTGTTCAACTTTTGGATCAAAGCCTGTGGCGCCCACTTCTAAGCCACGTAACGCTTTTTGCATCGATTCTTGGAAAGTACGACCAATCGCCATCACTTCACCCACCGATTTCATTTGCGTGGTTAAACGATCGTTGGTGCCTGCAAATTTCTCAAAGTTAAAGCGCGGGATTTTAGTCACAACATAGTCGATGGAAGGCTCAAATGAAGCAGGTGTACGTCCACCAGTGATGTCATTCATCAGTTCATCGAGGGTGTAACCGACGGCTAGTTTCGCCGCAATCTTCGCGATTGGGAAGCCTGTCGCTTTAGAAGCCAGTGCTGACGAACGAGAAACCCGTGGGTTCATTTCAATAACAATTAAGCGCCCATCTTTCGGGTTAACTGAAAACTGAACGTTTGAACCGCCTGTCTCGACACCGATTTCACGCAACACCGCCATCGAGGCATCGCGCATAATTTGGTATTCTTTATCGGTCAGAGTTTGCGCTGGAGCGACAGTAATGGAGTCCCCCGTGTGGATCCCCATGGCGTCAAAGTTTTCAATTGAGCAGACAATAATGCAGTTGTCATTTTTATCGCGGACAACTTCCATTTCGTACTCTTTCCAACCAATCAATGACTCATCGATTAATAATTCGTTGGTTGGTGATAAATCTAAACCACGCGTACAAATTTCTTCAAACTCTTCGCGATTATACGCAATACCACCACCCGTACCGCCCATGGTAAATGATGGACGAATGATACATGGGAAACCCACGTCATCTGCAACGGCGTAGGCTTCTTCCATGTTATGGGCAATACCTGAGCGCGCAGTACCTAAACCAATTTTTTTCATTGCTTTATCAAAGCGTTGACGGTCTTCTGCTTTATCAATGGCATCTGCTGTTGCGCCAATCATGGTAACGCCAAACTCAGCAAGAACCCCTTTACGCTCCAGTTCAAGCGCACAGTTTAGTGCTGTTTGGCCACCCATTGTCGGTAAAACCGCATCAGGGCGTTCTTTTTCGATAATTTTACGCACCACTTCCCAATGAATTGGTTCGATATAGGTTGCGTCGGCCATTTCTGGGTCAGTCATAATCGTTGCAGGATTAGAGTTAACTAAAATGACGCGATAGCCTTCTTCACGTAAGGCTTTACAAGCTTGAGCACCTGAGTAATCAAACTCACATGCCTGACCGATAACAATCGGGCCCGCACCTAAAATCAGAATGCTTTTTATGTCTGTACGCTTTGCCATGATTTGCTCCCGATTATTGTGCGTTTTGACTTGGTGTGGTTTGACGATATTCGTTAATCAAATCAATGAAATGATCGAACAAACTTGCTGCATCATGTGGACCAGAACTTGCCTCTGGGTGTCCTTGGAAACTAAATGCAGGTTTATCCGTGCGATGAATACCCTGTAAAGTTCCATCAAACAGAGATTTGTGTGTCACACGCAATGTATCGGGTAATGTTGACTCATCAACCGCGAAACCGTGGTTTTGTGCCGTGATCATAACGACATCGTTATCTAAATCTTTAACTGGATGGTTTGCACCGTGATGGCCAAATTTCATTTTCAGCGTGTTTGCACCACTTGCTAAAGCCAATAACTGGTGCCCTAAGCAGATGCCAAAAACAGGAATATCTGTCGTTAAGAAGGTTTTAATCGCATTGATTGCATAATCACACGGGGCTGGGTCACCAGGGCCATTGGACAGGAAAATGCCGTCTGGATTCATCGCAAGCACCGTTTCTGCTGGTGTTGTCGCAGGGACAACCGTTAGCTGGCAACCACGATCAACTAACATACGCAGAATATTGCGTTTTGCGCCGAAATCATATGCGACAACATGAAGTGGCAGCTCTTCCGGCGATTTTGCACCTTGTTGCCCATCTTCTAACGTCCATGAGCCTTGAGTCCAGCTATATGCTTCTTTGGTACACACTTCTTTTGCCAAATCTAACCCATTAAGGCCGGAGAAATGGCGGGCCTTTTCTAGCGCTAATGCCACGTCAGGGTTATCCCCCGCAATAATGCACCCATTCTGCGCCCCTTTTTCTCTCAACAAACGGGTCAATTTACGTGTATCGATATCTGCGATTGCCACAACGTTGTGACGTTTCAGATACTCAGATAGCCCTTCTTGCCCGCGAAAGTTACTGTAAACCAATGGTAAGTCACGAATGATTAGGCCTTGTGCATGAACATTTGGAGATTCTTCGTCATCAGCATTAGTGCCGACATTACCAATATGGGGATAGGTGAGAGTAACAATTTGGCGGGAATAGGAAGGGTCTGTAATTATTTCTTGATATCCGGTCATTGACGTGTTGAAAACGACTTCTCCAACTGCGGCCCCTTCAGCACCGATGGCACGCCCGTGGAATTGGGTTCCGTCTTCCAGAACCAATATAGCTGACTTAATCAAAACACCCTCCGGAGAATAATAAATCACGTTTTTTGCATATTAATTCAGATTTTGCGATCTAAATCAATGCCAAAATGAGTTTTTAAGCAAATTTTTGGCAAATTGCGCGCATTCTAATGATGAGATAGGGTCTTGTCTAGAAAAAAATGCATTTTTTACACTTTTATCTTACTTTTATAGCGATCAACCCTAATTTAATCCACGTGACTACCATAATTGATAGCCAATATGAACAAGTAAACGGTTGCTAAGTAAGATAACTGTATATTTGATAATAACGCAGCTTAGATTGAGATTAAAGGGAAATTAACACGAGGAAAAGTCAGTTAAATCGAGGAAAGCAACTATAAAAAATGATTTAATATAAAATAATAATCAAAATCATTATAAACCAATAAATTATAATTATAAAATTGATTTATAATGATTTTTTTAAATTTAAAAACTAAATATCATCAAGGCAAAGTACGTCTTTCATATCATATAACCCAGATTTTTTGGCAAAAACCCAAGAAGAAGCCTTAATAGCGCCATTTGCAAATGTCATGCGGCTCGATGCCTTGTGTGTGATCTCCACGCGTTCACCGATATCAGCGAACATCGCAGTGTGTTCACCAACAATATCTCCAGCACGAATTGTTGCAAAACCGATAGTGCCTGCTTCACGCTCACCAGTGTAACCCTCACGACTATAGACTGCGCAGTCTTTTAGATCTTTCCCTAATGCACCCGCGATAGATTCACCCATTGCTAATGCCGTACCCGATGGCGCATCAACTTTATGACGATGGTGAGCTTCCACGATTTCAATATCCGTATACGTTCCCATCACTTTTGCTGCTTTTTCGAGTAATTTAAGCACCAAGTTAACACCAACACTAAAGTTGGCAGCGAAAACAATTGGGATGACTTTTGCTGCATCAGCAATGGCTTGTTTACCTTGTTCGTCAAAACCTGTTGTCCCGATAACCATCCCTTTTTGGTTTGCTTTACAAAATGCCAAATAATGCAGAGTGCCTTCGGGCCGAGTGAAATCGATAACAACATCAAAATCATCAACGACTTTATCAAGGGAGTCCGTAATATAAACGCCTAACTTGCCAACCCCCGCGAGCTCGCCTGCATCCACGCCAATCAGTGAGGAACCTTCTCGCTCAATAGCAGCGCCTAATTGAATGCCATCTTGTTGTTGTGCAGCTTGAATTAACTGCCGCCCCATACGACCACCTGAGCCGACAATAGCAACACGTACCACTGAATTTACCATGGTTCATCCTTTTTCATTATTGATGCAACTGACTAAATTTAAACTGTTATCCCAAACGAATATCAATTTTTTCGCGGGAAATTTAACTCATTATTGCGTTACAGATTAACCATCATAGTGAGATTCTGCCAGTATTAATCGACAGTTATTAACAAAAACGTAGAGCACAGACTAATTATCAGAAAAAGTGTTGATGATAAGAAAAATAGGGAAGGAAGATCGGAAATAGAAACAGGATAGAGCCACTTTGATGATGTAAAATGGCCCTTTGAACAGTATATGGCTATGTATTAGTTAATTTCTTTAACTTCTACGCGCAATTCTTTTGGCACTTCAAAAACAATATTTTCTTCTCGGCCTTGTAGCTCGACAACAGAATTAGCACCAAGTTCTTTAAGTCTATCAATGACTTGACGAACTAAAATATCAGGTGCCGATGCCCCTGCAGTTAGACCAATAATGTTTTTATCCGTTAACCACTCGGTTTTAATATCCTCTGCGCCATCAATCAAAAATGCAGGCTTTTGCATTCTTGATGCGAGTTCAGCGAGACGATTCGAGTTTGATGAGTTTTTTGAGCCAACCACTAGCACGATATCGGCACGCTCAGCCAGCTCTCTCGCCGCTTCTTGGCGGTTGGTTGTTGCATAGCAAATATCATCCTTACGTGGCCCAACAATGCTTGGGAAGCGCGCAGTCAATGCATCAATGACATCTGAAGTGTCATCAACGGAAAGAGTAGTTTGTGTCATAAACGATAAATTATTTTCGTCTTTGACTTTTAATTTCCAAACATCTTCAGGGCTTTCAACAAGGTACATGCCACCTTCAGGGTTGCTATATTGCCCCATTGTCCCTTCCACTTCAGGATGCCCCGCATGACCAATCAAAATCGCTTCTTTGCCTTTACGGCTTGCACGAGCGACTTCCATATGCACTTTAGTGACTAACGGGCATGTTGCATCAAATAGCATGGTCAAATCGCGAGAACGCGCTTCTTGACGGATAGCTTGGGACACACCATGAGCTGAGAAAATTAAGATCGAGCCATCTGGCACTTCAGAAATTTCTTCAATAAAAATAGCACCACGCTGGCGCAAATCATCAACAACATAACGGTTATGAACCACTTCATGACGAACATAGATAGGGGCGCCGTAAAGTTCTAATGCCCTTTCTACAATGCTAATTGCGCGGTCAACACCAGCACAAAAACCACGAGGGTTAGCCATTAATATTTGCATTGTGATTCTCCAATTGCGGGTCTACTTCAAGCACTTCAATTTCAAAGCTAATTTGTTGCTCAGCGAGTGGGTGATTAAAATCAACAGTGATAGACTCACCTTCAATTGATTTTACTACACCCGGCATTTCGCTGCCATTCATTGCCGTAAATAACATGATAGTCCCAATTTCAGGGATACCAGTATCCATAAAATCTCGCAATGAAAAATACTGAACTAAATCAGGGTTATGTTTACCAAAAACAGCCTCACCGGGTAATGAGAAGTTTTTCTTTTCACCTTCATTAAGCCCTATGAGTTCAGCCTCAAGTTCAGGTGATAATGAATCATTCCCTAACACAAACAACGCAGGCTTTCCTTGTGCGTGTGAAGAATCTGCTGTAGAGCCATCTTCCAGTTTCAATGTGAAATGCAGTAAAACTGCGCTCTGAGCCTGTATTTGAGTAGACATAAACCAAACCTATTTTGTCATAAAATTCAGCCCAGAAAATCTGGGCTGTGTGTTATTACATTGTAACCTATTGTACTACCAATTTATTTTGCTTTTTCCTGCTTTGGCTTTTCAGGTAAAAAACCTTCAAAAATAACTAAAGCAGCGCCAATACAAATTGCCATGTCAGCTAGGTTGAATGTTGGCCAATGCCAATTACCGACATAAACATCAAGGTAATCAACAACAAACCCATGAACCAGTCGATCACTAAGATTGCCAATTGCCCCGCCAATAATTAATGCGTAAGCAATATTGGATAAGCGTTTTTGCGCGCTTTGGCGATACATCATTACCATTAAAATAATGGAGATCCCCACCGCAATACCCGCAAAGAACCAACGCTGCCAGCCACCTTCATCAGCCAAGAAACTAAATGCCGCACCAAAATTTTGCGCGTACATAATGTTGAAAAAAGGCATTACAGCATGTGGTTCGTACAGATTTAGGTCTTTTAGCACTAACTGCTTTATTCCTAGATCTGCCACGATAATCACGATGGTCAACCATAGCCAACGCAAGCCAGTAGAACAAATAGGTGTCTTCATTAAGCAAACTTACGCGATTCGCCGTCACCGGCTACGTTAGTCACACAGCGACCACAAATTTCTGGTTGCTCGCTTGATGAGCCGATATCGCTCGCATAATGCCAACAACGAGGGCATTTTTCGCCTTCTGCTTTACTAAAGGCAATTTTAAGGCCTTTTAGCTCACTCTCTTGCGCATCAGCAGGCGCCGCTGCAATATCCGCGACAGTCGCTTGAGAAGTCAGCAGAACGAAACGCAGCTCATCACCTAAACTTTGTAGTTTATTCGCTAAGTCTTTATCTGCATACAACGTTACCGCAGCTTCTAATGAGCCACCGATGTGTTTATCTGTACGCGCTTGCTCTAACACTTTATTCACTTCACCGCGAACCGCTAGCAGTTCAGACCAGAAGCTGTTATTCATTTCATTTGACTCATTTAAGCCAAATAAGCCGTTATACCATTCTTCGGTCAAAACAAATTGAGCACGTTTACCCGGTAACTCATTCCAGATTTCATCTGAAGTGAAGGAAAGAACAGGGGCAATCCAACGCACTAACGCTTCAACGATATGGTACAGAGCCGTTTGGCAGCTACGGCGGGCTAAGCTGTCGCCTTTCGCTGTGTATTGACGGTCTTTAATGATGTCCAGATAGAATGAACCCATTTCGATAGAACAGAAATGCATTAAACGCTGAATAACGGACAAGAAGTCATATTCATCATACGCTTTAGTGATTTCTTGTTGTGCTTCAAGCGCACGGCTTACTGCCCAGCGGTCTAACACCACCATATCTTCTGGCTTCACCATGTCCGTTTCTGGATTGAAACCGTTAAGGTTTGCCAACAAGAAACGTGCGGTGTTACGAATACGACGATATGAATCCGCAGCACGTTTTAAGATTTCATCAGAAACAGCGATTTCGCCTGTGTAATCCGTTGAAGCAACCCATAAGCGCAGGATATCCGCACCCAGTTTGTTCATTACGTCTTGTGGACTCACCGTGTTGCCTAATGATTTAGACATTTTACGGCCTTGGCCATCCACAGTGAAACCGTGCGTTAACACTTGGCGATATGGCGCTTTGCCTTTCATTGCCGTTGATAGCATCAATGAGGACATGAACCAGCCACGGTGTTGGTCAGAGCCTTCCAAGTACATGTCAGCTGAATTGCCATGGAATTCAGGACGTGCATCAACCACAGCAAAGTGCGTAGACCCTGAGTCAAACCAAACATCTAGCGTATCTGGTACTTTACGGTAAGTTTCGGCTTCATCACCCAGTAATTCAGCAGGGTCGAGATCCCACCACGCTTGAATACCATCAACTTCAACACGTTTAGCGACTTCTTCCATTAATTCTAACGTACGCGGGTGCAGCTCTTCGGTATCTTTATGAACAAACAAAGACATCGGAGTACCCCAAGTACGCTGGCGAGAGATACACCAATCAGGGCGGTTTTCAACCATTGACTCAATGCGTGCGCGTCCCCAACCTGGGATCCACTGAACAATATCAATTTCTTTCAAAGATTGTTCACGTAAGCCATTTTTGTCCATGCCAATAAACCATTGTGGTGTCGCACGGAAAATAACTGGGGTTTTATGACGCCAGCAGCATGGGTAGCTATGGGTAATCGCTTTCTTATACAGCAACGCACCTTTTTCATTTAACAGCTCAACAATCAAATCGTTAGCTTTAAAAATGAACACGCCATCCAATGTTGGATAGGTATTTGGTAAGAAACAACCATCCGGCCCAACTGGGTTCGCTGTTTCTAAGCCGTATTTCTGGCCGACTACATAGTCTTCAGGACCATGGCCTGGCGCAGTATGCACCGCACCTGTACCCGCATCTAATGTAACGTGGTCACCTAAGATTGCAGGAACATCAAAGCCCATAAATGGATGTTCGAAGCGTAATAATTCAAGTGCAGAACCTTCACATTCGCCTAAAACTTCCCAAGCGTCGATGCCGACAGTTTTCATCACATCTTCAACAAGGTCAGCCGCTAAAATGACTAATTCGCCATTCGCTTGCACCAAGTTGTATTTGAATTCAGGATTCAACGAAATTGCGCGGTTAGCAGGCAATGTCCACGGTGTTGTTGTCCAAATAACCAGTGATGGCGTTTTATCACTCGTGACACCAAATTTTTCACACACAGATTTGCTATCTACCGCTGGGAAGCGAACGTAGATAGATGGTGAAGTTTTGTCATAATACTCAACTTCGGCTTCTGCCAGTGAAGAACCACATGCGGTACACCAATGAACAGGCTTAGCACCTTTCACTAAGTGGCCGTTTGCAATGGTTTTTGCTAACGCTCTGATGATGTGGGCTTCCGTTTTGAAATCCATGGTTAAGTAAGGTTTATCCCACTCACCCAATACACCAAGGCGCATAAAGTCAGCTTTTTGGCCTTCAATTTGCTCTTTAGCATATTGACGGCATTGTGCACGAAATTCAGCGGCAGAAACTTTTTCGCCTGGTTTACCAACGATTTGTTCAACTTTGTGTTCAATCGGTAAGCCATGGCAATCCCAACCAGGAATATACGGGGAATCATAACCCGCTAACCCTTTGGATTTAATAATAATATCTTTGAGAATTTTGTTAACTGAGTGACCAATATGAATACTGCCGTTAGCATACGGAGGACCATCGTGCAGAATAAACGTTTTCTTGCCCGATTTTGCTTTACGGATTGCCTGATACAAACCTTCTTTGTACCAGCGCTCTAACATCTGTGGTTCGCGTTTAGCGAGATCGCCACGCATTGGGAACCCTGTTTCTGGTAGATTCAGGGTATTTTTATAGTCACTCATCGATTCTCAGTTCCAATTTTCCGCTAAATTATCTGATTCCTATTGCAGTGAGGTATTCTCTTGCTGCAATTACATCATTAGCAATTTGCTCCTTAAGCGCTTCCAACGAAGCAAACCGCTGCTCATCACGCAATTTCTTACGTAACACTACATCGATATGACGCCCATATAAATCCATAGTGGCATCAATCAGATGAACTTCTAACTGCGTTCCTTTTCCAGATACAGTCGGTCGTGTGCCGATATTCGCCACACCCGGTAGAGGTTTATCACCTAAACCGTAAACTTCTACAGCATACACACCGGTGACAGGTGTGACTAAACGTTTTAACGGTAGGTTTGCCGTCGGAAAACCTATTGTTCTGCCAAGTTGGTTGCCATGAACCACTCGTCCGCTAATACGATAAGCATGCCCTAATAGATTCTCTGCTAACTCAAGGTCGTTATCTTGAATTGCCTTTCGAATGGCGGTACTACTTATACGAAGACCTGAATCGCAAAAGCTTTCTGTATCTGCCACCTCGAAACCGAACTCTCCACCGGCTTGTTGCAAAAATGCAAAATCCCCCATGCGATTTTTTCCAAATCGGAAATCATCACCAATGGCGAGATATTTCACCCCTAACTTGTCAACAAGTAAATCAGAGACAAACTCAGTCGGTGTTAAAGAGGCAAAGTGCTGGTTAAATTCGACACAGAGAAGATAATCAATACCGCTGTCTGCGAGGTATTTCACTTTATCTCTTAAGCGTGTCAAACGCGCAGGCGCTTTGTCACCAATAAAGAATTCAAGGGGTTGTGGCTCAAAAATCATCACAACCGTGGGCAAGCCAAGTTCCTTACCCTTGAGTTTCAAATTTTGTAGCAACACCTGATGCCCACGATGGACACCGTCAAAATTACCAATAGTCAGCACGCAACCATGATGGCACGCCCGGATATTCTGTATACCGCGAATTAGCTCCATAACAGGCTCAATACCGAGGAAATTGCAGGATTATACCTTGTACGACGCATAAGGTTAACCTTAGTTCGCAAAAGGTTTCATTAAACCCTATTTTTTTGATCGCTACACGACCTAATTAGCGGTCATTTTACGTGAACAATAAACCATAATGCTACTCAATATGAGCGCTTAGGCATAGGTATCAAAAAAAGTTGGGATAACCAATGGATTATCAATACAACAAATTTGTTCCGAGGTCTCTAAAAATATTCAATTTTTATCGTTTTCTCGTCAGTGCCTATAGCTAAACATATTTTACGATTAATAAGCAATCAATTCACGAGCAAATATCATACTACCCTCTGATTGATGGGCTAAATTTTTTTTCTATTGTAATTGTTTTTAATTTTCTAACATCAATTACGCATTTTTTCACGCTAAGATCTGTATTCTTCTCATATTTGCTGATAGAATCTTGCACCATTCACAGCGCATGAACATCGAAGTACACGATGTTTATTTGCACAAATCCATTGACAAATGCAGGGCGAAAGGGCATATTCCTCGACCTTTGAATTGTCCTCAATAGAATACATTTGGGAGTTGGACCTTGGCTAATATCAAATCAGCTAAGAAACGTGCCGTTCAGTCAGAGAAACGTCGTCAGCACAACGCTAGCCGTCGCTCTATGGTACGTACTTTTATCAAGAAAGTTTACCTTGCTATCGCTGCTGGCGATAAAGAAGCTGCTCAGAAAGCATTTAATGACATGCAACCTATTGTTGATCGTCACGCCGCTAAAGGCCTGATCCACAAAAATAAAGCAGCACGTCATAAAGCTAACTTAGTTGCTCAAATCAAAGCAATGTAATTTGCTTCTTGATTAGCTAAAAAAACCGGCCTTGGCCGGTTTTTTTATTTATTCAATTTATTGCTCAAGCCTATCAAATGGCACAGAAAATAGCTCTGAAAAATCTTTATTACAAACTCGCTGCACTGCTGGATGCTGGATCATTCTTTCTGCAAAAATAACGTAATATTCTTCTTTTACATTTTCTAATCGCCCCAATTCTACAATATCCTCACCACCTAAAAGGTCAGGTGTATACTGTGAAGGTGCAACAAAAATAGCATTATAATGCATCCCAAATGCTTTCATTAATGCAGCATCATCAAACTCACCTAAGACTTCTACTTGTAAGTTTTTATTGCGTATCCAAGCTAAGATATGCCGACCTAATAGATAACGCCTTCCAGGAATGAGTAAACGGCGTTCTTCTAAACATTCAGGAAATGGTTTTTTCGGTATTGGCTGACGGCAAAAAAAGCTCATATTGCATTCACCCAGTTTGACAGAAAATAACCCCTCTTGCTGAGACGAATCAACAGGGCAGTCCGATAAAATCATATCCAATTTATGTTGGCTTAATTGCTCTAATAGCAGTTCATGGGTTGATTCAAAGCAGCGCAAATGAATTTGCTCATGTTCGACAACTGTCGTTTCTAGAATTCGGCTAACTAGCTGCTTAGATAATGTATCAGCGACACCAACATCAAATAACAAATTGGATTCTCGGCTGTAATTGACGATATCTAGCATTTCTTGGCTGAGCATAAACATTTTGTCTGCATAGCGAAAAATGAGTTGCCCAAGTTCCGAAGGTACCAAACCGCGCCCCTGCCGCTTAAACAATTTACCACCTAAGCGCTCTTCTAGCGCCTTTATTTGCCCCGTGATAGTCTGAGGAGTCAGGTAAAGTGCATCTGCTGCCCCAACGACAGAGCCTTCTTTACATACATGCCAAAAGTAGTAAAGATGGTTAAAATTTAAATGTGAAACCCGCATATCGATTCCTTTTGTACCGTCAATAACAACCTTTGGTGCTATTCACCATACATATCTACCTGTACTCCACGACTTAGGAGCTTTTATTATGTATACCGTAGTGTACCCATCAAAAGACACACCACGGTATATCATAGAATATTAGTTCGGAAATTCTTACTAATAATTAACTAAATTACTTTATAACTCTAGTTCATACTAATTGTTTTTGCTTCGGTAAGACTACCCTTAACATAAAATAACCAAGTAGCGCTGCAACTGTCGAGCCAATCAAAATACCTAGGCGTGAGTAAGTACTATATACCTCATCCATACCATCAAATGCGAGTCCGGTTATAAAAATAGACATAGTAAAACCGATCCCACATAACACTGAAACGGCAAAAACTTGCTTTAAATTAATCGGCTCTGGTAATTTCGCAAAACCAAGTTTTACCGAAATCCAACTAAATAAGAAAATACCAATTGGCTTACCAAATATCAGCCCTGCAGCAACACCTAGTGGCAATGGACTTAATAACCCATCAAAAGTCACACCTTGTAACTGCACACCCGAATTTGCAAATGCAAAAATAGGCAAAATTAAATAGACAACCCACGGATGTAAGACATGCTCAAGCTCTTCAGAAGGTTTTGTTTGGTTTGTACCCCGTAATGGAATTAAGAAACCAACAATAACTCCCGCCAATGTTGCATGAACACCTGATTTTAATATACACACCCACAATATCAGCCCTATAACTAAATAAGCTGCTGTATTTTCCACTTTGCGCCAGTTCATTGTGACCAATATTGCAATACATAACGCAGCCAAACTTAGCGCAATCATTGAAACAGAACTTGTATAGAAAAAGGCAATAATCACAATAACACCAAGGTCATCAATAATGGCTAACGCCAATAAAAAGACCTTTAACTCTGTGGGTACGCGCTTACCTAATAAAGCCATAACGCCTAAAGCAAATGCAATATCTGTTGCCGCGGGTATTGCCCAACCTTGTTGAGTGATTTCATTTCCACCATTAAAAAGCAGGTAAATTAACGCAGGTGCAATCATCCCACCTAATGCTGCAATTGCTGGAAATATGGCTTTATCACGACCCGCGAGGGATCCTTCCAATAATTCACGTTTAACTTCAAGACCCACGACTAAGAAAAAAATAGCCATTAGGAAATCATTAATCCATAAAATTAATGGCTTATCTAGCCCGAAGTCTGAAATTTTAATCGACACAGGGATCGCTAAAAATTGCTGATAAGCACCTTGTAATGGCGTATTGGCCATAATCAAAGCAACTATGGCAGCAATAATCAGGAGTAAGCCCCCTGCTGCTTCTAACCTTAAAAATTTACGAATAATTGCTGTCATTTCTTTTAACCTCAATATTTTTTGAATGTTAATATTATGCTAATTATTAATTCGTAAAAAATCGTTTATTTATCCATTAAAACTCGGAATTAACGATCTATTCAGGTTAGAGATCACTCAAAATGATAAAGAAACGTTAATTTCACTATAGACAACTTTTATAAAAACAAATAATAAATTTTTTAAAAAAGTGACTTTATAAATTCAACTTTTTCTCGTTTTTTCTAATTTACATTTTTTGATGTTCTTGTCGCAATCATCCATTTTTTCTGTTCGAAGGGTTTCGCAATAATTTTTAATGTGGGAGACTAAGTTACAACCATTTTGCAAAGCGCTTCGCAAAAAAAAATTTCTTTATTTTTCAAACAAAAAATAATCTTTATTCTTAAATTATGACCACTTACGTATTATTAGCCGTCCTTTTTGCTGCTTTTTGCCATGCAAGTTGGAATGCCTTAGTTAAATTTGGTAATGACCGTTTTTTTGGTCTCGTGATGATTTCTTTTTTTTCGGGTGTATTAGCCATTCCTGCGATATTTTGGTTAGGCTTACCCTCTCCCGAAGCAATGCACTGGTTGGCATTATCGGTTTTGTTCCACATTGGCTACACCTACTTTTTAAGCCAAGCCTATACACACGGTGATTTGAGCCAAATTTACCCAATTTCACGCGGTTCTGCGCCGCTGATAACCGCATTACTTGGTGCCTTATTATTCAATGAATTTATCCCATTGATGGGTTTCATTGGCATATTGCTCATTATTGGTGGTGTTTTACTGATTGCTTTTGCTGGAAGAAAATTTAAATTAAATATCAAAGGAAAAGCGCTAACATTTGCATTATGCACCGCCTTTTTTACTGCCTGCTACACGCTTTCAGATGGACATGGTGCTCGAGCCAGTGACGATCCGGTGGTCTATACACTATGGTTATTTCTATTAAATGGTATTGTTTTAACCATTTCTGGCATTCTCAAATACCGCGGTACATTAGTGCTAGGTATACAGCAATATTGGCGCTCAGGACTCTTTGGTGGACTAATGCAGCTAGTGAGCTATGGCATCGCTATTTGGGCCATGAGCCAAGCTCCTATCGTCATGGTGGCAGCAATCCGAGAAACCAGTGTATTGTTTGCAATGTTTCTTTCGATTGTATTTTTAAAAGAGAAATTCAATCTGATACGAATCTTAGCCTGCTTGGTGATTTTATCCGGTGTTTTACTTGCCAAGCTCAGCAGTTAATTAGTGCTCTCGCCAAGTATGCTCGAGCCTTTTATAAAAAATAAAAACTGATTTTTCATTTAGATATGAGGTAACAATGTCTTTTACAAAATCCTTATTAGCCCTCGCAACAATGACGGCTTCTTTTGCCAGTTTTTCAGCCACACCTGCGGATATTATGATTGTTGATGGTACTGTCTTAACGATGGATGCTAAAAATCGGGTTATCGAAAACGGCACTGTGGTTATTAAAGAAAATAAAATCATTGCTGTCGGTGGCCCTGAACTGACTAAAGATTACCAAGCTCCAAAGGTATTAAATGTTGAAGGCGATATTGTCATGCCTGGCCTGATTAATACCCATACTCACGCTTCAATGACTGTTTTTCGTTCGCTAGCAGACGATATCCCGGATCGCTTACACCGTTATATATTTCCCCTAGAAAGTAAGATGGTAAGCCGTGAAATGGTCCGTGTTGGGGCAAATCTTGCTAATGTTGAAATGATTAAAGGCGGTGTCACAACGTATGTCGATATGTATTATTTTGAAGACGAAGTGGCTAAAACAGTAGACAAAATTGGCTTAAGAGCCGTTTTAGGCGAGTCAGTCATCCAGTTTCCTGTTGCTGATGCGAAAAACGCAGATGAAGGCATTCAATACGCAGTGAATTTTATTAATCAATACAAAGGTCATCCTCGCATAACACCCGCTTTTGCCCCACACGCCCCTTATACAAACTCAACTGAACATTTACAGCAAATTTCAAAGTTATCTCAAGAACTCGATGTTCCTGTGATGATCCACTTAGCCGAAACTGATCGCGAACAAGAAGAAATCGCGAAACGAACTGGTGGAAAGAGCCCCGTTCAGTACATGGCGGATATTGGCGCACTGAATAACAAAGTCATTGCCGCACATGCCATTATGGTGAATGAACAAGACATGGATTTGCTGAAAAAATTCGATGTCGGTGTCGCACATAATATCAGTGCCAACACCAAATCAGCAAAAGGCGTTGCACCTGTCACCACCATGTTAGAAAAAGGTATCCGTGTAGGGTTAGGAACGGATGGCCCAATGTCGAGTAATACTCTAACGACGTTAAATGAGCTCAATTTGGTCGGTAAAATTCATAAGCTGGAGAACAAAGACCGAGCGGCAATGCCACCACTTACTGTCGTCGAGCTAGCCACCAAAGGCTCTGCCAAAGTCCTACATATGGAAGACAAATTAGGCTCCCTTGAAACAGGCAAACTTGCAGATATTATTGTAATTGATACTAAATCACCAAACATGGTGCCTATGTATAGCCCATATGCCGCGCTCGTTTATGGGGCGAATGGCGCCAATGTTCGTCATACCATTGTGGACGGTAAAGTTTTGATGCAAGACCGCCAATTACTCACCGCAGATGAAAAAGTGATTATTCAAGAAGCACAAGACTTTGCAAACAAAGTACGCGAAACGGTTATCGCCAGTGGGGAAGTGGTTAAATAATATAAAAAATGGCTGGTTCTGTATTTCACAGACCAGCCATTCTAATTTAGAGAATGATTAACACTTATTTATTCGTTAAATCATCAAAGAATTTTTTCACGCCATCTAGGAAGCTTTTCGAACGTGGGCTATTTTTTTCCCCGCTCTTGCCACCTAAGGACTCACCAAACTCTTTGAGTAACGCTTTTTGTTTCTCATTCAGTTTTACCGGTGTTTCTACAACAATGTGGCACATCAAATCACCTTGCAGACCACCACGCACTGATTTCACGCCTTTTCCTTTCATACGGAAAATTTTGCCAGTTTGTGTTTCCGCTGGGATTTTCAGTTTCACACGGCCATCAAGGGTTGGTACTTCAATTTCACCGCCCAATGCTGCATCGGCAAAGTTGATTGGTACTTCGCAGTGCAGGTTATTACCATCGCGCTCAAAAATGTTATGAGGCAATACATGAACCTGAACGAATAAATCTCCTGCTGGAGCACCGTTCTCACCTGCTTCACCTTCACCAGACAAACGAACACGATCACCCGTATCAACACCTGCTGGAATTTTCACTGACAGTGTTTTATATCTTTCAACACGGCCATGACCATGACATTTGTTGCATGGGTCTTTGATCACTTTTCCGCGACCATGACAGGTTGGGCAAGGTTGTTGTACCGAGAAAAAGCCTTGGCGCATATGAACTTGGCCCATACCATGACAGGTAGAGCATGTATCCGCGCTGGTTCCCGGTTTCGCACCGTTACCATGACACACATCACAGGTTTCTAGCGTTGGAATACGAATTTCTTTGGTCACTCCACGGACAGCCTCTTCAAGAGTCAATTCCATGTTGTACTGCAGATCAGAGCCACGGCTTGGGCGTTGCTGTCTGCGACCGCCTCCGAAAATGTCACCGAAGACGTCACCAAAGATATCGCTAAAGTCAGCACCACCGCCGAAGCCGCCACCGCCGCCCATTCCGCCTTGTTCAAACGCGGCGTGACCATATTGATCATAAGCAGCGCGTTTTTGCTCATCGGAAAGAACTTCGTAAGCTTCTTTAATTTCTTTAAATTTTTCTTCAGATTCATCTTTATTATCCTGATTACGGTCAGGATGGTATTTCATTGCTAAGCGCTTATACGCTCTTTTGATGTCTTTTTCTGAAGCATTCTTTTCAAGTTCTAAAACCTGATAAAAGTCTCTTTTTGCCATTTAATTTACCCTTAACATGCGGAACGGGCGCAGAGTTCCCTCAACGCCCGTATCCGGTATCAGTAACTATTAACCATCATCGCTACAGCTACTGCGCCCGCTAAGGGCATTATTTTTTGTCTTTGTCGTTAACTTCTTCGAACTCAGCGTCAACAACATCGTCATCTTTCTTCGCTTCTGCGCCAGCCGCGCCGCCCGCTTGAGCTTGTTGCTGTGCGATTTCCAGAAGTTTTGCAGATGCAGTGACTAAAGCTTGGATTTTCGCTTCGATATCCGCTTTATCTTCGCCTTTCGCTGCTGCTTCTAACTCAGATGTTGCTTTTTCGATGTTTGCTTTATCGTCCGCTGGTAATTTGTCACCTGCTTCTTCGATTTGTTTACGTGTACCGTGAACCAGTTGGTCAGCTTGGTTACGAACCTGCACTAATTCTTCAAATTTACGGTCAGCTTCTGCGTTCGCTTCCGCGTCACGTACCATTTTTTCGATTTCTTCGTCGTTCAGACCTGAAGAAGCCTTAATGGTGATGTTTTGCTCACGGCCGCTGTTTTTGTCTTTCGCAGACACATGCAAGATACCATCAGCATCGATGTCGAAAGTAACTTCGATTTGTGGCATACCGCGTGGTGCTGCTTGGATACCATCTAAGTTAAATTGGCCCAGTGATTTGTTATCACCCGCACGTTTACGTTCACCTTGCAGAACATGGATAGTCACGGCTGCTTGGTTATCTTCCGCAGTTGAGAACACTTGGCTGTGTTTTGTTGGGATAGTGGTATTCTTCGAAATTAACGAAGTCATCACGCCACCCATAGTTTCGATACCTAAAGACAGAGGCGTTACGTCAAGTAACAGAACGTCTTTAACATCACCGGCTAAAACACCACCTTGTACTGCTGCACCCATTGCAACCGCTTCGTCTGGGTTAACGTCTTTACGTGGTTCTTTACCAAAGAAGTCTGCAACCACTTTTTGAACCATTGGCATACGTGTTTGACCACCGACTAAGATAACGTCGTTGATTTCGCTCACGCTTAAGCCCGCGTCTTGCAGAGCAACTTTCACTGGCTCCATTGAACGTTTAACTAAGTCTTCTACCAGTGACTCTAATTTTGCACGAGTCACTTTGATGTTCATGTGTTTTGGACCTGTTGCATCAGCAGTGATGTATGGCAGGTTCACATCAGTTTGTTGTGCAGAAGACAGCTCAATTTTCGCTTTTTCCGCAGATTCTTTCAGACGTTGCATTGCTAACGGATCGTTACGCAGGTCAACACCTTGTTCTTTCTTGAATTCGTCAACTAAGTAGTTGATTAAACGTGTATCGAAGTCTTCACCACCTAAGTGAGTATCACCATTAGTTGCTAAAACTTCATAGGTTTTTTCGCCATCAACTTCATCGATTTCGATGATTGATAAGTCGAATGTACCGCCACCTAAGTCGTAAACCGCAATTGTACGGTTACCAATTTCACGGTCTAAACCATAAGCTAATGCCGCTGCTGTTGGTTCATTGATGATACGTTTTACTTCTAAACCAGCGATACGGCCCGCATCTTTCGTTGCTTGACGCTGAGCATCATTGAAGTAAGCAGGAACGGTAATAACCGCTTCTGTAACGGGTTCACCCAAGTAATCTTCCGCTGTTTTCTTCATTTTTTTCAGAACTTCAGCAGAAACTTGTGGTGGAGCCATTTTTTGGCCTTTCACATCTAACCAAGCATCGCCGTTATCTGCCGCGATGATTTTGTATGGCATGATAGCGACATCGCGCTGAACTTCTTCGTCTTGGAAACGACGACCAATCAAACGCTTGATTGCAAATAAAGTATTTTCTGGGTTAGTAACAGCCTGACGTTTTGCTGGCTGACCAACTAAAATTTCACCATCTTGAGTGTACGCAATGATGGAAGGAGTAGTTCTGTCACCCTCGCTGTTCTCCAGAACACGAGCGGTAGTACCATCCATAATTGCAACGCATGAGTTAGTTGTACCCAAGTCGATACCAATAATTTTACCCATCTAAAACGCCTCCAAAGGAATTCTTTTCACTATGATTTCGATATCAATCTATATGCGGCTCAATATTTCTTTTTCAAGGGCGTTTTTAACCCTGAGCCTAAATTATTTTTCAATACGCAATAATTCACAGAGATATCGGTTGATGCTTTAAAGATGGGGTCGTAAATCCATTCATCAAGGGGGGAATTAAAAAAAATTTGCATTTATTGCAAAAAAACCTGTCTTGTGATCATTGTTTAGACAACTAAAACTGCGTATGATTCGCCGCCACCATCATTTTGGCGGCATTTACTTTCAATTTATCTATTTGAATTTTATATACTTTACCAGAGGTTATATGCAGTCTAGCTCTCTTGCAAATCCAGGCCCACTTGGTTTACTAGGCTTTGGTATGACAACCATCCTGCTGAATATTCATAATGCAGGATTTTTTCCGCTTTCATCCGTTATTTTAAGCATGGGTATTTTTTATGGTGGGATTGCCCAATTTATCGCAGGGCTAATTGAATATAAGAAAGGCAATACATTCGGCGCAACCGCATTTACCTCTTACGGAATGTTTTGGATTGCATTAGTGGGATTATTATTTTTACCTACCATGGGGTTAGCCGAAGCAACTTCACCTGAATTCTTAGGTGTTTTCCTTGCTATTTGGGGCGTATTTACCTTCTTCATGTTCCTTGGCACATTTAAAGCGAACTTTGTGCTGCAATTTGTTTTCGGTAGCTTAACTGTCTTATTTGCCTTACTTGCCATCGGCAATCTGACAGGCAACGCTGCACTGCTCAAATTTGCAGGTTTCGAAGGAATTATCTGTGGCGCGAGTGCGTTCTATTTAGCGGTCGCAGAAGTGTTAAATGAGCAATATGGTAGAACTGTGCTACCAATTGGTCAGCGCGGCTAATAATTGCTAGTGGTATTTAATCAGGTGAGTGAATGCTCACCTGATTTCATTCAAAGAATTACTCGGTACGGATCGCCGATTTAGGCCTAAATGCCTTCACTATGGCAGGATCAGTTTCCACATACGGGCCATCAAGCAATTGAATGCAATATGGAACGCTGGCAAAAATTCCCGATACCAGCACATTACCTTCTTTATCTTTTAGCCCTTCTAATGTTTCAGCAATCGCTTTTGGTTGCCCCGGTAAATTCAATATTAAGGCTTGGTTGCGGATCACGCCAACTTGGCGCGATAGAATAGCCGTGGGAACAAATTTCAGGCTAATTTGGCGCATTTGCTCACCAAACCCTGGCATTTCACGATCAGCAATGGCTAATGTTGCATCAGGTGTCACATCACGACGAGCAGGCCCTGTACCACCTGTTGTGAGTACTAAATGACAGGCAAATTCATCCACTAGCTCACACAAAGTTTGTTCAATCATGATCTGCTCATCAGGAATTAACCGTGTTTCAATGCGAAAAGGGGTTGTCAGCGTTTTTGCCAACCACTCTTCAAGTGCTGGGATGCCTTTATCTTCGTAGATACCGCTCGAAGCACGATCAGAAACGGAAACCAGACCTATGCGCAATTCATTCATACAAACCTCAAAAATTGACTTATCAGAAACTGTTTAATTTTGCCTATAAACAGGTGCGATATCATACCATGAAGCATATTTCCGTGCAGCGTTGTGGTTTTTTTATATTTAAATTGAGAAGTAACTCAATGAATAATAGCCATAAAAAAACCCAACCAATTGGCTGGGTTTTAGCGAAGCTAGAAAAAACTACAGTAAATCTGCAATCATTTTTTCCAGTTTTTCTTGGTCTACAGCGAACTTACGGATGCCGTCAGACAGTTTATCAACTGCCATTGGATCTTGGTTGTGCTGCCAGTAGAATTCAGCTTCAGTCAGTTTAGCGCCTGGCTCTTGTGTTTTGCCTGCATCTGTCAGTTTACGCACTAATGTGCCTTCAGATTCAGACAGCTCTTTCAGCAAGCCTGGGGAGATTGTTAAACGGTCACAACCTGCTAATTCAATGATTTCGCCCACATTACGGAAGCTTGCACCCATAACGACAGTTTTGTAGCCATGCGCTTTGTAGTAGTTGTAGATTTCAGTCACAGAAACCACACCTGGATCTTCTTGTGGTGCAAACTCTTTTTTGTCTGTGTTTGCTTTGTACCAGTCAAGGATACGGCCCACAAATGGAGAGATCAGGTAAACACCAGCTTCCGCACAAGCACGTGCTTGAGCAAAAGAGAATAATAAAGTCAGGTTACAGTTGATACCTTCTTTTTCCAGTTTTTCCGCCGCGCGGATACCCTGCCAAGTTGACGCTAATTTAATCAGGATGCGATCATTGCTGATACCTGCATCGTTATACATTTTGATTAAATGACGTGCTTTAGCAATACAGGCTTCTTCATCATAAGAAAGGCGTGCATCAACTTCAGTAGAAATACGACCCGGAACTAATTTCAAAATTTCCAGACCGATATTCACAGCCAGTTTGTCACAAGCATCAATAATTTGTTGCTCGCGATTGCTGCTTTGCTTACGTGCCCATTCAACCGCTTCATCAATTAATTTACGGTACTCAGGAATTTGTGCAGCATTTAAGATAAGCGACGGGTTAGTGGTCGCATCTTGTGGTTTGTAAAGCTTCATTGCTTCGATGTCGCCGGTATCAGCAACAACAGTTGTCAGACTACGTAAGGAGGTCAGTTTGTCGGTCATTTCTTTAATCTCGTTGTTATACCCGTCATATTTCAAGTTGTAGCAGTGTTGGCTAACAGACTGCAACTTGAATTACTTTGCGTATTATAAAGGAATTGTGGCTATCGCCGCACCGTCTACAGATAATATCATGCATCCATATTGCTGCAAGCAAGGAAATCTAGTCAAAAGCAACTATTTGATTGGCAATCGGTTTCGCAACTTGATATCAAGCTGAATCCTTTTAGCGAAATATCTCGTTAGCTAACAATAGCAAAAAATAATATTGATTTGGCTTATTGCATCAATTAGCTATTTAGGATGAATTTTTGCTAAAGTAAGCGTTATTATTCTTTTATAAAGGGTCAAGTCATGCTTATTACTATTTCACCTGCAAAAACATTAGACTACGAAAGCCCGCTTGCGACAGCGAAATTTACGCAACCTGAGTTATTAGCAGAATCGCAAAAGCTCATCAAAGAATGCCGTAAGTTGACCCCCGCAGATATTGCCAGTTTAATGAAGATCAGTGATAAGTTGGCAGGCCTCAACGCAGCGCGTTTTGCAGAATGGCACGCTGACTTTACCCCTGAAAATGCACGCCAAGCTATTTTAGCCTTTAAAGGTGATGTTTATACAGGGATGCAAGCAGAAACCTTTTCCCCAGCAGATTTCGAGTTTGCTCAGTCTCATTTACGTATTTTATCCGGCCTCTACGGTATTTTGCGCCCATTGGATTTAATGCAGCCTTATCGCCTTGAGATGGGAATTTCACTAAAAAATACTCGCGGTAAAAACCTATATGAATTCTGGGGCGATATTATTACAAAACAATTGAACCAAGCACTTGCTCAGCAAAAAGACCAAGTATTAGTTAATCTAGCTTCTGATGAATATTTTAAATCGGTAAATACCCAAAAATTAGATGGGCAAATTATTAAGCCTGTATTCCTTGATGAGAAAAACGGCAAATACAAAGTGATCAGCTTTTATGCGAAGAAAGCACGTGGCTTAATGAGCCGGTTTATTATTCAAAACAAACTGACAAAAACGGATCAATTATCCGACTTTAATTTAGAAGGCTATCAATTTGATGAAAGCCAATCTAAAGGTAATGAACTGATTTTTACTCGCCCAGAGCAAATTTAACCATCCAATAACGGGTATTTATTCACAGTGAATACCCGTCACTTTCAATGCATCACAAAATTCTTGGTACGCCATCACAATTTCGCGATAAAACAGCCATACTAAATCAAATTAGCATCGATTCCTCAGCCCACATTTGGGGTTTATGACAGTATAAAAGAGGTTTTTGCTCACTATTTTGGAGGTGAAGTATGCCGTATGTTGCATCATCAAAGCGCTATACTGAAATGGAATACCGTTTATGTGGCCGTAGTGGACTACGTTTACCACTGATTTCATTGGGGTTGTGGCATAATTTTGGCGATAACAAATCGTTTGATAACTGCCAAGCCATGCTGCGTCATGCTTTTGACCTTGGTATTACGCATTTTGATCTTGCCAATAATTATGGCCCTCCACCGGGATCTGCCGAGACGAAATTTGGCCAGATCTTACAACGGGATTTTCTGCCTTATCGCGATGAAATGATCATTTCATCAAAAGCGGGATATACCATGTGGGATGGCCCTTACGGGGATTGGGGAAGCAAAAAGTATTTAGTTGCCAGCCTCAATCAGAGTTTAAAACGAATGGGTCTTGATTATGTGGATATTTTTTACCACCATCGACCAGACCCTGATACACCATTAGAAGAAACCATGAGTGCTCTTGACCTTATCGTTCGTCAAGGAAAAGCACTGTACGTTGGAATTTCAAACTACCCTGCGGATTTAGCGAAAGAAGCCATTCGCATCCTGACTGAATTAGGAACGCCTTGCCTTATCCACCAGCCCAAATATTCTATGTTTGAACGTACACCTGAAGAGGGGTTACTCGATCTACTTGAAGAAGAAGGTGTAGGTTCTATCGCATATTCTCCTCTTGCTGGCGGGATCTTAACAGATCGCTACTTGAATGGTATCCCCGCCGATTCACGGGCAGCAGGCAACCCATCGTTACCTCCTGAACGGCTCACTTCGACTGTCTTAGCAAAAGTTAAACAGTTGAATGAGATTGCAGCAAGACGTGATCAAAAGCTGAGTCAAATGGCATTAGCGTGGTTATTACGCCATGATAGAATCACGTCCGTTCTGATTGGAGCAAGCCGCATTAGCCAAATTGATGACGCGATGGGGATCTTAAAAAACCGCGATTTCAGCCAAAAAGAACTGAAATCCATTGAGCTGATATTAGAAAGTTAATGCTATTCACACAAGTTGCAGGATGCCCTGCAACTTGATAATTTTTTTCTTAATTAACGGTATTCGCCATTGGCTTTAAATTGAACCACTGAATATGGCTGTGTTCTTCCATCTGGCTGTTCCATACCTAAACTACCGATTGGCATACCCGGAACTGAAACTCCAACTACATCCGCAGGCAACGTATCAATCGCATCTAAGCTGCTAACAGGCACGTGCCCAACAATCACTTTACCTTTGTATTTAGCGACATGGCAGCTGCGTAAGTTGTATGGCACATTGAGCTCATCATTTAGTTTGTTCAGCTCATCATAACTGATTTCATTGACCACAACGTCATACCCTGCTTTTTTAACACCTTCCCCCCATAGCTGGCAGCAACCACAGTTAGCATCTTTATACAGTTGTACGCTCTGGTTTTGAGAAAATGCAGAAAATGACAGTAAAAACATTCCACCTAAAATTATCTTTTTCATTGCTATTTACCTTATCAATAATAATGGCTAATACTTCAAAAGTGTCTATTTTTTATGACGTATCTGGCAGATCAATTTATATGCAGCAGGAATGATAAATAACGATAATAACGGTGCAGTTATCATTCCACCGATCATTGGGGCTGCAATTCGGCTCATCACCTCTGACCCCACTCCCGTTCCTAATAATATGGGTAATAACCCCGCTAAAATAACAGCTACGGTCATGGCTTTTGGGCGAACGCGCAATACAGCACCTTCATATAACGCGCTATCTAAATCCTGATTGGATAAATTACTTATTCCTTGCTGTTTTTCTCTATCCTCAATGGCGTGCCTTAAATAAATCAACATCACCACGCCAAATTCGGCAGCAACCCCCGCCAGTGCAATAAAGCCAGTGCCTGTTGCAACGGATAAATTAAAATTCATCCAATACAAGAACCAAATCGCACCAACTAAAGCAAAAGGTAAACTTAATAAAATTAGCAAAGCTTCGCTAAAGCGCCTAAAGGCTAAATAGAGCAAGACAAAAATAATCATGATAGTCGCGGGTACCATTAACATTAATTTTTGGTTGGCTCTTTCAAGTAATTCAAATTGCCCAGTGAAGGAATAACTGACTCCCGGCTTCATTTGAATATTATTTTTTATCGCCGTATCGATATCATTAATAACAGAGACCATATCTCTATCTCGTGCGTCGATATAAATCCAACTGGTTGGCCGTGCATTTTCTGTTTTCAGCATCGGTGGACCCATTTGCACTACGACATCGGCCACATCACTGAGGACAATTTGTTGCTTATTAGGTGTTAAAATTGGTAATAATTTCAGTGCAGAAACACTGTTTCGGTAATCCTGTGGGTACCTTAGGCTAATAGGGTAACGCTCTATCCCTTCAACAGTTTCCCCTATCATCTCCCCACCTGTCGCCGTTGAGATATACACCTGCACATCACTGATACTCATACCAAAACGAGCCGCTTTTTCCCTGTCGATTTTAACATCAATGTACCGACCGCCCACTAACCGTTCAGCTAACACAGAGACGACCCCTGGGACTGTTTTCGTCACTTTTTCAATCTGTTGTGCAAATGCATCGATTTCTTCAAGGTCTTTCCCTGACACTTTAATGCCTATTGGGCTTTTGACCCCTGTAGAAAGCATATCGATTCGATTACGAATCGGTGGAACCCATAAATTAGCAACTCCCGGCAAACGCACCGTTTCATCTAACTCATCGATAATTTTTTCCAGTGTCATCCCTTCACGCCACTCAGACTGTGGCTTTAAACGAATGGTGGTTTCGATCATTTCCATCGGCGCCGAGTCAGTGGCGGTTTCCGCTTTCCCCACCTTGCCAAAAACGGTATCAACTTCAGGAATGGTTTTGATTAACTTATCGGTATTTTGCAATAAAAAAGCCGCTTGAGCAGGAGATACCCCTGGTAAGGTCGACGGCATATACAGTAAATCACCTTCGTTAATTGATGGAAGAAATTCACCCCCTAAATGCTTTAATGGCCATATCACGGTAAACAATGACAGAACACCAATCAACAATGTCGTTTTCGGCCACGCCAATACTTTTAATAAAATGGGGCTATATATTGCAATTAGCCAACGGTTTAGTGGGTTTTTATTTTCATTTGGGATATTACCGCGGATCCAATACCCCATTAATATCGGGATCACGATTAATGCTAATGCGGCAGCGCCCGCCATCGCATAGGTTTTGGTAAATGCCAGAGGCCCAAATAAACGCCCTTCTTGGCCTTCCAACGTAAAGATAGGAATAAAAGAAAGCGTGATAATAAGTAAGCTGATAAATAATGCAGGCCCAACTTCAACTGCCGAGTCTGTAATTAATTTCCAGCGCTGCGTATTATCGAGAGCTTGCCCTTCATGTTGATGCTGCCATTTTTCTAATTTTTTATGGGCATTTTCAATCATCACAATAGCCGCATCCACCATTGCGCCAATGGCAATCGCAATTCCGCCAAGCGACATAATGTTTGCATTTATTCCTTGGTAACGCATAACAATAAACGCAATAAACAGCCCTAAAGGTAAAGAGATAATCGCCACTAAAGCAGAACGGAAATGCCATAAGAAAACCGCACAAACTAGGGCAACAACAATGAATTCCTCTAGCAGCTTATAACTAAGGTTATCAATCGCATTATCAATCAGAATGCTTCTATCATAGGTTGTGATGATTTCAATGCCTTCGGGTAAACTGGCACTTAAATCCTCAAGCTTTTGTTTTACATCATGAATAACATTTCGCGCGTTTTCACCTGAACGTAGTAAAATGATCCCGCCGACAACTTCACCTTCCCCGTTAAGCTCCGCAACACCACGGCGCATTTCAGGGCCTTCTTGGATGCGAGCCACGTCTTTCAGGTAGATTGGGACGTTATTTTCTGCCATTTTCAGGTAGATTTTATTAAAGTCATCTATAGATTGCAGATAACCATTGGCTCTAACCATAAATTCAGCTTCAGCAATTTCGATGGAAGAACCACCCGCCTCTTGATTAGCCATTTCAACGGCTTGTTTTATTTCAGGTAACGTCACTGAAAACTGCGCTAACTTAAGCGGGTCGGCAATGATTTGATAAGATTTCACCACGCCACCAACGGTTGCAACTTCAGAAACGTTTGGCAGTGCTTTTAATTCATATTTCAAAAACCAATCTTGGAGCGAACGCAATTCAGCTAAGTTATACTTACCACTTTTATCCACCAACGCATATTCAAAAACCCAACCAACACCGGTTGCATCTGGACCAATTGAGGCAACTGCGCCTTTTGGAAGTTTTGATTGGACTTGATTTAAATACTCTAAAACCCGCGAGCGCGCCCAATATAAATCGGTATTATCTTCAAAAATGACATATACATAAGAGTCACCAAAGGCCGAAAACCCGCGAACTGTTTTTGCCCCCGGCACAGATAGCATTGTGGTTGTTATTGGGTAAGTGACTTGATTTTCAACCAGTTGCGGGGCTTGCCCTGGATAAGTGGTTTTGATTATCACCTGCACATCAGATAAGTCAGGTAAGGCATCAACAGGTGTGCTGCGGATGCTCCATATTCCTGCGATAACTAAAAATACCACGCCCATTAACACTAAAAAGCGATTTGCCACCGAGCGTCTTATAATCCATTCCAACATAGTCTACTCCTGAGATTTATGTGATGAATGATTTGATAGCTCGGATTGCAAGGGAAGCGCTTCCATTCGGGCTAATGCGCCCGCAATATTGGCTTCTGAATCGATAAGAAAAATGCCTTGCGTCACAATCTTTTCGCCAACTTGTAACCCTTGTGAAATAGCCGTTGTTTGCTGGGATTCAGTGATAACACGCACTTTTTTAGGGATAAACTCCCCATGTTCCCCCACGACAATAACGTGTTGTTCTTTCCCTGAATCCACAATGGCTTGAGAAGGAACTAATAAACTTTCTGGCCCCTTCGCCTGCAAGTTTAAATAGGCAGTCATACCCGGCTTTAATACATTGGCGTTATCTTCAATTTCAGCGCGAATATTAATGGTGCGACTTGCTTGATCTGCACTTGGTAATATCAACCAATTTTTCACTGTAAATTGCTGAGTTGGGTAAGCGGGGATAGACACCGAAAACTGAGCTTGTTTGGTTAATAACTCCGCTACTGATTGGGAAACAGATGCATTCACCCACAAAGGATTGGTTCCTTGTATTTGAGCAATAGCCATTTCTTTGGAAATATTCATACCTAAACGCAGATTTAATGCAGTAATAACACCCGATATCGGTGCTTGGATGGTAAAACGTGTTTGCACTTTCCCTGTTTTAATAAATTGGGAGAGAGCCCCTTCAGGCATGCCATTTAATCGTAAACGCTCAGTCACGCTATTAAGATCGGTTTGGCTTGCCCCCATTTGTTTTAACGCTAAATATTCACTTTGCGCCTCAACCCATGCGGGGATCGTCAAATCTGCAATTGGAACACCTTTTTGGATCCGCTCACCCACTGTAAATGGATACACTTTTTCAACAAAACCACTTTCTCTGGCTTGCACAATCGCAAATTGGTGATCATTAAACGTAATTTCGGCAGGAAATGTTAAGTCATAGCTTAATTGTCCCCATTTTACCTCAACCGTTTTTAACCCTAAATTTTGAGTTTGAGTTGGGTTAATAGTGATCCCTTTACTATCTGCTGATCCTTGGTTTTCATCGGCATATTTAGGCACAAGATCCATGTCCATAAATGGTGACTTACCCGGTTGATCAAACTTGGTATTTGGATACATCGGGTCATACCAATACAACACCGTGCGTTCTTGTTTTTCCATTGGTTGGTGACTATTTTCTTCAATAAAAAAATAGCGATAAAACAAGATTGAGATAACGCTCGATATAATAATAACCAACAGCAATTTAGTGAGGTTAACTAATGACATAACATCTCTCTATCTAATTAGTTTATTTTTTCGACGGATTTTAATATTGAAAGATTGCCTTTTTGCTCAAAGGAAAATTTTAATTCGTCATTGTCCTGTAAGCCTTTAATCATATTTTCATCTTCATAGGTGAAGCGCATCGTCATTGGCGGCCACCCAATACTTTCAATCTCTTTGTGGTTAATCGTTAATTTCTTATTTTCTTTATCAATAGAAATTAATTTCCCTTCCGTATTGATAACAGGCTCTGCAACTTTTTCAGGATAAACAGAATGATTATGATCCGCCGCATTTGCGTAACCTGCCGCAGTGAACATGCCCATTGAAAGGGCAAAAACGATGCCATTTAACTTTTTCATACTTGTCCTCATGATTTAATAAACCCACCACCAAGTGCAGAGAATAAAGTCACCTCATTCTTCTGCTGTTCGATTTTTAACTTCAGTAAATTTTGCTGCTCAGTAAATAAGCTTCTTTGTGCTTCAAGCACATCTAAATAGCTGGAGCCACCATAGCGGTAACTGGCTTGTTTTTGTGTTAAGACACTCTGCAATGTATTGACGTACAGTACCTGTGCACTTAATTGCTTTTCCAAGCTCGACTTAATAACCAACGCATCTTTCACTTCACGAAAAGCCACTTGAATACTTTTTTCATAGTTCACAATCGCTTTGTTTTTACGGATATTTGCAAGCTCAAGGTTTCGACTATTTGTTCCTCCAGTAAAAATAGGTAGGGTGATTTTGGGAATAAAATTCCAAACACCATTTGAGGAATCAAATAAGCCTGACAATGAATCGTTGCTGTTAGCGACACCTGTATTGAAGGAAATAGAGGGGAAAAATGCAGCCCTTGCCACACCAATACTGGCATTCTCGGAAATGATATTTTGCTCTGCTGCCATAATATCTGGGCGACTTAATAAAATGTCAGAAGACAAGGTCGAAGGTGCGGTGATCAACGGGTAATTTAGTTCAAAACCACCTTCTGGCATTTTGACTTTTTGAATATAGTCATTCGTTAAAAAATTCACTAAATTTTCATTTCTGGCAATTTCGCTGTGAATGTTTTCGATATTGATTTCAATTGACTGAACTTGCCCTTTCGCTTGTTCTAAATCAGCCAATGTCGCTTTTCCTGCTGCCACTTTTTGTGCCACGATCGATTGGCTATTGAGGTAACTCGTTTTCGTCTCTTGTGCAATCAATAATAGTTGCTGGTTATATGCGACATCTAAATACGCTTCTGCAACCGTTTTAATCGTTAAAATTTGAGTTGCTCTGTGCATCTCTTCTGAGGCAATAAATTTTGCTTTATCCCCTTCAGTTAAATTTTTTATTCGCCCAAAAAAGTCCAATTCATAGCTAATATCTACGCCTGCATTATATTTTTTATCAAATGCTGCACCTTGCTGTAACCCTCGGCTATAGTCGCTCCCCATTGAAGCGTTAATCTGTGGGTATTTTTCTGCGCTAGCTAGCCCAAAACGAACTCGGGCCTCTTCGACATCCAAGGCAGCTAAATACAGATCACTATTTTTCTCAAGCGCACGTTGAATAACCGCTTTCAGTTGCGAGTCTTGAATAAACACTTGCCAGCTTGGCAGTAAAAATGTCGGTTGCTCAGTTGAGGTCGATACACCGCTGTTTAATTGGTTTGGTACATTTAAATTTGGGCGTTGGTATTCAGGTGCTAATGAAACACAGCCACTTAAAATTAGGGCATTTGCTATCAATAATATTTTGGGAAAATACATGGTATAGCCATGCCTCTGATGATTAAAATTGGCGTTATAGTAAAAAAAGCTGCCTGTTAGATTCATGACATGAAAATGACAAATTTGTCATTTTACATTTGAGGATTTCAATGCTTAGAATGAAGTAGTGCAAATATTGTCGTTGAGGTGACTGTGAAATTACTTATTGTGGAAGATGAACATAAGACCAGAGAATATTTATCTAAAGGGTTAACCGAATCTGGCTTTGTGGTTGATGCAATAGAAAATGGGATCACAGGCCTGCATATGGCGACAACTGAAGAGTATGATTTAATTATTCTTGATGTGATGTTACCCGATATTAATGGTTGGGAAATTGCTAAAAACTTGCGAGCAATGGGAAGGAATACCCCAATATTAATGTTAACTGCACTGGGTAATGTTGAGCATCGAGTAAAGGGGTTAGAATTGGGAGCCGATGATTATTTAATCAAACCTTTCGATTTTTCTGAATTACTGGCGCGCGTTCGCACCTTACTGCGCCGTGGTAATAATAGTATCCAAAAAACCCAATTCCATATCGCAGATCTTCATGTTGATTTAATAAAACGACGCGTTACTCGTGCTAACGATAAAATTAATTTAACCAGTAAAGAATTTGCACTACTTGAATTTTTTGTTTTGCACCAAGGAGAGGTTTTATCGCGTTCTTTAATTGCCTCCAAGGTGTGGGATATGAATTTTGATAGTGATACTAACGTCATTGATGTCGCAATTAAACGTTTGAGATCGAAAATAGATCTTAATTATGAGCCTAAATTGATCCACACTATTAGAGGAATGGGGTATTTATTAGAGATCCCAGAAAATGATTAAATTATTTCATCCGCCAGTCTCTATTTTAACTCGGCTCGTCGTTTTGATCGGTGCAACGCTCTCACTGGCTTTATTATTATTTAGTTGGATCATGATCAACTCCGTTGTGCTGCATTTTAAGCAACAGGATGAATACACGTTAAGCCAAATAAATCTAACCATCAGCAGCTTATTAAGCGAAAATTCCGATCCGCAAAATGAACAGTTTTTGCGTATAAAAACTATTCTAAATGAGCACCAAGATATTGCTGTTTACCTTTCAGATAATCAGGGTAATACGTTAGTTTCCCCCAATACGAATAAAGATATTATTGAAGCATTAAAAAACTACAATGCTGAAAAAAATAACCACGAACAATACCTTGAAAATTACCGCATCGCAGAAAAATATATTCAAGTTGGCATACCTAGTGATGCCAAACAATACCGATTAGTCACCGCACTTTCCCTTAACTTTCATCACGATTATTTAAGCTCGCTAATCAATAGCCTAATCATTAGCGCTGTTTTGCTATGTTTATTAACAATATTTATTGTCTATTTTCTGGTCATTAAAGGGCTTAAACCCCTTAAAGAAGTGAGTGATGAAATTAAAAATGTTACTTCAGAAAATTTAAGTGTTCGATTAGACCCCACATCCGTACCAAAAGAATTAAAACAACTCACTGAGTCATTTAACCAAATGATAGTCAAAATTGAGGATGTTTTTGTTAGGCAAACTAATTTTTCAGCCGATATTGCTCACGAGATGCGAACGCCGATTACAAACCTAATGACCGAAACTCAAATTTCGCTAAATAAGAGCCGTACAAAAGAAGAACTTGTCGAAGTTCTTTATTCAAACCTAGAAGAGTATAACCGGCTTTCACGAATGATTTCAGATATGTTATTTCTTGCTCAAGCCGATGATAATCGACTCATTCCTGAGAAAAAACAAGTGGATGTACAGTCAGAAATTGTGCTTATTTTCGATTATTTTGAGTTCTTAGCTGAAGATAATGAAATTAAACTTAAAATGGTTGGCGAAGCTGACATCATTTTAGCGGACAAAGACATGCTAAGAAGAGCACTAACAAACTTAATTTCTAATGCTATCCGCTATACACCTAAAGGTGACACAGTAAGTATAAACCTAGCAAATGTCCAAAATGGCATCGAAATTATTGTCAGTAACCCGGGAAACAAAATCCCAGAAGAACACTTGCCAAAGTTATTTGACCGATTTTATCGCGTTGATAAATCACGCCAACGAAAAAATGAAGGAAGCGGTATCGGCCTCGCCATTGTGAAGTCCATTATATTGACCCATAAAGGAAGCATTAACGTGAAATCTGATGAATATTCAACACGATTTACCATTTTCTTACCCAAGAATTAAATATTCAATATGTAAGATGGCAATCTTGTCATTTTACTGTCAGCTTTTAGACAGTATGTATTCATTATTATGACCTTATTGAAATTCATTTAATTAAATAAGGATAGATAATGAAAAAGGTTATTATTGCACTAAGTCTTATTGCTGCTACCACCCATCTTGCCAATGCAAATTCAGATATGGATATTCATAAAAATGCCGCCACTGCATTAACATTTACTGAAAATAATAGTTCTGCGGCTAACCAATATGCCATCCAACAACATTTAAGCCAAGCAGGTATTAATATTGAGAAAAACATTAATAGTGGCACTACCTTTTCTCAATTAGATAGCCATGAAAAAGCCGCTATCGCCTTAAGCTTCACTCAAAATAATACCGCCCCTACTGTGTTAAGCAGTATTCGGTCACACCTTGAAAAATCAACAAACTTCAAACAAAACCAAATGAACCCCGCCACTTTATTTGCGGATATGAATGAACATGAGAAAGCAATTGTTATGCTCAAATTAAATAAAAACAGTTCGTCTGCATACATTCAAAATGAAATAGATAACCACTCGAAATTTATTAATTAAATTTTATCAAAGCCATATTATCCAAAATAAAATAATATGGCTAAAATCAATTGCACCCATGAAGAAAGCTATTATTATTTTATATTTCATCACCAACATATTTAATGAAAAGATTAAATCTCCTACCTATTGAATATTACAAATAATAAATTAGACTTTTTTATGCACTTTATTTAATTCACTTTAAACAAGGGATTTATATGCATAAAACATCTATTTTAATTATATCTTTATTATTTCCTATCTCATCTTTTGCAACAGCATCTTTTCTCTGGTTATTAGAAACACCGCCTTTAACCACATCCGAACTCTGGCAAAATCACGGTGGGAATGGTGGTAATGGTGGTAATGGAGGCCATGGAGGAAGTGGAGGAAGTGGTGGAAGTGGCGGCAATGGCGGTAATGGCGGCAATGGAGGAAATGGTGGTAATGGCCACTAATTAATAATACCAATCAATATTTCCCCCTTACCTAAAGGGGGGAAATGGAGGCGCTTATGAATAACCAATCAACTTTATCATTCTGCTCTCTACTCTTAATGAGTATCTCTATTACCAGCCATGCCACTAACTCCTTTAATTTATTGATTAGTTGCTTATCTCAAGAAGCCACCACCATCATGACTAATCCTCCTTCACAATTTAATTGCGGGCTAATACATGAGAAAAAAAATACGTTTCAATTGATTGATCACGAAAACACCTCAACTAGTGGACAAAATGGCGCCAACGGCAGTAATGGCAATAATGGAGGAGTGGGCGGCGACGGCCAAAACGGTGGAAATGGGGGAAATGGGGGAAGCCATACTACTCAGAGCCACGGCAACCACGGTGGAAATGCAGCCCCTGGAACTAATGGAAATGGAGGAAATGGCGGTAGTGGGGGCATCTATGGAGGTGATGGAGGTAATGGAGGAAACGGTGACGGCAGAGGGAATGGCGGAAATGGAGGAAATGGTTCAGTTAACGGTCACGGCGGTAGTGGGGGCAATGGAGGATTAAATGGCGGAAATGGCGGCAATGGAGGTGATGGCTCAGGAAGTGGTGATGGCGGAAAAGGGGGTGATGCAGGGCCAAACGGTGGAAAAGGAGGTAAAGGTGGGCGTGGTGGTTCTGATGGTGGGCGCGATGGAGATGATGGATGGAGCTCAATTTAGCTAATAATATCATTATGATAATAATTAATTAGGCATCCGTTAAACAAAAACGGAAGCCTAAGCTTCCGTTTTGACATCACAACCCACTTATTGCTTTGGTGCTAATTTCATTAGAAATTCACGTAATTTTGCAAAATCAGAAGGTAAGAAATGAGATAACAGTGGCGAGTCTGCGCGCTCAGCTAATTCTTTTGGTAAAGGGATCTGCTTATTTAAGATCTCCTCAACGCTTTCTTTGAATTTAGCGGGGTGTGCAGTGCCGAGGAACAAGCCATATTCACCAGATTGGAGTTGATCACGCAACACACGATACGCAACCGCCGCATGAGGCTCTGATAAATACCCTTTTTTATCCAATTCACGAACGGTGTCTTTTGTCACTTCATCGTCAACTGCACCAAACCCAAGCTCTTTCATCGACCAACCTTTACGACGGAAAAGTTCTTCAATGCGCGGCCAGTTATTTGGCTGGCTCACATCCATCGCGTTAGACAACGTTGCAATCGTTTGATGTGGTTTCCACTCACCTTCGACTAAATAACGCGGAACCGTATCATTCACGTTGGTTGCCGCAATAAAGCGTTTAACAGGTAAGCCCATGGATTTTGCTAATAAACCAGCCGTTAAATCACCAAAGTTACCACTTGGAACAGAGATCACTAAATGATCACGTTTTTCAGCAGGGATCTGCGCAACCGCTTCAAAGTAATAGCAGATCTGCGCTAATAAACGGCTAATATTGATCGAGTTAGCTGAATTTAAGAATAACGCTTTTTTCAACTCCTCATCATCAAACGATTGTTTAACTAATGCCTGACAGGCATCAAAATCATCCTTGATAGCCACCGTGTGGATATTTTCACCGAGTGTACAGAACAGTTTCTCTTGCAGTGGGCTAATTTTGCCTTCTGGGTAGAGGATCACTACTTGAACGTTATTTAAACGATAGAAAGCATGTGCCACTGCCGCACCAGTATCACCAGACGTTGCTGTTAGAATTGTAACAGGTTGCTCACCCGCCACTTGCCCCAGAGCTTGCGCCATAAAGCGCCCACCGAAGTCTTTAAATGCCAATGTTGGGCCGTGATATAATTCGAGAGTTGCGACGTCATCTTCCACTTTAGAAACTGGCGCAGGGAAAGCAAATGCCGCTTTCACGCGCGCGGCAAGCTCAGCTTCTGGAATTTCATCACCAATAAACGCGCTCAGAATTTTACTACTACGCGTCACGAAATCTAATTTTAATAATTCGTCGATTTCTGCTGCGCTAAATTCTGGCAAATCTTGTGGGAAAAACAGGCCTTGCTGCTTACCTAAACCTTGTTTGACAGCTTGTGCAAAGCTAACTTGCTCGTTATTATCTTTTAAATTATACAGTTTCATTGTTTACCCTATTGTCCTTGCCCCGGCGAGATCCAAACGGCAGATATGCACAAAGCCTTCATCATTCTGAATATAATGTTGTTGCAAATACGCGGCCATTTTTTCTGCAATAAGTTTATCATCACAAATGGCAAATAATGTTGGCCCTGAACCGGAGATCCCACACGCTAACGCACCGATTTCTTTAGCGTTTTGTCGAGCCTCCGCAAAGCCAGGCAGTAATTGTGTACGGTATGGTTCTGCAACCACGTCTTGGATCATCGTCGCTGCCAACAGTGGCTGATTAGTATGACAAGCGTGGATAAAACCCGAGAGATAGCGCCCATGATTGACGATATCATGACGCGGATAGCTGTTTGGTAAGATAGCACGCGCTTCAGCCGTCGAGACTTTAATTCCCGGATATGCCATCACCCAATACCAATTGTCGAATGCAGGCACTGGCTGGGAAATAATACCATTTTGCTCGATAATCAGCTGCAATCCACCGAGGAAACACGGTGCGACGTTATCGTAATGCACGCTACCCGAAATACGCCCTTCCAATTCCCCCATCATGCCAAGCAGCTGCGTGTCATCAAACGGTTTTTCTGCAAATTCATTCAGCGCCATCAGGGCTGCAACAACAGAACATGCACTAGAGCCTAAGCCTGAGCCAATTGGCATGTTTTTCTCAAGCGTCATTGCTACATTCAGCTGTTTCCCCAAACGCTCGCAAAACAGCTGCCAACATTGGTAAACGATATTGTGTTCGTTTTTCTTTGGTAGCTTAGAAACAAATTTACCTTTGTTGGTTAACGAAAATGTCTCTGCCGCCTCGACAGTCACACAATCGCCTAATAGTGAGCCATCAGCAGGTGAAACTGCCGCGCCAAGGACATCAAACCCGACGCTAACATTACCGATTGAAGCGGGTGCATAAACTTTAATCACTTATTAAACTCCCAATTTCCATGACAGAGTACGTAACATATCTGCAAATACACCAGCTGCGGTAACATCATTACCTGCACCATAACCTCTTAATACTAAAGGAATTGGTTGGTAATAGCGCGTATAGAAAGCCAATGCGTTTTCGCCATTTTTGACTTTAAAGAGCGGGTCATTGCCATCGACAGCAACAATCTTAACTTGGCAGCGCCCTTCTTCTATCAAACCAACATAGCGTAACACTTTTTGTTCTGCTTCTGCGGCTTTTATCCGCGCAGCAAATTGGGCATCAAGTTGTGGTAAACGCGCCATAAACTCTGGAACTGGGCCTGAACTATCAAAGTCAGCAGGGAGAACCGCTTCAATTTCAATATCTTGCAACTCTAAATTGTATCCTGCTTCACGGGCTAAAATTAATAGCTTACGCGCAACATCCATCCCTGATAAATCATCACGAGGGTCTGGCTCAGTAAAGCCTTTTTCTTTCGCCAATGTGGTGGCTTCAGACAATGACATGCCTTCATCTAACTTACCGAAAATAAAGGATAATGAGCCAGATAAGATGCCGCTAAAATGTACCAACTCATCACCTGCATTGAGTAAGTTTTGCAGGTTTTCGATGACTGGCAGACCAGCTCCCACGTTAGTATCATATAAAAACTTACGCTTTGATGTTTCACTTGCAGCACGTAATTGATGGTAATAATCCATGGATAACGTGTTTGCTTTCTTATTCGGCGTGACGACGTTAAAGCCATCTTTTAAGAAATTCACATATTGTTCAGCAATTTCTTGGTTAGATGTGCAATCGATGATCACTGGGTTTAAGAAGTGATATTCACGCTCTAAGCGGATCAGGCGGCTCAAACTGAATGGCTCTTTCGCTTGTGCTAGTTCCGCCTTCCAATTATCAAGGTCAATGCCTTGCATATTGGTCAACATCGCGCGCGAGTTAGCAATACCGCACACACGCAGGTCGATGTGCTTTTGCTTTAACCATTGTTGCTGGCGATGAATTTGCTCAATTAATGCATTACCTACACCGCCTACACCAACAATAAAGGCTTCAATCACTTGCTCTGCATTGAACAGCATTTGGTGGCAGAGACGAACGGCGGTTGTCGCTGACTCATTAGCAATTACCGCAGAAATAGAGCGCTCAGACGAGCCTTGGGCAATTGCAACAATATTGATGTTACCGCGAGTCAATGCGGAGAAGAAACGCGCAGAAATACCTTTTAACGTGCGCATACCATCACCAACTACGGAGATAATCGCCAGTTGTTCCATCACATCCAGCGGGTCTAACACGCCATCTTTAAGCTCTAAATAGAACTCTTCTTCGAGGGCTGCACGAGCACGCAACAACTCCCCTTGTGGCACACAAAAACTGATACTGTATTCAGACGATGACTGGGTAATCAACACAACTGAGATACCTTTGCGGGACATCACGGAGAAAATGCGTGCCGCCATTCCAACCATCCCTTTCATACCCGGCCCAGAGACGTTGATCATCGCCATGTTATTCAGGTTAGTAATGCCTTTTACTGGCGTGCTGTCATCGGTCTGACCATCACCAATCAAAGTACCTGGAGCGCTTAAGTTAGTGGTGTTTTTAATCAGGCAAGGAATTTGGAACTGGGCAATGGGGGCAATGGTGCGAGGGTGAAGAACTTTGGCGCCGAAATAAGAAAGCTCCATGGCTTCTTGATACGACATCCCTTTCAATAAACGGGCGTCTGGTACAAGGCGTGGGTCACAAGTATAGACACCATCCACGTCAGTCCAAATTTCACAACAATCTGCGCGCAAGCATGCGGCTAATACAGCGGCTGAGTAATCGGAACCATTACGGCCTAAAACGACTAACTCTCCTTTTTCATTTCCTGCGGTAAACCCAGCCATTAATACAAAGTGGTCTTTAGGGATATTTAGGTCAGCAATACGCTTTGTTGATTCATTGATATCAACTGTAGACTCGAGGTAGTGCCCCTTTGCTAACAAACTTTCGACAGGATTGATTACCGTGACGTTATGACCCCGTGCTTTTAAAACGGATTCCATAATGGCAATTGACAGTTTTTCACCACGACAAATGATAGATGCGTTAATGCTATCAGGGCATTGCCCTAGAAGAGTAATACCATGCAGTACTTGTTTGATTTGCGCGAATTCTTGCTCAGTGAGTTTTTTCAGTCGGTCATACTCAAAACCGGGCTGTTTTTCCTTCAATCCTTTTAGCAGGTTAGCAAAAATCATTTCGGCATCATTCACATGCGTGATGACATCCTGACCTGCAACCGTTTTATCAATCATTGCAACGAGATGGTTAGTGATTTTTGCTGGCGCTGACAGCACCAGAGCCACTTGCCCATCTGCTAATTTACTTTCAGCGATGTCAGCAACATTCAGTACTCGTTCATCATTCGCAACCGAAGTACCGCCAAATTTAAGCACACGCATGGTATTTCTCTCCTGAATTAACACCAAAAAAAAGCCCGCATCTGGTAAGGGATGCGGGCTTTTTCATTTTTATTTTTTGGATGCGTCAGCCCGCCCCGTTTCCTGTGGTTACGGTGGTGGTGGTAATAATAATAGTCAGGCTGATATTACGCATAAATTCTGTCTGTCTCATTAGATCCATTAGGTTTCTCCCTATACGGTTAAAGCAATCGCTATAAATTGTCAAATTTATTTGTAAAAACACACCACTAAAATCACTTTTTTTTGATTAAAAATTATCTGGATAAAGAGTCTAACGTTGAATAAAAAGAGCGATAACACAGAATAGATAGCTTTAAAAACCAGAAAAAACAAAATTAATGGTTAAATATTTTTTTAAGCATTTTAATTTAAATTAGCCTATAAAATAGCCAATAATGATGTGTTACCGAGCTTTACTGTGAGCAAGGCACATCTCACCAAAAGCAAAAAATTTATCGTTATTCAGGCTTCATCAACCTAGAAAAATTCACCTTGCTAGACATTAAGTATATTTGCTTGACCGCGTGATTTTATCGACCTTCAATAAACAAAAAAACCAATAAATATGTTTCTTAATTGTAAAAAAAACCATTTAACAGAAATAAAATAAGTAACTTTCCTAATTAAACACCATAAAAACCCAAATCAGAGGTGTTAATTTTACATTCCCGCTATCACTGAGTCACCAAAGCCTCTTTTTGATAAGGGAAAGAACTTTTCGGAATTCGAGCCAGGTCACAAATTGAGCATTATTAATAATGTTATATTTAGCTCGCTAAAAACTTAATGCTTTAATATCAACCTCAAGCGGGAATCCCTCTCATTACCCTCTGCAATTTTAAGTGTCTATCCGATATCTAAACAGCCAGTTAATTTATATAATTATCTCCCTAACAATTTTTGTT
Organism: Providencia sp. UF-183; assembly: GCF_058246155.1. Lineage (NCBI taxonomy): Bacteria > Pseudomonadati > Pseudomonadota > Gammaproteobacteria > Enterobacterales > Morganellaceae > Providencia > Providencia sp. UF-183. The sequence goes on along the minus strand of NZ_JBSICD010000003.1, from coordinate 73,824 downwards.
AACGTGCTACAATTGATTTTGATATGTATCAACAAAAGTTAGTTTTTTAGGTGGTAAATGCAGTATTAGCTGTTATATTGCTGTTAACAGCCCAATATTGGGAGAGTGCTTATATTTTGATTCATTTTTAGAGTCAATTGCTAGAAACGGCAACATAAAGTCACTGTTGAATTTCAAAACAAATTTATACTCATGAACGTGTTTTTCCAGAGAACAATATCAATAACCACCTAACTGGAAACGGCTTGTGAGTTCAGTATTTTTATTTTAATACTTAGGTAGCAACTATGCAGACCCCACACATTTTGATTGTTGAAGATGAGATTGTCACACGCAATACGCTAAAAAGTATCTTTGAAGCGGAAGGCTATGTGGTCCATGAGGCAACTGATGGCGAAGAGATGAACAATATCCTCTCTGAGCATGACATCAATTTAGTCATCATGGATATTAACTTACCAGGTAAAAACGGTTTATTGCTGGCTCGTGAGTTACGTGAACAAGAAAGCATCGCGTTAATGTTCCTAACAGGCCGTGATAACGAAGTCGATAAAATCCTTGGCCTCGAAATCGGTGCTGATGACTATATCACCAAACCATTTAACCCACGCGAACTGACCATTCGTGCACGTAATCTGTTGTCTCGTACTATGAATTTAGCAGGTGGTACTGAAGAACGCCGCCTCGTTGAAAGCTATAAATTCAATGGTTGGGAATTGGACATTAACAGCCGCTCATTAGTCAGCCCAGCAGGTGAGCACTACAAATTACCACGTAGTGAATTCCGTGCGATGCTGCATTTTTGTGAGAATCCGGGCAAAATTCAAACCCGCGCTGACTTACTGAAGAAAATGACTGGCCGTGAATTAAAACCACACGACAGAACTGTTGACGTGACGATCCGTCGTATTCGTAAACACTTCGAATCGACACCAGACACGCCTGAAATCATCGCGACTATCCACGGTGAAGGCTATCGTTTCTGTGGTGATTTAGACGAATAATTAGCAGTCTAATTTTTTATCTTTTCACTATTAAAATCCGCTGTCTTTTCATCAGCGGATTTTTTCCTTCTATTTCCCTTCAATTACGTTTTACTGTTTTCAATTAAATTGAAAAAAATCAATCTAGTAATAACAAAAAGTATTGACATCAAAAAAGAGATAAGCATAATTGGCAATAACAACGCTCATTATGCTCCTTTTATAACGTTTACACGTATTTTAGGAATGTAATGAGCTTTTTTATTAGTAAAAATCGCGATGGAACCGCAAATATATGCCTTATACCCCATATGTAAAGCCGTATAAAACACCTGCGGAGATCATTTCAGATCTAAAAACAAAACAACTTAGTTTTATTGATGAAAGTGCTGCAGAAAAAACATTATCTCAAATAAACTACTACCACTTTAAAATTTACCTTCATCCTTTGTTAGACCCAAGTTGTCCTACAGGGAAAAACTATAGATCGGGTGAGTTTTTTGAAGATGCTGTTGATTTATATCGATTTGATGAACAGATCAGATTTATTTTTTTCAAAGCTATTGCGAGAATTGAAATAAAATTGAGAAGCCGCCTAGATCACATCATGTCCTCTATTAGTAATAATCCTTTTTGGTACCTTGATAATCAATGGTTTAGTATAAAAAATAATAATACATACCTTATTGATTCTATTCGAAACAAGATAAGTAATGAGTTTTCAAATACAAAAGAAGAGTATGCCACTCACTATAAATCAAAGTATTACAATATTACTCATGATAACTATAAGTTTTTGCCACCGTTTTGGATAGCGAGTGAATTTCTCAGTATAGGAACAATATCAAAGATATACGATAACCTAAATGCGGCTATTATTAATCAACGCTCTGGTGCCCCCTTGGACTCAATGGCCTCTGAATTTGGTGCACCGAGTTTTAGAGCACTTTGTTCTTGGCTAAGAGTACTTAGAGATATCAGAAACCGCTATGCTCATCATAGTCGGTTATGGAATGCGAACTTTCGCGCCCCTTCAAATATCATTTCATTACTTAATATTCCACCAACAAACAACAATCGTATTTATAGCCCATTCGCAATGGCACATAGAATATTACTGTTTTTAGACATACAAGACGTTAATTTATATGATGATTTAACGATTTTGATAGGAAAATACTATTGTGTGACAAACTATTTAGATAGTGCTGGTTTCCCCACGGCATGGCATACAGACCCCTTCTGGTCATCACCATGAAAGAGAACGGTTTTTTGTATGGTATTTTTAAATAAGATGCCAGTAAACCTAGGTTATTGGCATCTTACCCTATTACCAAGGCATAATCGGTACTGCACTTAATGCATTCTTCGGAGAACCGTCGATCATTTTGTCTGAGTAGGTTAAATAAATCAGTGCATTCCGTTTTGGGTCGTAGAAACGTACAACTTGCAGTTTCTTGAAGACTAACGACGTTCTTTTCTGGAAAACAACCTGACCTTTTGTTGGTTTACGTTTTACACGGTCGCTCAATTCAATGGGACCAACTTGTTGGCAGGAAATTGCCGCATCAGACGTATCTTCCGCTAACCCTAACCCACCCTTGATCCCACCCGTTTTTGAACGACTCAAATAGCATGTCACATTTTCAACATCAGGGTCATCAAAGGCTTCAACAACAATTTTATGGTCCGGCCCAAAAATTTTAAACACAGTATCCACTGAACCAACTTCTTCAGCGAGCGCTGAACCAGACGCCGCCGCTAACAACGACGCAAATACGATTTTTTTTAACGTGGAAAAACGCATACTGGGTTTCCTATTCAATTTACACCAATAAAACACCTTAACGGGGTTAATTATTTACTTTTCTAACTAATTCCCAAATACAACTCATTTACTATAAACGAAAAAGATAACTTGATATAGAATAGCAATTCATTGATAGATTATATCTGTTCTATAAGTCGCATTGGCTGGGGATATACATGGATCAAACTAATATTATTCGCGACTTACTTCGCTGGATAGATGATAACCTCGATAAACCGCTTTCGCTTGATAACGTCGCTGCAAAAGCAGGCTACTCTAAGTGGCATTTACAACGAATGTTCAAAGAGGTCACCGACCAAGCGATTGGGGCTTATATTCGAGCTAGAAGGCTTTCTCGCGCTGCGGTAGCGCTACGCTTAACCAGCCGCCCGATTTTAGATATTGCGCTGCAATATCGCTTTGACTCGCAACAAACATTTACGCGCGCCTTTAAAAAGCAGTTTAATTTAACGCCTGCTTTTTATCGCCGTAGCGAAGAGTGGTGCGCAGCGGGTATCTGCCCGCCGATTATTTTAGATAATCACGTCAATATTGACCATGAATTTATGCAAATGCCTGAGTTGTCACTGGTTGGCTTAGAACAAAGCTGTTCATATGCGTTAGAAGAATGGTCAACCGCCTGCTCAAAAATGCGCCAAACGTTCTGGCACTATTATTTGGACAATACGACAACTATTGCCTCTGAAGTATTTGGTTTGCATCATGCAATCCATAATCCTGAAAAGGAAGATGAACAGACGGTGTTTTACACCACGGCAGTGAAACCTGAAGATGCAAGTTTCAATACCGATCAATACGCAAATATCACGCTACCAAGTGGAAATTATGTGAAATTTTCATTTAGCGGAGTACCAACGCGTGATGCACTGCAAGAGTTTTTGTATCAGATCTATGGTGTGTATTTGCCAAAACTCAATTTGACCCGTCGACCAGGGTATGACATCGAACATTATCGATTAAAAAATATTGAGTTGCATAAGATCACACCTGACAGTGATGACCCCAAAACGCATATTGATACGTTTGATTACTATGTACCTATCAAAACGGATGTCGCTGTAGCCGCTTAATCGAAAGGCGTTTCTACCATGAAACGCCTTTTTCTCTCACTAGCCTTGTTGTTCATCCAACGCAGGTTGCGTTAAATGCGTGACTTCCCCTGCTGTTTCCACAATCCAGCCATTCGCTAACCATGGGCTGTTTTGGTAATCCACACGTGATAACGAACAATTTCGTAAGCGTAGGCGACGTTCTGAATACGCAGGGACGCCCATAATACGGCTTATCAATGAGCTCAGCGCAATGCCATGACTGACGAGTAATGGTCGGCTACCTTCAGGCAAATCTAAGCAACTATTGAGCGCCGCAAACATACGAGTGTAAAGCTCCTCCATCGATTCCCCATTAGGAATTCGCCCACCACGGGTGCCATCAATCAAGCTTTTGCGCCATTGTTCTTCTTCTTCCGTTAATGATTCAATCGCTCTTTGCTCCAGCACGCCCATATTTAGTTCACGTAGACGCGGTTCTGTGATAATTTCACATCCGCATACACTTGCAATGATTTGTGCAGTTTCTAGTGTGCGCCCCATATCACTAGTGATAATATGGGTAATGCCTTCTGATTTTATCCTTTCAGCCACCTGCTTTGCTTGCAATCGTCCCGTGGCTGTCAGAGGGCTATCAGATTGTCCCTGGATGCGGCGAGCCAAATTCCATTCAGTTTCGCCGTGGCGAACAAGATAAACCTGTAACATAGATGTGTTCCGTTATTACTTTTCGAAGTATGTGTTCAAAGGAAAATAATGAATGTACCAAGTTATAGCTGCAACGACTAACCCTGCCAAAATTAAAGCAATCCATCTAGCTTTCGATGCTGTTTTTGGGCCAGGCAGTTATCAAATTGAAGATATTAATGTCGATAGCAGTGTTCCACAGCAACCTATCGGTAATAATGAAACCCGTACAGGCGCTAGACAACGCGTGATGGCTTCAAGACAAGTTCGCCCAGAAGCTGACTTTTGGGTTGGTATTGAAGCGGGTATTGATGATGATATGACTTTCGCTTGGATTGTCATTGAACATAAACAAATTCGCGGTGAATCTCGCTCTGCAAGTATTATGATCCCAGAAAAAATTCTGGCAGGTATTCGTGAAGGTCGTGAACTCGGCGATGAAATGGCCTTTTTGACGGGTATCGATAATATCAAACAACAAGGTGGAGCCATTGGTTTTTTCACTGACGGCGTATTAACCCGCACCAGTGTTTACCAACAAGCCTTGATATTGGCTTTGGTTCCCATTAAGCATGAAATTTATAAAGAGCTAAACCAAGTCGAAGACTAATTATACTCAAAATAATTAAAATTGCATGTAGGCAAAAGTGCCACTTTAATACACACCAAAGTATGGGAAACCATACTTTTTTTATGTGTACTCATTCGAAGTATGACGAATAAGATATTCTAAATAATTCGTGCGGTGACTAGGCGACCAACGAGGATAGCTTGGGGAGCATACATAAGTATGTGACCCAAGTAGCCGAGAGCAGTCAACAACGTCATCGTGCGAAGTATGAAAAATAAAGATATTCTAAATAATTCAGATTGTAGGTAGGCGGCGAGTGGCGCTAAGCCCTAGGAGCATACACTAGTATGTGACTAGGGTTAGCAAGCGAAGCCAACACCCCTACAATTTGAAGTATGACGAATATCAGAGGAGTTGCTGCTCCAGCCACTCCTTCACAGGAATAGGCGCTGACTTTAAACTATTTGACCCACGTGTAATTGTTGCGATCCCAACACCGAGCTCATTTTTCAGCTCTCGTTGGCTCATTTCGCCACGCATCAGCTCTTGTACGATTCTGACTCGAGTTGCTAAGGCCGTTCGTTCATCTGGAGTAAGCAGTAATTGCAAAACTGGCAATTGAATATCTTGTTCAAAGGCCAGTTGAAGTAAATTCACAAAGCGCAGCCAGTCAGCGTTCTCATCGGCTGTTAGCGCCGGATCATGGTGTTGATTTGCTGTCATCGTTTATCCATCCATACTATTTAACTAGTACAAATAATAACACACTCTGATTAGAAATCATCAACCAAACGCTACTCATGATTCAACAACACAAAAAACAACCAAATTTCATTTAGTTACTTCATTAATACACTAAATAGTTTGAGTTGTGACTAGGCTCCCCGCGAGGATAGCTCGGGGAGCATACACAAGTATGTGACTAGGGTTAGCAAGTGAAACCAACACCCCTACAATTCGAAAGATGGCAAGTCTTAATACTCAAAATAGTTCGGATTGTAGGTAGGCGGCGAGTGGCGCTAAGCCCTAGGAGCATACACAAGTATGTGACTAGGGTTAGCAAGTGAAACCAACACCCCTATAATTCGAAAGATGGCAAGTCTTAATACTCAAAATATGACAAACACTAATACGTTAAATAGTTTGAGTTGTGACTAGGCGACCAGCGAGGATAGCTCGGGGAGCATACACAAGTATGTGACCCGAGTAGCCGAGAGCAGTCAACAACGTCACAGCTCAAAATATGACGCGAATTAGTATTTCATATTCCATTCATTGGGCAGTAAAACCTTACTCCCCTTTTGCCCCATAAAATGACGATAGAACAAATCATACGACAGCACATTTTTCACGTAGCCGCGGGTTTCTGAGAACGGAATACTTTCAACAAATGCCACGGCATCAATACGGCCGCCACTGTTCCCCAACCAACGAGTCACCCTTGATGGACCTGCATTATAAGCCGCACTGGCTAAAATACGGTTATTACCAAATTGCTGGTAAACATCTTCCAAATACGCCGTACCCAGTTCGATATTCATCGTTGGGTTAGTGAGCTGGCTAGTATTCACATAATCAATACCTTGCTTCTGTGCGGTATGTTTTGCTGTTGCTGGCATTAACTGCATCAAACCTGTTGCGCCCACTGGCGAACGCGCTTGTGGGTTCCAAGCACTCTCTTGGCGAGCGATAGCCATCGCATAACTTTTTTGTATATCTTTTGATTTGGTATACAGATTAAATTCTTTGTCCCACGCTAACGGAAAGCGCTCTTCAAGGTGATCCCACAGTTTTGCCGTGATAGTAGCTTGCACACTGAGGTCTGCCCATTGGTTATCGAACGCATAACGAGCCAGCTGTTCTTGTTGATTGGCAGGGCGGGATGCCACCAAGCTTGCCCATTCTGAGCGCGCTAAATTATCCATTTCCCAATACATTAGCTCGCGCACACGTTGGACCTCAGGGAGCTGGCTGATGCTCGCATCTGGTTTCACCGCGCTTTTAACTAACACAGGGTAATCAATCTCTAACACTTGTGCGGCAACCATCGGGTAGAAACCACGTTTTTCAGTTAGCTGGCGAAGCAGCGTTTCGCCTTCTGCTTTTTTCCCGGCATCAATTAGCGTAATCGCCTGCCAATATTGCCATTCTTCTTTGTTTTTCACGTCCGCTGGAAGCTGCCTTAGCCATGAAGCAACACCCGTTTTATCCCCTTGCCCTAACGCAAGACGAACACGGCGCTCTTTTAACGAAGCTGAATTCGTTTCCTGAATAGTCTCATCACGCCACTGTGCTTGTTCAGGGGGCACATCCCCCATGTACTGCCATGCAATGCTGTCTTTTAGCTGCTGGCTTTCAGCAATATTCATTTTTTGCGCAGAGCTTACGCTGCTTAATACCGAGCGAGCAGCATCTGGCGATTGGCGTGCATAGCGGTTAAATGCCGCAATGGTTGCTTGGCGAGTAAAATCCGTTGGGGTGACAGTTTTTGCAAACGAAACCACCGAAGCTGGCTCATTTTGCAATTTAATCAACGCATCACCAATGGTTTTATAACTCGGCGGTAGACGTTTTGCTAAATAACTGGCAATCGACGGGTTCCCTTCTTTAATTGCCAGATTAATTCGCTCTAGCACCATTTCAGCACTTAAATAGCCTGCTTTTTCCCATTCGTTAAAGAGTTTATCGCAGGCCGCGGGCATTGAATGGCCATTTAACCACGCTTTTTCAGCGCCTTGCCAAGCCACTTGTTTGTTCCCAACAGCCCAGTTAGCAAAATAGAAATTACATTGTGCTTCGGCAGGTTTTGGTGCTTCCGGGCTAAATTCAAGCAATGATTTCCACTCTTGGCGACGGGCAAGTTCGTTGACAAAACGCGTTTTTAAATTCTTAGCAACAGGTAGCGTTGGGTAGGCGTTAATAAACTCCTGAACCTGACGAGGTGAAATAATATCAAGGTCTTGCGTCAGCTCACGGTAAGCCAAATAAGGATAAAGAGGATAATCATGCAACGTCGGTAATAAGCGCTCCACTTCATCCATTTTATTTGCATCCCAAGCGGTTTTAATCGCTTGATACCGCTCCCGCTGTGACTGTAGGGAATCCGCCCATACGGTGCTAGAAACTAGCATCATTGTCACTGGAATTGCCGCTAACCAACGTTTCATATCCACTCGCTCCATCGCTAAATTAAAGTCAAAATACAGGAAAAACCTTAACCTATATATACCCCAAATAATTCGAGTTGCAGGTAGGCGACAAGCGAAGATAGACGAGAAGCATAGATATACTATGTGACTCGGCGAGCGTAGCGTAGTCAACACCGCTGCAACTTGAAGGATTACGGGTATATTAAACATATATCAATAATGTTAATGCTACCGAAAGTTTTTATCGAGCAACAGCGGAGAGTTCCTGAATTTACCTGCTTTACAGTCTTTTACGTATCATTTATGCAGCTCAGTATCCACTTGAGTCGGAAATAAAGGTTTGATTGCCGGCCGCTCTGCTAAAGAGGCTTGCCACAGCTCATATTGAGCCTGCATGTCTACCCACATCTTTGCACTCGTTCCTAATGCCATTTCCAAGCGGAGCGCCATATCGGCCGAAACGCCACTGCTGCCATTAAGAATACGCGACAATGTTGCACGAGTGACACCCAACCCTTTCGCTGCATCAGTTACTGAAATACCCTCTAAATACTCACGCAACACCATACCCGGGTGTACTGGATTATGCATTTTATTCATGATTTTCACCTTAATGATAATCTTGATAATCAACGAGGATGGCATCTTCATCCTCAAATTTAAACGTTAACCGCCAATTTCCATTGACGGATATTGACCAATGACTTTGCAAATCAGCACCTTTTAACTGATGTAGTTTCCAACTGGGTGCAGACATATCTTGTGGTCTTTTGGCCGTATTTAACGCAGTAAGCTGTATCCGTAATTTTGTAATATGTTTCGCTTGAATACCTGAGGTAATTCCCATCATAAAAAAACGCTCTATTCCTTTGTGCTTAAAACTTTTTATCACAATTCACTCCCTGTATAGCGTATCGACTCACTATACAATCAGAGTTAAAAAAGTAAATGTTTAAAAATAAAACACCGCTGTTATCTGCCTATCTCTCATCAGATAACGGGGAGGGATGGATGATCCTCTGATGTTCAGGTATAGTTCAGGACAAACAATTTATCGCGGTTTTTCGCTGTCTTTTAGGGCATTTTCCCCTGACGTACAGAAAACAGCATAAAATTAAAATTCCCTTTATAAAACAAAAGGTAAATAACTTGGCTCAATTCGTTTATAGTATGTATCGGGTTGGAAAAATTGTTCCACCGAAACGTCATATTTTAAAAAATATCTCTCTGAGCTTCTTCCCGGGGGCTAAGATCGGTGTTTTAGGTCTCAACGGTGCAGGTAAATCAACATTACTGCGCATCATGGCGGGTATTGATACCGATATCGAAGGTGAAGCACGTCCACAACCTGGTTTAAAAATCGGCTACCTGCCACAAGAACCAAAACTGAACCTTGAGCACACCGTGCGTGAAGCAGTAGAAGAAGCCGTTGGCGAAGTTAAACGTGCATTAACGCGTTTAGACGAAGTTTATGCCGCCTACGCTGAAGAAGGTGCAGATTTTGACAAACTGGCCAAAGAACAGGGCGAGTTAGAAGCGATTATTTCCGCGCAAGATGGTCACAATTTAGATAACCAATTGGAGCGTGCCGCTGATGCGCTGCGCCTGCCTGCTTGGGATGCAAAAATTGAAAACCTCTCTGGGGGTGAACGCCGCCGTGTGGCAATTTGCCGCCTACTGCTGGAAAAACCAGACATGCTGCTGCTCGATGAACCAACCAACCACTTGGATGCCGAGTCTGTTGCGTGGTTAGAGCGCTTCTTACATGACTACGAAGGTACCGTTGTGGCCATCACGCATGACCGTTACTTCTTAGATAACGTTGCAGGTTGGATCCTTGAGCTTGACCGTGGTGAAGGTATTCCATGGGAAGGCAACTACTCTTCATGGCTTGAGCAAAAAGATGAGCGTTTGGCGCAAGAGGCATCAACTGAAGCCGCTCGCCGTAAGTCTATTGAGAAAGAGCTTGAGTGGATCCGTCAAAACCCGAAAGGCCGTCAATCGAAAGGTAAGGCGCGTCTAGCTCGCTTTGAAGAACTTAATAACGTTGAATATCAAAAACGTAATGAAACAAGCGAACTCTTTATTCCACCTGGACCACGTTTAGGTGACAAAGTCATCGAGGTTGAAAACCTAAGTAAATCCTATGGTGACCGCGTATTAATCGATAACCTGAATTTCTCCATTCCTAAAGGGGCAATTGTTGGGATTATCGGTCCAAACGGTGCGGGTAAATCCACCCTATTCCGTATGATTTCAGGCCAAGAGCAACCTGATTCAGGGTCGATCACTGTGGGTGAAACAGTTAAGATTGCCTCTGTTGACCAGTTCCGTGACTCAATGGATGACAGCAAAACCGTATGGGAAGAGATTTCCAACGGGCAAGATATCATGCGTATTGGTAACTTCGAGATCCCGAGCCGTGCTTACGTTGGCCGCTTTAACTTTAAAGGCATTGACCAAGGTAAACGTGTTGGCGAGTTATCCGGTGGTGAACGTGGTCGTTTACACTTAGCCAAACTGCTGCAAGTCGGCGGCAACGTACTGTTACTCGATGAACCAACCAACGACCTCGACGTAGAAACCTTACGTGCGTTAGAAAATGCGCTGTTAGAGTTCCCTGGTTGCGCTATGGTTATTTCCCATGACCGTTGGTTCCTTGACCGTATCGCTACGCATATCATTGATTATCAAGATGAAGGTAATATTACGTTCTTCGAAGGTAACTTCTCTGAGTATGAAGATTATAAAAAGCGTACGTTAGGTGCGGAAGCGTTGCAGCCGCATCGGATGAAGTATAAGCGTATGACCAAATAATATTCTTCATTCTTCGGCTTGCAGCGGCGTTGGCTTCGTTTACTAACCCTAGTCACATACTTATGTATGCTCCTAGGGCTTAGTTTCACTCGCCTCCTACCTGCAAGCCGAATTATTTTGAATATAATGAATTGCCGCTTAATCCTTCTAACGTCTGCGCGTTTAAGGGATAAAGGTAATAAAACGGTGCCCAAACAGCACCGTTTTTATTGTGGATTTTATAGATCATCCAACATCAATAACTGTTGAACTAATGAGATACACTCCAAGAAGCGTGTGTCGTAGTCTGAGGACTCCACGCGGACAAACTCAACATTATTTTTCTTCAGCATTTCAATGAGTAAATTTTGAAATGCTTTTCGGTCTTTATCGCTGCCTAAACTTCGCAAACCATCGGCGACCCATGGCGTGTTGTTCTCGAGAACAATAACTAGGTCGAATCGATACTCATCAATTAGCGCTTGAACAAATGGGTGCTCTTTACCTTCATAACGCAAACAGAACGCTTGTGTGGTCACAAAGTCCGTATCGATAAACGCGACTTTATTTGCATATTTAACTGCAAAATCAATATACTGCGCATGCCCTAGTGCGATTTTGTCATAATCTGAATATTGCAGCGCCATTTCGTCGCCGCCTAAATGGCTAAAGACATAATCACGGCCATATTCCCATGCACTAGACGTATTAAAAATATTGGCTAATTTATTGACCAACGTGGATTTTCCACTGGATTCCCCACCTAAAATCGCCACTTTACGTACAAAGAATGGCTTCACTTCAGTCGGAATATATTCCCAATAACGAAATGGTGCTTGGCGGATTTGGTTACCGCTAATATTCATAAACGTGCGCTCAGGATCGATAAGGATAGTTTCAATCCCCAAGTATTTCTTATAGCGCGGGGCATCATTTGCTTCCCCTGAATAGATAAAGCTTGGGTTAATGTTGTGCTTTTTCAAAAAGCCTTTCATCCCATCGCTCCACACTTCCCAGCCATGTGGATACGGCTCAATACCCTGTTCATCAAACGAGTGAATATGGATATTCTTTTGATATTTAAAGGTTTGTAGCAACCAACGAAGTCTGTCGCTCACTGTAGGTTGCTGGGACATGGAACTATTAACGAACAGCTCTTTATCACGAGGCTCATCGTGGCACAAAATAATATGTAATTCATCCACTTGGCTACATGCCCGTTGGATCAGATAAATATGCCCCGTGTGCAACGGGTAAAATTTACCAAACACCACACCGATTGTTTTTTGCTGGTTAGGAAACTCCAATCCGAGAAAGCGATGAAGCGCCGCAATTTTTTGGGCGCTAGGGCTCTTAATTTTGTCATTAATCAACTGGCTGAGATAGCCTTTGGTCATATCTGTCGCATCCGCAACCTGTTGCAGCGTATAACCCGCCCGTTTGATCGCGTTTTTTAGATAGTCAAATTCAGCCATGGTTTTTCCTTTTAACTCAGAGCGTTATAGCTCGTCCAAAATACTTAATGCATCCGCTAATTTTTTCACCCCGTACACTTTCATATCTGGCGGTGATTTTTTCGGCATATTCGCATGGGGAACAATGGCGCGTTTAAAACCGTGTTTTGCCGCTTCTGAAATACGCTCTTGCCCGCTTGGCACTGGGCGAATTTCCCCCGCCAGCCCAACTTCACCAAAAACGACAAGGTCGCGCGGTAACGGACGGTCGCGAAAACTGGACACAAGGGACAGCAGCAAAGCAAGGTCAGCACTGGTTTCAGTGACCTTGACGCCACCCACCACGTTCACAAACACGTCTTGATCCGACATTTGCAAGCCACCATGACGGTGCAGCACCGCCAATAAAATCGCTAAACGGTTTTGCTCTAAGCCAACTGCAACACGGCGCGGGTTAGACATCATTGAGTGATCAACCAGTGCTTGAATTTCCACCAGCAGTGGGCGCGTGCCTTCCCACACCACCATCACCGAACTGCCTGACGTAATTTCATCACCACGACTTAAGAAAATGGCTGATGGGTTACTGACTTCTTTGAGGCCTTGTTCTGTCATAGCAAACACCCCTAATTCGTTCACCGCCCCAAAACGGTTTTTATGGCTGCGCAGGGTGCGAAAACGGTTATCGGCATCACCATCTAACATAATCGAGCAGTCAATACAGTGTTCAAGCACTTTAGGCCCCGCCAACGAGCCGTCTTTGGTTACGTGACCCACCATAATAATGGCGACACCGCGGGTTTTGGCAAACCGCGTTAAATAGGCAGCGGTTTCACGGACTTGCGCGACACTCCCCGGTGACGATTGGATATCCGCCATATGCATCACTTGGATGGAGTCAATGACCATTAATTTGGGCTGTTCTTGCTCTGCGGTTAAACAAATTTGTTCGATGCTGGTTTCAGAGAGCATGTTGAGCGAGTCTGTTGGCAAACCTAATCGGTGCGCACGCATCGCCACCTGTTGCAATGACTCTTCCCCCGTGACATACAGGGTTTTCATTTCGCGAGATAGTAAACACATGGTTTGCAGCAGCAAGGTACTTTTACCGGCTCCCGGATTTCCGCCGATCAAAATAGCGCTTCCCGGCACGACGCCACCACCCAACACGCGGTCAAATTCTTTAAACCCAGTGGTAAAACGCGGTAATTCTTCAAGGCTGATATCAGAAAGTTTCTGAACTTTACTCACCCCCGCCGCATTCCCCGCATACCCCGTTAACCGGTCATTACGTGAAACCGAGTTTGTTGAGGCAAGACGCACTTCCGTAATCGTATTCCATGCATGGCAAGCACTGCATTGCCCCTGCCAACGCGGATAATCCGCCCCGCATTCATTACAGACAAACGCCCTTTTTACCCCTTTCGCCACACCAAACTCCTCGTTAAAATTATGCTGTATTACAACCGCCGAACCACAGTGTTCTAATGATCTTGAATCTTGAATCTTGAATCTTGAATCTTGAATCTTGAAAATTAAATTAGCTTAACATTCAAAATGGATTGTGTTGTAGCAAGGCGGCAAGTGAAGCTAAGCCCTAGGAGCATACACCTGTATGTGACTAGGGTTAGCGAGCGCAGCCAACACCGCTACAGCAAACTCTTTTATCTATTTATTTAGCGTTAAATTAATCTCATAATATTCAAAATAGTTCGTGTTGTGGCAAGGCGGCAAAGGAGGATGTCTTGGGGAGCATACACAAGTATGTGACCCAAGCAGCCGAGTGAAGCCAACACCGCCACAGCACGAAATATGAAGAATATTAGCGTTCCTCGTGCTTCAAGCCCCCGCTGAGCACACACAACACCCCCATGAGATCCGCATGACGAATCGCCACTTTTGCTCTCGCATACACTTTTGGTTTCGCATGGTACGCTATTCCCAGCCCTGCTTTGCGGATCATTTTTAGGTCATTGGCACCATCGCCAATCGCCACAGTTTGCTCGATGGGGATTTCTAATTTTTCTGCTAATTTTACAAGGGTTTGCGCTTTATATTTCGCATCGACTATCGGCCCTTTGACCTTCCCTGTTAGCTTGCCATTTTTTACTTCAAGCTGGTTAGCCACAGCCGCAACTAATTTGAGTTTTTGTTTTAGGTTATCGGCGAAGAACGTAAAGCCGCCAGAGGCGATTGCAATATGCCAATTCATCGCTTGTAGCTTGCGAACAAGGTTCGTTAAGCCTGGCATTAATGGCAGTGTTTCTAAGACTTTATCTAAGATAGCCGCATCTGCGCCTTCCAATAATGCGACGCGAGCACGTAGGCTTTCGGTGAAATCGAGCTCCCCTAGCATGGCGCGCTCAGTGACCTCTGCCACTTGCTCACCCACTCCTGCTAAGCGGGCAATTTCATCAATACATTCGATTTGAATTGCCGTGGAGTCCATATCCATCAACAAGATCCCCGGTGAACGTAAGCGCGGGATTTGCCCCAATGGCACCACGTCTAATAAACATTCATCAGCGAGTTTTTTAATTCTTGGCGTGATGCTGCCCGCGATGCGGACAACTTGGTAGTCATCAATACGCCATGAAGACACAATCACAATCGCAATTCCCAAACGTTGTTGAAAATTACTGATCCGCGCTTTGTCTAGTCCGCGACCATAGAGCAGCCACCCACTGTCACCTGCACGATAATCAAGGGGCATCACTTCTTCCCCGCTTAAAGAGAGAGGTAAACCCGGCCATTTTTGAATCTCGTCGGGTAGGTAACAATAGGTCAAACTCGTTGACATGAAAATGCGCTCCTGTAATCGAAATAACTTTTTTATAATGATGAGTTGCGAGTAGCCGAACGAAGCCACTATACTAAACTTTAAGGCTTTATAGCCTTACGTTTTTACCGCGAAAACTAAATAAAAACCCCTATTACTTGAGTATCACGCTATCTTTATACTCAAAATAAGTCGAGAGCACCAATAAAGCAATGAAACGCACCTTCAGGCTACATAAAACCGTTATTATCGTTATCTGCATTGCGCTGGTAACTTTACTGATGCACGGCATTTCTTATTTGGGTTATAGCCAAAATCAAAGCCGAATCGAGCAATTTAAACAATTGACTTATGTTCTAGCCGAACAAGTTGCTTTCAGCTTATCTGATTATATTGTTCCCGGCAGCAAAGATTTTAATTTGGAACGAATTAATGCCAATTTAAATAATGTGGCAAAAGACCGTTATATTTTGGATGCCAGTATCTACACCGCGAGTGGCACACTGGTCACCCAAGTTGGCGAACCTACAACGGTCAAAGAACGCCTAGCCATTGACAATAATTCTTCATTACAAAACTTTCAATATCAATTAGTTGTCCCTATTCAAGGTGCGAAAGAACCGAAAGGCTACTTACGCCTCACCATTGATACTGAATTATTGGCTGCTGAAATTCAGCAAGCGGATAACAGTACAAATGTATTACGGATTTTTATTTTATTCGCTCTGTGCATAGGTTTTGTTTTAGCTAATACTTTGCTGAAATTGAAGAAAAAGAAAGGTCACAAACAGCCGCCGCCGTTAGTAGTTAATACTGAAGAAAATAACGAAGAAAATGAATCAGATAGCCAACCTGCACTCCGAGCAAAACCCGTTCGCCTGCGGCGTAAAAAAGAACCTCGCCCTTATCGACCAAAGCGGCCTGCGCCAAAGAGCAAGCCGTCTCAATCAGAAAAATAATGCTTAAATCGCTGTCGTATCAAACACAATTGGCGCGATAAACTCTACACGTCCATCAATTAACAAGGTTTCGGGCGGTACTGGAAAAGGTGCCGCGCGAGAAATGGTCGCAAGGGCTTCTTTGTCGAGGATTTTTGTGCCAGATGAATTAAACAAACTCGCGGTCACGACTTCCCCTTTACTGTCTAAAACCACTTTCACTTGGGAAACTCCAGTTGAACGAAAACGCAGCGCTGCACGTGGGTAACGCTTTGTTTTTGCAATACGCTGATGAACTTCACTTTGCCACCCTTGGTGACCACTTACCGCCATCGAGGCATTGCTAGAAAAGTTTGCACTGCTATTGGACTCACTGCCTGATGCAGGCGCTGATGTCACCGCTGATTCTTGGGTGGTCACAGGGGCATCTTCAAACACTTTTTTCTCTTGGGGAATTTTTTTCTTCGGCGGACGTTTTTTCTCCGTCACTTTCGTTAACGTGCCGTTATCCACCAGTGCGGTTTCAGGCAGTTTTTCCGCTTTTTCCACCACCTCTGGCAAGGTTTCCTCGCGAGTCGCCACTTGCTGTTTAGGCGCGTGGTTCACTTCAGGTTCCACTTGCTGTTCTAGCTGATAAACCCCGAGTTGCAAAGAAATTGCAGGCGGTAATACGCCCGTTTTGGGGATGGAAGACGTAAACCATCCAATAAAAATAATTGCTAGTGTTCCGTGGAAAAGACAACTCAACGCCAAACCGCCCAGTGGACGGAAAATCGGGCGCTCTAACTTGCCCGTCATACTGCTCATATTCTGCCTCACGACTTTATTTTTTGCAGATTATAGGCATAATACAAACAAAAATGATATTCATTATTATTAGTAAAAACACAATAATTAAAATAAAATATTGATTTATAATAAAAAGTAATCTGAGCGGATTATTCATCAGCGCATTTAAAGTTCCCATCCTGTTATTTGCGCACTTTGATAACATTGACACCAGTAAAATGACCATCGATAAATCTCTTGCCCGCAAAATTAGCGGTGCGTATCAGTCAACTTATAGCCAACTTGTACGGTTTTTCCGCAATCGGCTAGACAACAGCAACGATGCTGATGATTTATCACAGGATGTGTTTACACTATGGCTTAATCGCAAGGAACAAACACCAATAAAAGAGAGCCGCGCTTACCTGTTTAAAATTGCAAATCATGTGCTGATTGACCATTGGCGGCGTAACCAACGCCAGACCAAATCAGAAACCTCCATTGATGAGGTCGTGCATGAGCACAGTTTTGAGCAACGCGAAGCTGATCCCAGTGAAATACTGGAACATCAGCAACGTATTCAACGGTTAAGTGAAGCCCTTGAAACTTTGCCCCCTCGTCGACGAGAAGCATTCTTGCTATATCGTTTTGATGGGTTATCGCAAAGTGAAATCGCTGAACGAATGGAAATTTCAATCAGCATGGTGGAAAAACATATTGCGGCAGCATTAGTACATTGTAAAAAACACCTTGATAATCAGGGCAATAAATAGTCATGACACACGAGCCTTTGCACCAATCAGAGGATACAGACCGCATTGATGAAGAGGCTGCGCTTTGGTTTACCCGAATGCACAGCCAACGCATCAGTGAACAGGAAACCGCGCAATTTAAACAATGGCTTGCCGCGTCCTCTGAACATGCAAAAGCCTATGACGCAATGGCGTCAGTGTGGCGTGATTTTGATGCAATGCCTCGCCCTGCCAGTACCAAAAAAGAGGAAAGTGAAAAACGCCCTTTTTTTCGCCTCTGGCGGCCGCTGGGTAATACATTAGCCGCATTTTTTATTGCCGCTATTTTATTTTTACCCTACAGCCATTTACCATCCATGTTATTGAATAACATGACGTTGGTAACGACAGATACGCCAAAAGAAGTCACGTTACCCGATGGTTCTCAATTATTTCTCAACCGCCATACCCGTGTCCGTGTTGCCTATGAGACACCTGTGCGTAACCTATTTCTTGATGAAGGCAATGCCTATTTCAAGGTAAAATCAAACCCTTACCGCCCTTTTGTGATTCAAACTGACCAACGGCGCATTCAGGTTGTCGGTACTGAGTTTGAAGTGGATAAGGCTGCGCAGCAGGTTTCAGTGAATGTTAGCCAAGGCATTGTGAGCTTCCAAAGTGAACAAAACGCCCACCCCGTTTTTTTGCTCGCCGGCGATAGCGCGGTCAGTGCCAGCCCAAGCAGCAAAATTACCCGACAACACGTAGATGCACAGGATGTGGCGCGCTGGCGGTTTGGCGAATTAGTTTTTGTGGATAAACCCCTTGCTGAAGTCCTTGCTGAACTCAAAAACTATTCTGCCGTCAATGTTGAGCTTTCACCTGCCACATTAGCGAACAGTAAAATCTCAGGGCGTATCAATATCCGCCAGCCAGATCTGTTTTTTCAAGCCCTTCCTTCCCTATTACCTGTCCAAGTTGTCTATCAAGATAAAAATAACATTTTGATTATCAACAATAAAAAAAATAAATGAAAAATATTTTCATTTGCAGGTGAGGATAATTCTCATTTCACCCTCTTCTTAAGTAGTTAGTTTTTTACTGACCATTTTCCGCACACTTTTTGTGCAGCTTAAGAATAAGGGATATCCATGTCTATTCAGTTTACTCAAGGCCGGTTAAAGCCGCTTGCCCTTGCTGTGGCAGTTGGTAGCGCAATAGTTTGCCAATCCGCAGCTGCACAAGAGCTGGCATTTTCACTACCCGAACAATCACTTGCAACCTCCGTTGCAGAAATTAGCCGCCAAGGCCAAATTCAACTGCTGTACGATAAAAGCCAGCTAAATGGCTTACGTGCGCCTGCACTTTCTGGTAACTACTCCCCACAAACCGCATTACAAAAAATACTTATCGGTAGCGGGTTAGAGCTTGTCAGTGAAAATGGCGTTTTCGTTATTCGTCAGCAAAATTTAAACCAAGGCACATTGGTTTTACCTGAAACCCAAGTCTCAGGCGTGGTACAAAATCACCCTGCAACCGATGTGATGTCAGCACCACAGTATGTTACCGCCGAAGAGATCAGCCAAAAAAATACGGGGGATGGCAACATTACTGACCTGATGAAAACCAACCCTGCGGTACAATTTGCCAACAACGATAGCAACTCCATGAACCAAGGGGAAATTAAACCTTCCCGCGTCTCAATCCACGGTTCGAGCAGCTACCAAAATGCCTATCGCCTTGATGGCGTCAGTTTTAATAATGACTTTGACCCTGCCGATAGCGGTTTAGGGGAAACCTCAACCCGCTTAAGTAGCAGCGACCAAGGGATTTACATCGATAGCCGCCTGATTGACAGCATGACGGTGTACGATAACAACATTCCTGTTGAATTTGGTGGGTTTACGGGGGGAACCGTTGAAGTGAATAGCCGCCGCTGGCAAGGAGAAAACAGCGCCCATGCCTATTACCGCTTAACACGTTCGGGTTGGAACAACTTATTCCACGATTCAACCCAAGGCATTGATACTACTAAAAATGACACATCAAACCCCGCGCGTTTCCAAAATCGCTACGATAAAAATGACTTTGGTGGCTGGTTTGAATTAGGTGTTAGCGAAAATTCAGGGTTAGTTTTCTCAGCCTCACGCCGCAGTTCGACCATTCCGATGACAGTCACGGGGGGTGAAGCCTTTGTGCTAGAGAATAACCAAGTTGAGCCAATCACCACTGATTCGGGTAAGAAAAATCAGCGCCGTACTTCGGATAACTACTTTTTAAAATATTCATTAGATTTATCCGATAAGAGCTCATTAGATTTGTCCGCTAATTACGCCAACTATGATAGCCGCCTTTTTTCGTCTTCAATCAGTAACTCAGGCTATGATTCAACGCACAATGGCTTAGGTTTTACCGCGGTATTTAAACATCAGCTTGATTTAGGGCAGTTGGAAGTCACCGCGAATACCCAAGATTTAAAAGATGATCGAAAAAATGACCAGAAATACTCCCTAACGATCAGGGCATTCGACAAGAATTGGAATATGATTGAACGCAATAGCGGAGGTCTTGGCGACTTAGAATCCAAGCAAAAAACTCATGGACTAAAAACCGTGATGCGGTTTAATTCCCAAGAGGATGCACTTGGATTAACACACCAACCCACACTCGGTGCTGAGGTAAATTACACCAAAGGAACCTACGTTCGTGATCAAGACTATTTCCGTTACACCTACACTGGTGACATCATTAATAATGACTTATACGATGGTTACTTAAGCAATGTCACTCGGTTTAAAAAAGGCTCATATTCAGCGGATTATACTAATTACGCCATCTTCCTTGATGATAGCATTCAATATGGCAAATTAAATTTGCGTCCAGGGGTGCGTTTGGATCGCGATGATTTTGTCAACCGTACCAATATCGCTCCACGTTTAAGTGGAACTTATGATGTCTTCGGTGATGGTGCAACTCAATTGATAGCAGGGGCTAACCGTTATTATGGACGCTCAATGCTCACTTATGCATTATACGGTGCACAAAATGATGGAATGCAAAATTGCTTGGGCTATGGCAAAGATTTCGCATGTTCGCTTAACCCTGATAACAACAATTGGGATAATAAAAAAGATTATGAGGGTATTGATTCACTAAAAACCCCCTATAACGATGAGCTCACCTTAGCACTGCAACAAGAGATCCTTTCGACTACATGGCGCTTGCAATACGTACACCGTGAAGGGTATGACGAAGTCAGAACTCGTACCAAGTATGACACCCGCGATGCCGATAAACGCAGTATTCGTATGTATGACAATGGTGGACGAAGCTCTCACGATACCGTCACTTTATCCGTGAAAAATAGCCAACCATGGGAATGGGCGGATGCTTCTCATGTCATGAATGCGTCTTTCACATGGCAGCAAACAGAAAGTAATACACCAAAAGATGCAGGCTACAACTCTTTCGATCCCGCCAATAAAGTGAACCTGAATAAAGTCTGGTATGACGGTAAAGTTATTGATGCCTCAAAACTACCTTCAACCAGCTTTAACTCTCCAATCAAGTTAAACCTCGAACTTACCAGTGTATGGGATGAATACGACGTTACTTGGTATAACCGCCTTCAATGGTGGGGAGCTCGCAGTCAAGCCGTTCGTTATGACAACTCTTATTATAGCGACCCTGAAGTGGGCCAATTACGCAAATACACCAAGCAAAACTTTGCCAGCAAATACACATGGGATACCCGCCTAGGCTGGAAACCAGACTTTGCCCATGGCTTTGGTTTCTCGGTTGAGGTGAACAATATCTTGAATAATAAAAATATTGCTGACCGCTTTATGTTCGAAGACCGCGTGTTGAAGTCTTACGACCCGGGCCGTCAGTTCTGGTTACAAGTGAATTACGACCTGTAATACCCGTACGCCTGTCGGCAATGTGAGCCATTAAAACAACAAATGAATAAGACGTCATGAAGACATTGAAACAATTTTTCTATTTAGTAAAACCTTTTTGGGGGCAGCGTGCTGCCCTTTTGTGCTGGATTTTGCTTTTTGCCTCGCTGGGGCTAACGCTGTCATCTGTATGGTTCAACGTCAAAATGAACATGTGGAATGGCGACTTTTATAACGCGCTGCAAAAGCTTGATGGCCAAGCACTATATGGCTTATTGCAGTACTTTGTTATCTTAGTCAGCGGGTTAATCTTTGTAGTGGTGATGGGGAATTACCTCAAACAAATGTTGATTATCCGTTGGCGCAAAGGCATGACTGAGCAAGTCCTTGGCCGTTGGTTATCCCCTAACAGCAAACATTACCTATTAAGACTTACCGCCCAAGAGCCCGACAATCCCGATCAACGTATCGCCGAAGACATCCGTTTGTTGATTGAATCGACCCTCAACTTGGTCGTGACATTCCTGCACTCAATGTTAACGCTCGTTTCATTCGCAGCTATTTTATGGACACTCTCCGGTAGCCTGTCATTTAACTTTGCGGATAGTGATTGGACTATCCCCGGTTATATGTTCTGGGCTTGTATCATTTACACTCTAATTGGTATAGCCCTCACCCAGTGGATTGGTTTTCCACTGCGCCGTTTACACATGGACAAACAGCGCCGTGAAGCAGATTACCGTAGCTCGCTCATTAACTGCCGCCAACACGGTGACGCCATCGCAGGGCAGCGCGGTGAAAACCAAGACAGAAAAGAGTTAATGGGGCGTTTTGGTGAAATCATTACTAACTGGAACCGCCTGATCCGCTGTGAGCGGAATTTATCTTTTTACACCGTGGGTTACCAACAAGTGACTGCATTAGCGCCTGTTCTATTAGCCTTGCCTAAATTCCTTGCTGGGGAAATTATGTTAGGTGGATTAATGCAATTACGCCAAGCGTTCACTAGCGTTGCCACCTCTTTAGGTTGGTTTATTTTCGCCTATAAAGAAATTGCGGCATGGCAAGCTACTGTCTCCCGTTTATATAACTTCGTGGTGTTATTGGAAAACGACAATAAAGCACAAGTCACCGTTGATGAACAACATGCGCCGTTAACTGCCAAAATTAGCGTATCAACGGCAGATAACCGCCTACTGGTTGAAGATGTTAATTTCACGGCCAAACAAGGGGAACTGACATTAATTTCAGGGCGCTCTGGGATTGGCAAATCGACTTTACTGCGTACACTCAGTGGGCACTGGCCATTCTTTAGCGGCACGATTTCACGCACAGAGCACGTCATGTGGGTCCCACAACGCTTGTATTTACCTGTCAGCCGCTTAGATAACTTATTAGCTTACCCGCAAGCTACCAGCCAATTTAGCCAACACGATTTTCAGTATGCGCTGACCTTGGTGGGGTTAGAAAAACTGCATCATCAACTCGCTTTAGAAACAGACTGGAACAACCGCCTATCTGGTGGTGAACAGCAACGCATCATGTTTGCACGTCTGCTACTAAACCGCCCGAAACTGTTGTTGCTTGACGAAACCACATCAGCGCTGGATGAAAACAGCGCATTGGAATTGCTCGCACTGTTAAAAGCGGAATTGCACGATAGCGCGATAGTCCTCGTCAGCCACCAAAGCTTTGTCGCGCAATTTGCAGAACAAAAAATTCACCTTTCAGAGTCTGCCCGTACTGACTCTTTAATGACAGGAACACCAGAATATGCTTCGTAAAATCACTTTTGTTACTTGCATCAGTTTAGTGTTGGGCGGCTGTGCAGGTCATGTTGCCAGCAGCCAAAATGCTCAAGCTTTACTGCCTGTGCGTAGCGACCTACAACATTATCAGTTAGATAACGGCCTGCAAGTTTACCTCTTACAACGTAGTCAGCCGGGTGTTGAACTGCGTTTATTGGTGAGCAGCGGCTCATTGCAAGAAAATGAACAGCAACTTGGCCTCGCTCACTTTACTGAGCACATGGCGTTTAAAGGCACTAAACATTTTCCCGGAACAACAGGCTTTAAACAGCTGGAACAACAAGGCTTGAAACTGGGTAGCCACGTCAATGCCATCACCAGTTTAAATTCCACTCTGTATAAGTTGTCGTTACCTGATGCAACCCCAAAACAAGTGGAAACTGGCTTGCAAGTGATGGCGGATTGGGCCTCGAATATGACGTTCGACCAAGACGCATTTGAAAAAGAACGCCCTGTGATTGTCGAAGAGTGGCGCTTACGCCAAGGGATGGGCTATCGCATTAATGATAGCCTTGAAAAACTACGTTACCACGGCAGCCGTTATGCAGAACGTAATCCAATTGGCTCCCTCGATGTCGTACGCCAAGCCCCGATTGAGCAAGCAAAAAATTACTATCAAACATGGTACCAGCCACAGCGCATGACCTTGTTAGTAATTGGTGACTTTAATCGTTCTTCAGTTCGCAATCAGGTCAATAGTTTATTTGCCTTGCCTAAACCTGAAAAAGTGGCGGAAGACAACCCACAATGGAAGCAATTTACTAATTCCACCAATATGTTAGTTCAAGGGGTGTTTGATAAAGAACAAGGTGCACGTTATGTTCAATTCGCATTGCAAAAGGATGTTAGCGCACCACTGAATACCCGCTTAGGGCAGCAAGAAGACTTATTAGACAGTTTATGGCTCGCCATTTTAAACCA
The DNA here is from genome assembly GCF_058246155.1 of Providencia sp. UF-183. Taxonomy (NCBI): domain Bacteria; kingdom Pseudomonadati; phylum Pseudomonadota; class Gammaproteobacteria; order Enterobacterales; family Morganellaceae; genus Providencia; species Providencia sp. UF-183. Next base: position 49,460 of record NZ_JBSICD010000003.1, on the reverse strand, counting down.
ACGCTTCACGGTGATGGTGGATAACGGTGTTCTGCCGTCGATCAGCATCAATGAGCAAGGGGCAATGCTGGATAACCAACGTTTACAACAACTAATGATTATCCATCCGAAAGGCAATGACTATGCTGGTGCCACGCAAATTCTGTTTACGGAATTACAGCGGTTAGCCACTGAGCCTGTGACCCAAGAAGAGCTCGATAGCGCAAAACAAGCGATGTTGAAAAAGCTCAGCTTACAAGCCGCCTCTGAGCAGCGTTACAGCAATGATTATCTGGCAGGGCAACTAACGACCGCCCTTGAGTATGACATGCCAATGTGGAATAAACGCCAGCAATTGGATGGTAGTTATCAATTAATTAATGGAATAAAACCACAAGCGTTACAGCAACATGTGGCCAAATTCCTGCAAGTGGCCTCCCCACGCTTAGCACTGATTGGCCCAGATACCGATGCTTCAACCGTGGATAAATCCACATTTAATACCCAATGGCTCAACGCTCGTCAAAGCTCACCGGGGCCATTTACCTTACGCTCAAAAGCGATTACCTTGCAACTGCCTGAAGTGACAAAAGGCACTATTGTTGAACAAGCCAAATTGCCCGTTGATAAAACTGAGCAATGGACGTTGAGTAATGGTATCAAAGTGATTGTCAAAACGGATAAAAATCTTAAGGATGATATTCAGTTTAACCTTCAATTACCAGGCGGCCGTTCCTTAGAAACCCAACAAACCGCAGGTTTAACCGACTGGGCGCTGAAACTACCTGAAAGCAGCGGCTACGGCAATTACAGTGCGCGTGATTTAGCGCTGCTCGCAAAACAGAACCAAATATCGCTTCGCCCTTACAGTGAGTTACTGACTCACGGTTTTCGCGGTAAAACCCCTGCCGATAACCTCGAAACGGCATTACAGCTGCTGAATTTAAAGCTCACGGCACCGCAATTTAGTGGGGAAAAACTCGAGCAACAAAAGCAGTCTTTCGCGTTAAATTTATCGAAAACCCCGGTAGAGCGAACGTTCCTCGATAATATTAATCAGGAAAACTACACCCACGGTGAATTTTTAGTCATTAACCCACAAGGTGGCTGGAACCAATTCACCGCGCAGCAATTACAACAAGCCAACCGCCAGTTACTCACCTCAACGACGGATATGACGTTAGTGATTACGGGGGCAATGAGCAGCAAAGACCTTAAGCCACTACTGGAAAAATGGGTTGCTTCACTGCCTTATAGCGACCAAAAGTTGGTCTCGCGCGACCAAGGCATTATGCCAAAAATGGCGAGCTTCAATAAAACCTACCCAATCAGTAGCAGTGATAAAAGCATGGTAAGCATTCAATTTGCGGCGCCTGCGGTTTGGTCGCAACAAGATCAACTGGCACTGCAATTGATTGATACCCTTGTTAGCCAACGCTTACGCAGCGAGTTACGCGAAAAAGCCAGCGGAATTTATGCCCTCGGTTTTTCGCAGATGTTAGCGAAAAAACCACAGCCTTATTATCTTGCTCGCTTGAATTTCACCACCTCCCCTGAGCGTGCACAGGAAATGACGACTATCGCGCAAAAAACCATTGCGCAAATTCGCCAATCAGGAGTGAGTGAAAAAGAGTTAACGGAGGCTAAAAATATTTGGTTAACGGAGAATTCGCAAGTGACTGACAGTGCGAGCTATTGGACAGAAGCACTGGCACAAATCGCTTCAGATGATGGCCAATATCAACGCTTAAACCAAGAGCAAGCCATTGTGCGACAGCTCACAGTTGAAGATATAAACCGTTTGGCTCGTCAATATTTAGGGCAAAACAGCAAAGTATTTATGATGACGCCTTAGTATGAGTAAAATGAGTCCGTAAAATACAACGGGCTCATTTTTTTATTGTTTGCCATACTCTTATATGAACGAAATTTATGATTAATTTCTGACAAAGAATCTTCGTATATTATTAATTACTCGATTGAACACATGTGAAATTATTTTCTTTAAACTGACTTCCTTCAATAACTCTTCCGTAGTTACATTTTCTTTAGGTTCCAATAACTCTGCTTTACTTGTATCACTGAGTTTTTCATCTCCCTTCAATTCATTTATTCTATCTATTAAATGGGTAGTTATGAAATCATTAATCTTTTTAGCAATATTTTCATGGGTGTAATTTGATATTTTTCGCACTAAATCAGATGAATATTTTTCAATATTTTCAATGGGCTCTTTTTTAAAATCATCTCTAATTGCCATTTTAAATTCATTGAACTTACGCGGTGTAATATCTTGTAATCCAAATACAGAATTTACAGCATACCAAAATCGGCTTATCGGACTTTTATTTTCTCTAATATACAATTCATGCTCATCCAAATATTTATTAATAATCTTATTTATTTTTTCACAAACCAATTTATTATCGTATTTTTTTAATATTTCCTGTGCATTGAACATTTCTCTTTCAAAGAGTTCAGGGGTTTTACTTGACTTTAACTCATTAAATTTCGCCTTAATCTTAGATTCAATCAAATTTAATGAGCGAACCGAAATCTCGTTAAAGACCACTTTAATTTTAATCGCTTCCTCTATTGTATGACTCGCAAGAATTTTTTGAAACTCAGGTTCTTTTTCACTTGATTTCAATTGGTTTGATTTATTTTTATTCGGTAATAATTCATTGATAAAATCATTTATTTTCTCACTAACTGCGCCCTTCTTCTGTTCAACAGTCGCGCCTTCACAATGCTTCATATTTTCTATAACTTCATCATTTTTAGCACCATTCTCTGTTGGCGTATTTTTTTTTATTGAATTATTAGATAAATCGTCACTATGTGACTTTCGTTCAGTGACTTTATCAAGAATATTTTCTTTTTGCTCAGTTTGTATTTTTTTAGCAGGAAGTGACTGTTCAGGAGGTGAAGAAAAATAATTTGTACTAGCTTTCATACCCAGATTAAAATACTTATCTATTTTACGTATAGACTCGTCATTAGCTCCTTTTTTCAACAGCCAATTTTTATTTATAGTATCCATGTCACCATTTTTTTTTATTTTTTTGATTTTATCCACTATTACATAACTAAACCCCTCGAAAGCTTTTGGTTTATTTTTTATTTTAACTATCATATCTTCTAATGAAAGAGATGCATATTTTTGTATTTTTTCATTTGATACTTTAAACACTGGCATATTTTTTCCTCTATATTTTCATTTAAAACTCTCCCCATAAAAATCATATAGAAGCTTACTAGTTTTCGATATCAGATAGCGATTCCCTTATCGCTTTTTAAAGCCTGTCAGTAAAATGTAATGTGACTACTTGATTTCTATCACCTTATTGAGTTGACAGAACATAGCTTTAATGTGATTAATAATCATCTAAAAAATGATAACAAGAGAAAATCATGAGCGATGTAATCGTACGCAGAGCAACAATGGCAGATATCCCCGCCATCACACAAATCCACGCAGACTATTCGGCTTACGCCAATACATTACAACTGCCATACCCAACAGAAAAAACATGGGAAGCGCGCCTTGGGGCGAATGATCCGCTTGTAACGCAGTTTGTCGCCACCATTGATAATATCGTTGTCGGGTTATTGGTTATTAGCCAACCCAGCCAAGTTCGCCGTCGCCATGTGGCCACTTTTGGCATCACGGTTAGCGAAGCACACCAAGGGAAAGGCATTGGCTCAAAACTGATGCAAGTGATGGTGGATTACTGCGATAACTGGTTGAATGTGCGCCGCATTGAGCTCGAAGTGTTTGCCGCAAATGGTAGCGGTGTTGGGCTATATGAAAAATTTGGCTTTGTGCAAGAAGGCCGGATGCGAGACTACGCCTTTCGTGATGGGCAATACGTTGATGCCGTGATGATGAGCCGAATAAGAAGTTAGTCCTAAAATTCGCCCTATTCATTGCGAGTGGCTTGGAGCTATCTTAAACTAATAAATATTCTGTGCATCTATAATTTGAGATAATAAATAAAATGCAAAATCATTTATCTAAGCCATTAAATCAAACACTTCCTCATAAGAGTCCAGTTGCTTTAGTTAAATCGGCACCTGAATCGGAATGGAAAGAAATACATAAAATCGCCATTGATGCATTCAATGAATTCGAAGAGCAAGAGGGTCTATTTACCGATGATGGTGAGTATGGAGTAATTTGATGCCGCAATATGCCGTATACCGTAACAAGTCCATTAAGTCTAAAGAACAATACCCTTATATTATTGATATCCAAAATAACTTACTTGATGACTATCATTCACGAGTAATTATGCCTATTGCTCCGCTATCACAAAAAAATGCACAAATAAAAGTCTTATCACCAATAATCACAATTCACGGTATCCATCATGTAATTATTACAAAATCAATTACAACCGTTTCTAAAAATAAACTCAAACCAAACGACCTTGTTTGTATTATACCAAGCATTCATACCAAAATTATTTCTGCTGTTGATATGATCCTTTCAGGTATCTAGTCGCTATTTAAGCAAAAAAATGCCACGCAATACGTGGCATTTAGAGAACGCTTTTTATCGAATCAAACGATTATTTATCGCCTAACAGAACAGAATCCAGTGCGATTTCAATCATTTCATTAAATGTGGTTTGGCGCTCATCAGACGTGGTTTGTTCGCCAGTTTTGATATGGTCAGATACGGTACAAATTGCCAGTGCACGCGCACCGTATTCCGCAGCAACACCATAGATACCCGCCGCTTCCATTTCAACACCTAAGATGCCGTATTTTTCCATCACTTTGAACATGTCTGGATCTGGTGTGTAGAACAGGTCAGCAGAGAACAGGTTACCCACACGGACGTTAACTTTTCTTGCTTTTGCCGCTTCAACCGCGTTATGAACTAAGTCATAGTCTGCGATTGCCGCGAAATCTTGGTCTTTGAAACGCAGGCGGTTAACTTTAGAGTCTGTACAAGCACCCATACCGATAACAACATCACGCAGTTTCACATCATCCATCACTGCGCCACATGAACCTACACGAATAATCACTTTCACACCGAAATCGGTGATCAATTCTTTTGCGTAGATTGAGCAAGAAGGGATACCCATACCGTGACCCATAACAGAAATTTTACGACCTTTATAAGTCCCTGTAAAACCTAACATGCCACGAACATTGTTCACTTGGCGGACATCTTGCAAGAAAGTTTCTGCGATGTATTTTGCACGTAATGGGTCGCCTGGCATCAGAACGACATCAGCGAAATCACCCATTTCTGCATTAATATGTGGAGTTGCCATGATTATTTCCCTTTAAACGATAAAATATTTTTAAAATGAATAAGGTGGTTTCCCACCTTATTCATAAACGTAATTTTTGCTCTTAAAGCATTGGTTTACCATACTCCATCGGCGACAAATCAAAATACTTAGCGACTGTCTGACCAATATCTGCGAATGTTTCGCGGTGGCCTAATGAACCTGGTTTAACTTTTGGCCCATATACGAGAACAGGGATGTGTTCACGTGTATGGTCTGTACCCGGCCAAGTTGGGTCACAGCCATGGTCAGCGGTTAAAATCAGAATGTCATCTTCTTTAACCAGTTTCATTAATTCAGGTAAACGGCGGTCAAATAACTCAAGTGCGGCGGCATAACCTGCAACATCGCGACGGTGACCATATGAAGAGTCAAAATCAACAAAGTTAGTGAACACGATAGTGTTATCACCAGCCAGCTTCATTTCTTCAATTGTTGCATCGAATAAAGCATCTAAACCCGTTGCTTTAATTTTCTTCGTGATACCAACGTGCGCATAAATATCTGCAATTTTACCGACAGAAACAACTTCACCTTGTTTCTCTTCCACTAATTTTTTCAGTACCGTTGGTGCTGGTGGCTCAACCGCTAAGTCGTGGCGATTACCAGTACGCGAGAAGTTGCCTGCTTTGTCACCCACAAATGGACGCGCAATAACACGGCCGATGTTATAACCACCTTTGGTTAACTCTTCACGGGCGATTTCGCACAGCTCATACAGTTTGTCTAAACCATAGGTTTCTTCGTGGCACGCAATTTGGAACACGGAGTCAGCGGAGGTATAGAAAATCGGTTTCCCAGTTTTCATATGCTCTTCACCCAGTTGGTCGAGAATGACTGTACCTGATGAGTGGCAGTTACCTAAGTAGCCCGGCAGATTCGCTTTTTCAACTAAGGTATCCAGCAATTCTTGTGGGAAGCTATTTTCTTCATTGGAGAAATAACCCCAATCGAATAACACAGGCACACCTGCGATTTCCCAGTGACCTGATGGGGTATCTTTACCGGAAGAAATCTCGCTCGCATAACCATATGCACCGATAATTTCTGCATTAGGATCAAGACCCGCAGGGAATGAACCGCTTGATTCTTCTCCTGCTTTACCTAAACCTAATTTTGTTAAATTAGGTAAATGCAGAGGCCCTTTACGACCAATGTCCGCTTCGCCGCGTGCGCAAGCATCTGCAATGTGACCCAACGTATTTGAGCCTTCATCACCAAATTTATGTGCATCGTGTGCAGCGCCGATCCCAAAGGAATCCAAAACCATAATAAATGTGCGTTTCATATTTTTCTCCTGCGGTATTTATTAGAACGATATACCACTAAAATCTATGTGTATTACTCGCTGATTTGGCGATAAACCATCGGCGTTTGCTCAGGGGAATTTTCACCAATAACCATGGCTGCGCGCACTTCTTTTGCCGCTTCTTCCCATGCTTTTTCACTGTTCGCATGGATAATTGCCAATGGTGTTTGTGTATCCACTTTCGCGCCTAACGCTGCGATATCACTCAAACCAACACTGTAGTCAATTGGGTCTGTGGCTTTGCGACGACCGCCACCTAATGTCACAACGGACATGCCCAATGCACGCGTATCCATTTGCGTGATAATACCGTCTTTCGGTGCATAAACAGCTTTGCTCAGCACGGCGGTTGGCAGGTATTTGTCATAATTTTCAACAAAGTCTGCTGGGCCTTTTTGTGCAGCAACCATACGACCAAACACTTCGGCTGCTTTACCGTTATCCAGTACCGCTTGCAGTTTTTGACGTGCTTCTTCACGGGTAGCCGCGAGTGAGCCTGAAACCAACATTTCCACACAAAGTGCCATCGTCACTTCATACAGACGTGGGTTACGGTATTCGCCAGTTAAGAATTGCACTGCTTCGCGTACTTCAACCGCATTACCCGCACTGGATGCCAGCACTTCGTTCATGTCGGTTAACAATGCCGTCGTTTTACAACCTGCGCCGTTTGCCACTTTAACGATTGACTCTGCCAGCTCTTCTGATTTCTCATAGGTTGGCATAAATGCGCCAGAGCCGACTTTCACATCCATGACCAAGGCATCAAGGCCTTCAGCCAGTTTTTTACCTAAGATAGATGCCGTGATCAGCGGAATCGAGTCAACTGTTGCAGTAATATCACGGGTTGCGTAAAAACGTTTATCTGCAGGTGCTAATGAATTGGTTTGCCCAATAATCGCCACACCCACATCTTTAATAATGTCGCGGAAACGAACATCATCAGGGAAAATGTCGAAATTAGGAATAGCTTCCAGCTTATCCAGCGTACCACCTGTATGACCCAGACCACGGCCTGAAATCATTGGAACATAACCGCCGCACGCCGCCACCATTGGGCCAAGCATCAAGGAAGTCACATCACCGACACCACCTGTAGAGTGTTTATCCACTAATGGGCCATTGAGGTTGAGCGATTTCCAATTCAGAACCGTTCCTGAATCACGCATTGCCAGCGTCAACGCGACACGCTCAGGCATCGTCATATCGTTAAAATAGATGGTCATTGCTAATGCAGCAATTTGACCTTCCGAAACAGAGTTATCACGAACACCATTGATAAAGAAGCGAATTTCCTCTTCGCTTAATGGTTTGCCATCGCGTTTTTTACGAATAATTTCTTGTGCCAGAAACACGATATACTCCTTTAAAGTCGAATTTATCGGCTAACAATAATGCGAAAATTAATAACTGCTGCTTGATTTTTTAACGTCGTAACCCAGCGTGTTTAATAAATTTGCTAATAAGCTTGATGCACCAAAACGGAAGTGGCGGCTATCAGCCCAATTGTCACCTAAAATTCGGCCTGCTAATGCTAAGTAATCAGCAGCTTCTTCAGCAGTACGTACACCACCGGCAGGTTTGAAACCAACGGTTTTTGCAACACCCATATCACTGATGACTTGCATCATGATTTCTGCGCTTTCTAATGTTGCATTAACAGGAACTTTACCTGTTGAGGTTTTGATAAAATCAGCACCCGCTTTAATTGAAATTTCAGACGCTTTACGAATCAACGCTGCATCTTTTAATTCGCCGGTTTCAATGATCACTTTCAGTAATACATTGGCAGCAGCACACGCGTCTTTACACGCTTTCACTAAATCAAAACCGATTTGTTCATTACCTGCGAGCAGCGCACGGTATGGGAATACCACGTCAACTTCATCCGCACCATAAGCGATAGCCGCTTTGGTTTCTGCTAATGCGATGTCAATATCATCATTACCGTGTGGGAAGTTGGTTACGGTCGCGATGCGAACGTCAGGCGTGCCTTGCTCACGCAGTGTTTTGCGCGCAATTGGAATGAAACGAGGGTAGATACAAATTGCCGCTGTGTTACCCGCAGGGCTTTTGGCTTGATGGCATAATGCGATCACTTTTGCATCAGTGTCGTCATCATTTAATGTGGTTAAATCCATCAGGGTCAGCGCGCGTTGTGCGGCTGCTTTTAAATCAGTCATATAACTCTCCAACGTTATTAATTCTTCAGAACGACACGTTCTTTGTTGGCGAGCGGGCTTGGTTCCTTAAAGATGCCAGCCGGATGCGTCCGAGCTGAGCAGCTGAGTTCCTTCTCACCGCACGATGCCCTAGAGTCACTTGACTCTGAGAACTAGCAGTTCCATTAGCAGCTTACTAGTGTCTATTTGACCATGGAACAGCGTCATTTTATGTGCTACAAATCACATTAATCGACTGAATGTTACATTATTAAATATAATTATGTGAATCAGATCTCATTATACCTGATCTGCATGTTAATTTATTCACTCAAATCGCTTTTCTTACCATAGACAATCATTAATTGACTAAGTTAAGAATAGTTGAAATTTTGCCGTTGAATATAAAAGATAGCAAATGAATATAACCGATAAAAATAAAAGCGAAAGAGCAACGCCCTTCCGCTTCTATTGTGAACAGGTTTGATAAACCCGCCTAAAATTCTACATCATGCTTTTATGCTAACGCAGTGGCACCCAAGGTCAAGAAGAAACCAGCAATAGTCGCGCTCATTAAATTAGATAATGTCCCCGCCATGACAGCTTTCATACCAAGGCGTGCAACATCGCCACGACGATTTGGTGCCATGCCGCCTAAGCCACCAAGCAAAATGGCCACGGATGATAAGTTCGCGAAGCCACACAATGCGAATGAAATAATCGCTTTAGTGTGGTCAGACAGCACTTGCTTACCAGCCGCAATCACCTCAGCATCCGCCTTCATGTATTCACCGAAATTCATAAATGCAACGAATTCATTCACAACTAATTTCTGACCAATGAACGAGCCCGCAATAGTCGCCTCACTCCATGGCACGCCAATTAAGTAAGCAATCGGTGCAAACAACCAACCTAATAACAGCTCAAGAGACAACTGAGGGTAATCAAACCAACCACCGATACCGCCTAAAATACCGTTAATTAATGCAATCAATGCAATGAAAGCTAATAACATCGCACCCACGTTTAGAGCTAATTGCATACCCGATGAAGCACCTGCTGCTGCGGCATCAATAATATTTGCAGGGCGCTCATCTTCGGCAACTAAATCAGTTGCGTTTACTCTGTCACGTACATCTTCTGTTTCAGGTACCATCAATTTTGCGAATAACAGACCACCCGGTGCCGCCATAAATGATGCCGCAATCAGGTATTCCATTGGCACACCCATTTGTGCGTAACCCGCTAAGACAGAACCCGCCACTGACGCTAAGCCACCACACATAATCGCGAACAATTCAGAGGTGGTCATGGTTGCGATGTAAGGACGAACAACTAAAGGCGCTTCGGTTTGCCCAACGAAAATGTTCGCAGTCGCAGACAAGGACTCTGTTCTTGAGGTGCCAAGCACTTTCTGTAAGCCGCCGCCTAATACTTTAATCACCAACTGCATGATACCTAAGTAATAAAGTACAGCAATCAACGATGAAAAGAACACAATGATAGGCAGAACACGGAAAGCGAAAATAAAGCCGCCACCACCAAATAATTCAAACATTTTGTCGGACACTAAGCCGCCAAAAATAAAGCTCATGCCATCGTGGCCATAACCGATGATTTTAGAGACGCCATCAGACATCCCTTGCAGTACGCTGCGCCCAGCAGGTACATATAAAACTAATGCGCCAATCGCTAGCTGTAAAATAAAAGCACCACCCACAGTGCGAAGTCTTATCGCTCGGCGATTGCTCGAAAATAGGACAGCTATCGCGATGAGTACCGCCATTCCTATAATACTCATAATGAGTTGCATGGAAGGATCCCTGTTCACTTGATTCTAGGTTGATATATAAGGAAACGTGTAAGTCACCTTGTCTCTTTGTGGGATGATTATACCTAGTCATCATCAATAACCCGCAATATTCATCACAAATACGAGGTGCAAGAAACACTGAAAATTCAAATAATGTGATAAAAATCACAAAATCAAGTCAGTTTTATCTGGAAAGACGCTAAAGGTGTCATATGTCATGGTAAAAGCTGAATGGATTAAATCAGATGGGAAACAGATTTATATAAGCATTACTTATCGTTTAAACTGTTTTTACTTTGTCAGATTAAATAACGACAGGCTATTGTTGTAAAGTTGTTGGGTGATTTCTTCTGGAGATTCGTGGCGAAGCTCACAAAACGAACGAAAAATCCATTCAATACGCTCGGGTCGATTGGGCTCCCCCTGAAAGCCAGAAACAGGCATATCTGGCGCATCGGTTTCAAACACTAATGAGGTAAGTGGCAATTGCGACATCACATGGCGCGTTTTATTCGCCCGCTCATACGTTATCGTCCCTCCCACACCAATATAATAACCTAGTTTAACAAAGGCTTGTGCTTGAGATAGGCTCCCTGCGAAACCATGTACCACTCCGCGAGCAGGCACATCAATACGACGCAGTATCGCGGCTAGTGGGTCATGGGTTTTACGTGAATGCAAGATCACGGGTAAATCGAACTGTTTAGCCAGTTTGAGTTGCGCTATTAACAATTGCTGTTGGCGCTCAAATTGGGGATTGTGCATGTATAAATCGAGGCCAATTTCCCCCACCGCGACACACTTTTTATTTTTTTGCGCAAGATAGTCCACTAATACATCAAAGTGTGCGTCTTGATACTGACTGATATACAGGGGATGAAACCCCATCGCGGCATGCAATTGCGGGTATTGCTGCGCCAATTGCCACACGCGAGCAAAGTTATCTAAACTCACCGTTGGGATAACAATTTGTTCTACGCCACTTTGTTTTGCAAGATGCAGACTTTCAGTGAAATCGTCACTAAAAGGCGGAAAATCAAAATGGCAATGTGTATCAATAAATTGGGGTTTATCCATTACGATTTTCATTCACTGGCAATATGATTGAAGGCGCCTCGGCAAGCTCTGGTACAAGTTCTTCAGGCATTAATGCATTTTGCTCTGAAGGCTCAATGTCAATCTCAAGAGGATTGCGTTCTATCTTACGCGCCAAAGTTTGGCTGAAACTATTTTGGTTCTGACTAAACCCTGCACCAAGAGCAGCAATAAAGTAGCGCCCACAGCGCCGCCCTGTGTGATAGTCTTCATTTAACGAAGAGACTTTACTGCCTAGCGCACTGCTTTTTAGCGGAACAGGTGGATAAATTTCGAAAACCTGCACATCTTTAGGCGGGTTTTCAATAAATTCTTGTGTCTTGCGGTAGCTTTTCAGGTGTACTTTCAGCATCGCTGCCATACGTTGTAACCCGTTATTATCCCCTTCCAACCAGCGTGTCATTCTTTTTACCCATTCAGGGGTGAAATACATCTGGGAAGGTACGGTGCGGATCACGACAATAGTATCAGCCCCGCGTCGGTAGGCTTCTTCAACCGGAATTGCCGCGCTAATGCCGCCATCATGGTATCGCGTACCATCAAACTCAACCCCTTCGCGGTAAAAACCAGGGATTGCACTGGATGCGCGAATAATATCCAACCAAGTATCTGCATCAGGTTGTAAAAATTCAGCAGAAAAATCATCGCTGCGGCTAGCACCCATATAAAATTCACGGCCTGAATCCAACAAATCCAGCCCCGCTTCCATTCGTAAAGGAAATTCTTTTGCCGTGGTTTCTATCAGCCAGTCTAGGTCAATGAGGTGACCACCCCGGATAAAACGCAGTGGATTAAAAAACGCAGAATTGGTGGTATAGCGGGTGATCACACGGCGTGCATAACCTGCTTGCCCACAAATATAAGCAGATAAATTTTGCGCTCCTGCGGAGGTGCCAATCATTAAATCAAACGGATTAAAGTCAGAAATTAGAAACTCGTCCAGTACACCCGCTGTAAAAATCCCTCGCTGCCCGCCACCTTCACAAATCAGTGCGGTTTTCCCCGAGTTGATGTTATCTAAAAATGCGAGCGGCTCAATGGTGCCTAAAGTGACTGAAACGTGTTTTCCCATAATACCCCTGAATAACTTGAACGCTTTAATTGACTCAAAAACAGAATGAGCTTCCCTTTGAAAGCTCATCCTAGCGACATTGTACAATAAACGTTCAACAATTTGGGCTATTGAGACATTTATTTACAGATTAGTTCGCAAGCACCAATCCATTTTGCACTGATTTCACGCCATTAACGCGGGAAGCAACTTGCGTAATTTTATCGATTTGATCCGCAGATTTCACGAAACCAGAAAGGTAGACCACACCGTTAACGGTTTTTACCGATACGCTATTACTAGAAATTCCCTTGGTACCGAGTAGCTTACCTTTTACATCCGCAGTAATTGCTGAATCATCAATGTATTCGCCTGTGTTTTTAGCGCCGCTAGAAATCGCATTACCTGTATCTTTACCTGCCATTTCAACGGTTTTTGCCGCACTGTCCCACGTTTCAGAGGCTTGTTTTTTCAGCGCGCCGTCTGATGATGAGCTGCATGCAGTGAGTGCAAAGCTCAGTCCAATAGCAGTTAAACTACTTAATAGTATTGCCTTTTTCATAAGAACCTTCCTTTCACTGTGGTAGACGAGTCAACGTTACTAGCCTAAGTAAAAAAACGGAAAAAATAAAGAGCCCCAAAGGCAAAGACAGAATATTCTTGATGAAATAGTTTTAAAGACAGGGAAAGGCTCTTAAAAAGAGCATTAAGAAGAGACAACCCGCTACCTCATAATGAAATAGCGGGTTAAAAACAAGATTAGTGTTCGCGCGTTTTACGGAACCGAACGTCTGGGTAACGTTCGCTGGTCAAATTGAGATTCACCATCGTTGGGGCGATATACGATAAGTTATCACCACCATCAAGGGCTAAGTTTTGCTCATTTTTGCGCTTAAACTCTTCGAATTTCTTCGCATCATCGCACTCAACCCAACGTGCCGTAGAAACGTTAACCGCCTCGTAAATGGCTTCAACGTTGTATTCGCTCTTCAGACGCGAAACCACCACATCAAACTGTAGCACACCCACCGCACCCACGATTAAATCGTTGTTAGTCAATGGACGGAACACCTGCACCGCACCTTCTTCAGATAACTGAACCAGCCCTTTTAGTAGCTGTTTTTGCTTCAGTGGGTCACGTAAACGAATACGACGGAACAGTTCTGGTGCAAAGTTCGGAATACCGGTAAATTTCAGTTCTTCACCTTGTGTGAACGTATCACCAATTTGGATGGTTCCATGGTTGTGCAGACCAATGATGTCCCCTGCGTAGGCGTTTTCAACCTGAGAACGATCCCCCGCCATAAAGGTTAATGCATCGGAAATCACCACGTCTTTTTTGATACGAACTTGACGTAACTTCATGCCTTTTTCGTAGGTACCTGACACAATTCTCATGAACGCAACACGGTCACGGTGTTTCGGGTCCATATTGGCTTGAATTTTAAAGACAAAGCCAGTGAATTTTTCTTCGGTGGCTTCAACTTCACGCACGTCAGTTTTGCGAGCTTGCGGCGCTGGCGCCCACTCCACTAAACCATCTAGCATGTGGTCAACACCAAAGTTACCTAATGCAGTACCGAAGAAAACAGGCGTCAGCTCGCCTTCTAAGAACGCATCATGGTCAAATTCATGTGAAGCACCTTGAACCAGTTCTAATTCATCACGTAATTGAGCCGCCAGTTCATCACCCACTGCCGCATCCAAGTCAGGATTATTTAACCCTTTGATAATGCGGACTTCTTGGATTGTATGACCTTGACCTGTTTGATAAAGGATAGTTTCGTCACGCAGTAAATGATAAACACCTTTGAATAATTTACCGCAACCAATAGGCCAAGTGATTGGGCAACAAGCGATTTTCAGCTCATTTTCCACTTCATCCAGCAGCTCCATTGGGTCACGAATATCACGGTCAAGTTTATTCATGAAAGTTAAGATTGGCGTATCGCGCAGACGGGTAACTTCCATCAATTTACGGGTACGATCCTCAACCCCTTTACCGGAGTCGATGACCATCAAACAGCAGTCAACCGCGGTTAACGTACGATATGTATCTTCCGAGAAGTCTTCGTGCCCCGGGGTATCGAGTAAGTTAACTAAGCAATCATTGTACGGAAACTGCATCACAGACGTGGTGATCGAAATACCACGTTGTTTTTCCATTTCCATCCAGTCGGATTTTGCATGTTGATTTGAGCCACGGCCTTTTACTGTACCTGCACGTTGAATAGCGTGCCCAAACAGCAATACTTTTTCTGTAATCGTGGTTTTACCCGCATCGGGGTGAGAGATGATAGCAAACGTTCTACGCGTGCTAACTTCCTGTAGAAAATTCTGATCTGTCATTTAACCGTTCTTTTCGTCTGAATACAGATTTATAGCGGCACGCGCCTTGGCTCAATGTGGCACTTTGCGGTGCAAATCCGTGTTGTTAAACATAATTGGCGGATATTTTCGCAGATCTTGGGGGTATTAACAATCAAAGCATCGAGGTACAGTGAAAACAATACCCCGACGCAACGTAGAAATGGCTAAAATAACCAACATATTATGCCAAAATCAATTGAGTGATTTCATCGCCTAATGCCTGAGTACTCGCATTTCCGCCCATATCACGCGTCAAATGGCGACGCTCTTTAATCGCCGTTTCCACCGCAGCCATAATGCTGTCGTGCATTTCAGGGCAACCTAAGTGTTGCATCATCATCGCTGCCGCCCAAATCGTACCAATTGGGTTGGCAATATTTTGCCCTGCAATATCTGGGGCTGAGCCATGTACAGGCTCAAACATGGATGGAAACTCTTTTTCTGGGTTGATATTGGCAGATGGTGCAATCGCAATGGTTCCCGTACAAGCTGGGCCTAAATCAGACAAAATATCACCAAATAAATTTGACCCCACAATCACATCGTAAAATTCAGGCATGCGCACTAAATTTGCTGCAAAAATATCAATGTGGAATTGATCAACTTTAATCTCTGGGTAGGACTTCGCCATTTGCGCTACACGGCTATCCCAATACGGCATGGAGTGGAATAATCCGTTAGATTTAGTGGCAGAGCTTAGGTGTTTTTTCTCACGAGTTTGCGCTAATTCAAACGCATATTTTAAAATACGGTCTGTGCCTTTACGGGTAAAAATGCTTTGTTGCAGCACCATTTCATCTTCCGTGCCTTCATATTGAATCCCGCCAATGGCGGAATATTCCCCTTCCACGTTTTCACGCACCACATAAAAATCAATATCCCCCGGTTTTTTATCTGCTAGTGGGCATTTAATCCCTTCAAATAAACGAACTGGGCGCAGGTTAACATATTGGTTAAATGCCCGGCGGATAGGCAATAGTAAGCCCCATAACGAAATATGGTCAGGTACACCGGGGAAGCCTACCGCACCAAGAAAAATTGCATCAAACTTTTTCAATTGTTCTAAGCCATCTTCTGGCATCATGCGCCCAGTGCGGTGATAGGTTTCACATGACCAATCGAAATGTGTAAAATTGAGTTTTACATTGTGTTTACTCGCAGCGGCTTCTAAAACTTTTAACCCTTCTGGGATCACTTCCGTACCAATACCATCCCCCGGAATAACCGCTATATTGAATTGTGACATGGTGAAAACCTCTGATAAATGAATTAGGTGTGTTTTTCTCCAGTTTAGGGATTGCTGTGATAAAGTATAGGCATGAACTGTAATCCTTAGGTTTACAAACTATGAACAAGCTCCCTGCGTTAGAGGACATTCGCGTTTTTGTCACCGTCGCCCGCTTAATGAGTTTCTCTCAAGCGGCAGCGCAGCTATTGGTTTCACCAGCATATATTTCTAAGCGGATCAAGCTGTTGGAAGAAAACCTAGGGCAAACGCTGTTTTTTCGAAGTGCTCGTTCGATTAAACTCACCCATGAAGGGCAAATTATTCTGCGCAGTAGCGAGTTGATGTTAGCTGAACTTGAGCACATGCAAGAAGCGCTCAACGCGTGTCGTGAAGAAATCCGTGGTTCACTGCGGATCAGTTGCAGCACAGGGTTTGGCAGCACCTATATCAATCCGTTTATTCTATCACTCCGAGCTCAATACCCGTTATTGGCTATCGACCTCACATTGACGGATAAATCCGTCGATATTATCAATGAAAACATTGATGTGGATATCTGTATCGGCGGGACTATCTCGGATCAGTTTATTGCCAAACGGATTGCAGAAAACCAGCGTATACTCTGCGCTGCGCCCAGTTACTTAGAAAAAAATGGCTCCCCGAAATACCCGCAAGAACTTGAGCAAAAACATTTTTGTATTGCTATTAAAGAGCGCAACCAAGCCCCCGCAGTGTGGAAACTAGCGCAAAACCAAGAGAATATGACCGTTACTCCGAACAGTAAACTCACGGTGAATAATGGTGAAGTCGCAAAACAGTGGTGTTTAAGCGGGGAGGGCATTTTATTGCGCTCATTATGGAGCGTCTTACCCGAATTAGAATCGGGACAGCTCGTGCGCGTCCTCCCAGAATGGTACCAAACCGCCGATGTTTATGCCGTTTATTCGAGAAGTATTCGAACAAGTGCTAACCTTAGAGTTTTCATTGAAAACCTCGAACAGTACCTTACAACCCATTTGCAAAATGGATTTATGGCAAAACCTTCAGTAAAGGTAGATAGCAATTGATGACAGAAACAGAGACATTCAAAGAACGTTTATTAACGCTGCTCAAACAAAAGAAAATGAGCCAACTTAAGGCCGCACAAGCCCTTGGTGTCTCCCGAACCGCCGTCAATAAATGGACAAAAGGCGGTATGATTGACGAAGACAACCTTGATAAGCTCGCTACATTACTGGATGTCGATAAAATTTGGTTAAAATACGGCGAATACACCAATAACCAAATCACCGTCACCAATGCAGGTGTCATGCGCAACATCAACGAAGTGCATCTGCAAGAGTCTGCCGATATCGTGACGTGGGAATGGGATTTACTCACTGGCGAATTAAACTACTCAGATAACGTAGAAGCCGTTTATGGCATTAAAATCACGACCAACGAAGATTTCTGGACATTAATGGCGCCTGAATCCAAAGAAAAATTGGTGAATGGTTACTCAAAGATCATTCGCGAAGGCGGTGCCCATGAGATGGATTTTAAAATTAACTGGGAAGGCGAATACCGTTGGATCACCTCCCGCGCAACTGGCGTTAAAGGCCCTAATGGCAAAGTGACTAAATTGGTTGGGATTAGCCTTGATAATACCGAGCGTAAAAATAATGAATTAAGTCTGCGAAAAACCAAATGCTACTTTGATGTTTTACTCGCCCACTTCAACCATTTAGTTGTTTTCACCGATAAAGCGGGAGAAATTCTCGCCAGTAATTTACACAGCCAATCCACTGAAATTGACTACCTCGAACTGCAACGTTTATTGTACCAACTTGTCATTAACCACAAAACTTGGCTAGAAGACGTGTGCCAAGCAGGCCGCGGGCAAATTGTTTTTCAAGATAAGCAAATCACTGCATATCAACATTTTAATGATGAAAACCAACCGTTTTTGATGTTTGAACTCAAGCAAGCTTAATGATTTACCCCACATATTGCAGTGGGGTGAGCAGTTTATAAATCAAGCACTAACCGTTTGCTTTTCGCCCGGGAAACACACAGCATCATGGTTTTTTGTTCTGCTTTTTCATCATCATCTAAGTAATGGTCACGGTGATCTGCCTCACCTTCAAGGATCGCCGTTTCACAGGTTCCACAAACCCCATTGCGGCACAAACATTCCACATTAATGCGCTTATCGGCCTCAATCACCTGTAAAATAGACATATCTTTGCCAACGTCTAAACTAAAGCCTGAACGCTGAAAGTAAACTTCGAAAGAATCCCCTTCACTGGCGACCTCGCCAAAGTTTTCAAAATGGACGTGTGATTCTCCAAGATGTTGATTCCCTTTTTCAATCACCTCATTAATTAATGATTGCGGGCCGCACACATATACATGGCTTGATGGGTGCTGAGACTGAATCAACGCCTCGACAAGCATCCTCTGACCTTGGCTACCATCATAAAGGTGCAAACGAGAGCCGATACGTTCTTGTAAGTGTTCGATAAACGCAGCGGTTTTCGCATCGCGAAAGCAATAATGCAACTCGAAGTCCATGCCGCCTTGCTCTAATTCATACAAGTAAGACAAAAACGGTGTGATGCCTATCCCCCCCGCAATTAGCAAGTGCTTACACTGGCTATCTTGTTCAAGGGAAAAGAAATTTTGAGCAGGTGAAAGATGGATACAATCCCCCACAGACAGCTGCTCATGCATAAATGCCGATCCACCTTTCGAGTTTTCATCACGCAAAACTGAAATGCAGTAACTGCCACTGTGTTTTGGGTCGCTAATCAGAGAATAAGCACGCTGTAACCCCGTTTGCTCCCCCATATGCACAGTAACATGACTGCCTGCACTAAAAGGCAAGAAACTGCCCTCTTGGGCGACAAACTCAAACATTTTAATCGTTGAGCTAACCTGTTCGATTCGGCTGACATTCACTGCAATTTTTTCTTGGCTCATCACCGTTTCCCTCTTTTTAGCCAATATCTAAGCACAGGTATTTGATACTTAAGTAATCTTCGATGCCATATCGAGACCCTTCTTTTCCTAGCCCCGATTGCTTAACCCCACCGAATGGCGCCACTTCATTAGAAATCAACCCTGTGTTGATCCCCACCATGCCACTTTGCAGTTTTTCAGCAACACGATAGACACGGTTCACATCACGGGAGAAAAAGTAAGCCGCTAGCCCATAAATGGTATTGTTTGCTCGCGTAATAACTTCATTTTCATCCGTAAAGCGGATCAGCGTTGCAATCGGACCAAAGATTTCTTCATGTACGATATCCATTGAATCATCAACATCCACCAGCACTTTTGGATTGAAAAAATGACCTTGCTCTTTGATTTCATTACCCAAAACCAGCTGCTTTGCACCCTTTGCCAATGCGTCTTGCAATAGTGCATTCATGCCATCAATAGCTCGAGTGGTAATCATTGGCCCAATATCTGTACCAGCATCCACCCCATTCCCAACGTTCAATTTAGCGACTTCTGCAACAAACTTGGTCTTAAATTCGTCGAAAATAGCATCATGAAGGTAGAAACGGTTGACGCAAACACAGGTTTGCCCACCATTACGGAATTTCGCTTGAACTGCACTGGTCACCGCTTTATCAATATCAGCATCATCGAAGACAATAAACGGCGCATTTCCGCCAAGCTCTAGTGATGTTTTCTTGATGGTTGAGGCACATTGTTCCGATAACACTCGGCCGACTTGTGTTGAGCCCGTAAATGAAAACTTACTGATAAGCTCATGTTTTGTCAGCCTTTCACCTAAAATTCGAGAATCCCCAGTGATGACGTTAAATATCCCTGCTGGAATACCGGCTTCATCCGCCAGCTGCGCTAATGCGAGAGCAGTAAAAGGTGTTTCTGTCGCGGGTTTAATAATAATGCTGCACCCTGCCGCCAAAGCAGGAGCCGCCTTGCGCGTGATCATCGCCGCTGGGAAATTCCACGGGGTGATAGCGCTACAGACACCTATCGGCTGTTTTATCGTTGAAATACGGTTACTGCCAACAGTTTGCGGAATGGTTTCCCCATACACGCGCTTACCTTCCTCCGCAAACCATTCAATAAAAGAAGCCGCATAGCGGATTTCTCCTTTGGCTTCATGCAGCGGCTTGCCTTGTTCAAGGGTCATGATAAGGCCGAGATCGTCGACATTGGCCTCGATCAGCTCAAACCAACGGCGCAAAATGATTGAACGAGCCTTCGCGGTCAGTTGTTTCCAACCTTCCATTGCACGGTGAGCCTGCTCAATTGCCTCATCCACTTGTGCTGCCGTTAGGCTGGGAATATTTCCCAGCACAGATTGGTCAGCAGGGTTAGTCACAGGAATTTTTTTATCTGAATCAACCCATTGCCCGTTGATATAACAAGACTGGCGAAAAAGCGTCGGGTGAGTGACTGTCTGCATGTGTGACGGCTCCTTTGGTGATTATTTAAAAATTATTCAGTGTGTGCGCCAGCAACAATTTTGTGGAAATGCGCCACACCGTGCTCGCTGATCCCACTACGTTGCCTATCCGCCATAATACGGCCTTGGCCACGGTAGCCACGGGATCTCAGCCCTTTTTGAACACTTTCAACTAAGCGTAAATCTTCTGGGCGGAACACTGTGCGATACCATTCCACTAAGTTTTTCTGATATTCAGTCAGCTCTTCATTGAGGAAATAAATATCATAGTGCTGCAAAGTCTCCCCTGCGTTCACTGGGAATTCATAAATAACGGTCATGAAATCCCCACCCGGCGGCATGTTGAACATGGTGCTTGGCCAAATCCAAAAACCAAAGAAGCGCGGGTCTAAAACTGACTCATCAAACTGATAAGAAGACTCAGACGGTTTGGCTTTACCAATTTGCACCGTCCAATTATCCAGAAGTTGGTGCTCGTAAACATTCACATCCACAGAACTGGCGAAGCTAACGTGGTTTGTTGGGCAGTGATAACATTCAATATAGTTATCAACGATTGTTTTCCAGTTGGCTGGCGTATGGCTAACAAAACGCGCCGCCAGTTTTAAATCGCCGATCACTGCACAAGCTTCTTGCATTTTTTCCGCAAGACCCGGTAATTGTTCTTCAATTGGCTGCGGCTCACCCACTGTCATATTCACATAAATAAATCCAGCATGTTCAATCACATGGAAGCTGCTCAGTGACATCGCATCAGACTCAAAATTATTCACGTTTTCACAGTTTGTCGCATGGGCTAGTTGGCCATCGAGCTTGAACGCCCACGCATGGTAAGGGCAGGTAATCACATTTTTAACTTTACCACTGTCACCGCTAATTAATTGGTGTCCGCGGTGAGGGCATACGTTATAAAAGCCCCGTAGAACATCGTCACGGCCACGCACAATGACTAAGCTTTCGCCAATTAATTCACGGGTGATATAGGCATTTTTTTCTTTAACCTCACTAATATGGGCAACGCAAACCCATGAGTTAGCAAAGATTTTTTCTTTTTCATATTCAAAAACATCATTAGACGTGTAATAACGTGCAGGAATTGTCCATGCGTTATCAATATCAAGGTGATCATTAATCGAAATGACTTTTGCTGCATTGCTCATAATTGCCCTCACTTATGTAAACTTATAGTTAACATCTTTTTTGTGGATGTTAACGAAGATCGCATAAATGATCAAACAAAATATTGTGTAAAATTAAAACAAAAACGATTAATCATTTTAAATCAAAAGATTAAATTAAAAATAATTAATTTTAATGTTAATCTTTGGTTAATTACTTGTTGACTACACAATCTTTGCATGGCTATTCTCTGTAAACCTAAAGTAACCATTATTAGCTGTACCCTTAAAAAACAAACAGGCATTCCCTGCAAGCCAACTCTCATAAAAGACAAAAAATAAGTGAGCAACTGGAGAAGAGGTATGATGAATCATAAGAAATCTGTATTTTACGTGTCGTTAGCCATTAGTTTGGCTATCATCAGTGTGGGCGCGTTTATTCCAGACAAACTGGAAGCATTTTCACATTCTGCTCTTAGCTTTATCTATAACAACCTAGGCTGGTTCATTCTGGGCTCTGTTTTTATCTTTTTTAGTTTCTGTATGTTCCTTGGTTTTTCTAAATTCGGTCATATCCGTCTTGGTGATGACAGCGATCGACCGGAATACAGCACGGTGACATGGATTGCCATGTTATTCAGTGCGTCTATCGGTATTAGCTTGATGTTCTGGGGTGTTGCTGAGCCAGTCTCTTACTATATCAGCCCACCGATTGGCCAAGGCTCAACAGAGCAATCCGCAAAAGCGGCTATGCAATATGTCTACCTTCATTGGGGTGTATCGGCATGGGCGTGCTATGCGTTAGTCGGCGTTGCTCTCGGTTATTTTCAATTTAGAAAAAAACTACCATCTTCACTCAGTTCAGTGTTTTACCCACTAATTGGCGACAGGATCTACGGAACGATTGGTAAATTGATCAACGTATTAGTGATCTTATCCGTTGTTATCGGGATCGCCACCTCATTAGGCTTTGGTACACTTCAAGTTAACAGTGGAATGAATTACTTATGGGGACTGCCCATTAGTATTTATGTTCAGATTGGCATTATTGTGCTGGTTACGGTTGTGTACATCACATCAACCATTTCAGGGTTACAAGGGGCGATTAAACATCTATCCAATCTTAATATCATCCTCGCATTAGCATTGATGGCATTTACCTTTATCTCTGGCCCAACGCAAACCATTTTGAAAGTGTTATTCCAAGGTATTGGCGATTACGTGCAAAACTTTGTCAGTATGTCATTTCGTACCGAGCCTTATAACGATGGCACTTGGATTGCTAACTGGACACTGTTTTACTTCGGCTGGTGGATTGCTTGGGCACCATTAGTAGGGAGTTTTGTTGCGCGTATTTCAAAAGGCCGAACCATTAAAGAATTTATGATTGGTGCAGTATTTATTCCAGTATTAAGTGCATTTGCATGGTTTGCCGTGATGGGCGGTTCTGCTATTCACTTAATTCAAAATTTAGGGCAAACCGCACTCGCTGACGCAGTAAAAACCGATGTAACATCAGCGCTATTTAAATTCTTAGATTATTTTCCTGCATCCACTTTCATCAGTGTGCTTGCTATTGCATTGGTGTTGATCTTCTTTATTACTTCTGCAAACTCTGCGGTGTTTGTATTGGGAATGGTCAGTGAAAATGGTAACCCGAACCCGTCTCACATCACCAAAACCATTTGGGGTGTTGTGATTGCTGCGATTGCTGCTGTGCTCATCATGACGGGAGGGTTATCCGGTTTACAATCGGCGTTAGTTGCCATGGCAGTCCCTCTTTCCATGATGATGCTAGTCATGTGTTATTCCACCTATAAAGGTCTAAATGAAGAAGTGAATGCACAGGCCGCAGCCAAAAAACAGATAAAAGAACCTCTTTCTATTACTAATGAATCAGTATTACCAGAACCCGAGAAGTAATTAGTAAGTGAATTAATAATGTCTCAATAACAAAAACCCCAGAACATTTGCCATGTGCTGGGGTTTTTTACTCGCTTTCAGGCGCAATTATTCGGAGCCAAACAGTGTGAGCGCTAAAACTAATGCGTCTTCTCGACCTTTCTTAGCAGGGTAATAATCTTTTCGTACAGTGACCTCATGAAACCCGAGCTTTTCATACAAATGCAATGCAGAGGAGTTTGATTCTCGAACTTCTAGCCAAAGCGTCATAATACCTTTATTAATTAGCTCACTAATCAACTGTTCTAACAATAAACGCCCATATCCCCTGCCTTGAAAATCAGGGTGAATAGCGATATTAAATAAGGTTGCTTCATCAAGAACACATTGTGTTATTGCATAACCAACAATCTGATTATTAACAGAAATTTTTAGGTTATGATACTTTTCCCCTTGATTCCCATAAAAAACCCGCTCAGTCCATGGAAAATCATGGCTTAGCTTCTCAATTAAGAAGGCTGTAGCAAGGTCAGATTGCTTTAGTGTTGAAATTTTCATCATATTGATAAATTTGTTTCCATAGTGCCTGTTTGGCGCTGATACTCGTCATAAGTTCAGACAAAACAGGTGAAAAGTACGTCATTTTTGAACCTTCTGGGTGGACTTCCCCCCCCAGAACCCAACAAGGAATTGTTATTGGCGTTGGGATTAAATTCAGCTGCTCAGAATTTATGCAAACGACGTCATCTTGCGCAATTTGCATTGAGAGGAAAATATCTTTTAACAGCTGGCTATTTAAATCAAGGTTCTCATCAGTAATAATAATAAGCTTAGTCGACGCTGGGATCCTGACACCACGTTCACCACGTAACACAGCCGGATTTCTCACCATCCATTGAGTGATCCCCATTTGTTCTAAAAGCCTGTCACGTCGTGTCATTTGTTTTTCCAGTCGCAATTTTACAACCCCATCTTATCAAAGGGGATTAATAGCGCCAACAGAGCAATGCGATTTCTCGCATTTCTGGTATGGTGTTAGCAGTTTTTATCATTTTAGGAGATTGACAGAATATGTCATTACTGACACCGGCCAGTGAAGTTATCCAGCGCCATCTTGAGCATTTTACGGATCGTCATGTCATTTTGGCTGGTGACATTCAGGATGAATTGGCTGCCACTCTCGAAGCCGCAAGCGTTCGCGTCGTAACCAATCAATACCACCGTTGGAAAAACCTACAGCCATTAATGGGCGAAATGGTTTTATTTTCAACCACAACACCCGCTGAATTTATCCAACCTTGCGATACGTTGATTTACTTCTGGCAAAAAAATAAACAAGAAGCGTGCTTCCAACTGGACGACCTGTGCACTCATCTTGCTGCGGGTAGCCAAATTTTTGTTGTCGGTGAAAACCGCAGTGGCGTCAAAAGTGCAGAATCCATCATGGAAGGCATCGCAACCTTGCAAAAAATCGACTCAGCCCGCCGTTGTGGTTTGTATTATGGTGAATTAGAACAACCAACGACCTTTGATATTGCACGTTGGTGGCGTCACTATGATCTTGATACTGTTAGAGTTAACGCACTTCCTGGCGTGTTTAGCCATAATGAGCTGGATATTGGCAGTGATTTACTGCTTTCGACATTAACAGAACCAATGAAGGGCGATGTTCTCGACCTCGCTTGCGGTAATGGCGTTCTTGCAACTGTTATTGGAACGCAAAACCCGGATGTTAAGCTAACATTAAGCGATGTTAGTGCTTCTGCATTAGATTCCGCAGCATCCACACTTGAGGCCAACAAGCTCACGGGTACAGTGGTTGCAAGTGATGCTTACTCCGATATTCACGACAAATTCGATTGGATTATCTCTAACCCACCTTTCCATGATGGGCTAAATACCAGTTACAATGCCGTTGAAAACATGATTTACCAAGCACCTAAGTTCCTGAAAAAAGGCGGCCGCTTACGTATCGTTGCCAATGCGTTCTTGCCTTACCCTGACTTATTAGATAAAGCCTTTGGCAGCCATGAAGTGCTGGCAAAAACGGGTAAATTCAAGGTTTACCAAGCCACAAAACGCTAATGATAAGCTGTATTTTCGTACAATTTAACGGTCAGCCTAATGTGCTGGCCGTTTTTTAATCAAACAAAAAATTGATGATTAAAAAAATATTGACGTCCGCTAAAATTAGCCTAAAATCCGCTGCGTATTATCGTTGTAAGAAAAGTTAGATTTGGCATTGCGAGGGTGGCGGAATTGGTAGACGCGCTAGCTTCAGGTGTTAGTGTCCTATGGACGTGGGGGTTCAAGTCCCCCCTTTCGCACCACTAACTTTCAAATAAAACACGGTAATTCAGCATTGACGAAACAGTATTGCGAGGGTGGCGGAATTGGTAGACGCGCTAGCTTCAGGTGTTAGTGTCCTTCGGACGTGGGGGTTCAAGTCCCCCCTTTCGCACCACTGGTCAGTGAATGTTATTCCTCTAGCAACCTTGCACATATCCTTCTTAAACGTCCTCTGGTTACATTCAACTCAATGAGTGCTTTCGCTCATCAAGCTACCTTTGCAACACAAAAGCCATCAGAAAGCACAGCAATGAAACCACTGCTGGAATAATTAACAAGCGGCGAGAACCTCGATTAAATAACATCCCCGCTGTCGCGATCATCATGGTGATCATCACCACTTTTAGGTTATCAAACCCCATATTGCTGAGGACATAAGCAATGCTCAGCAATACCACGGCAAAAACCCCCCATAGACCTGCGCCTATACGCCGTAAACCTGCGGTTTTTGATATGCTAGTTGGCATCGTGACCTCAACAATCTTAAATGATAATGATTATCAATCATATCTAATTTTTAGTGAATTTCAATCGTTTTTATTCAGAAACCACTTTAAATTAACATGCTTTTTACAAAATAGGTAACTTAAGAAAACCAATAAACAAAATGAATATCTTCAGGTTCAAGGGCAAACAGTTCAGGGTCAGGCGTTTCAATCAAGCCACATCCCATATATTGGTAAAAGTGCACCGTGTTTTCAGAGGGTGTTGCAGAGATATACAGGCCTTTTGCCCCTTTTTGCGTTGCAATGCCCACACATTGTTGGAATAACATCCCTGCAAGCCCCTTGCCTCGATCTGCATGGCTCACGTGCAAAAAGGACAGTTGCAGTAAATTCTTTTGCTCCCCTCGCCAAATATTATCCACGCTCGCAGCCGCAATGATTTTTCCTTCTTCAAAAACGCCCAGAAAAATCGCCCCTTGGTCATAACTGTCTAATAAATGAGGGGTATAGGCCTCTGGTTCGCCTTCTGGCCAACCTTTCATATCAAAGCGCTGCTTCGAAAGCACCAGTTTGCCCTCTTGATGTAAATAAAGGTGTTCAATTAATTCAGTGCGATCGATTGACCAAACAGAAGGAATTTCATCCCGTTGTAGTTTGCGGATTTCTCTCATGACCTTGTTCTCATTATCTGCACCAATATAAGTGCGCTTTATTGTTATCAGGTGAATTTGTGCCCCACGATAACGGATAAAAAAACAAGTTCAACAATTTCAGTAAGTCGTTAAGGCAAGGTTGAAATAAAGGCGAGAAATTAAATAGAAATGGAGACGCAAAAATAAAAATTCCCCACAACATCCGTATTGTGGAGAATTTACACTACAGGGTTGGTTTATTGCTTCAGTCCCATTGCATCACGCATGGTAAAGAACAAATCGGTTTGGTCAGTCAGACCCATCACGTTCGCAGCATGTGGACCATAAGCTGCTACACGTAGCTGAGCACCTGTATGCTCTTGTGAATCATCTTCTTCAGAGTTACCGTAATTCACCACCATCACAGAACCGTCTTTGGTAATCAACGCTTGGGTCAAACCCGTTGATTTCGTACCTTCAGGAATGATTTGACTTGAATGTGAATGGTCAGCCGTGACGATAACTAAGGTATCACCATGTTTTTTCGCGAAATCTAAGCCTACTTGTACCGCTTGGTCAAGGGCAACTGTTTCACCAATTTGGCCACATGGGTTGGCTTTGTGATCCTGTTTATCGATAGACGCACTTTCAACCTGTAAGAAGAAACCATTTGGGTTAACTTCTAATAGATCGATGGCCTTTTGTGTCATTTGGGCTAACGTTGGCGCGTTTGGATCTAATTTCGGATTTGGTTTACACTCCAGTGGCGCATTGTTGATGTTGCCATAATGCACGGCTTTCGGGCCTTCCCACGCGACGGTCATGTTGCCATCGTGGAATAATCCAAGCACAGGTTTGTCTTGGTTCGCCACTTTCACATCGTTCAGCGACTGTGCATCACGTACGATGGTGTAACCACGTTCAACAGCTTGTTGTTCAAGCGTTTTACCTTTGTAGTCACCCGCTTTCGCTTCTTGTTTGAAGCTCTTCGCACCACCGCCTAATGTAACATCTGCGCGGGTCACCAGTAACTGTTCAGAAATTGAACCACGACCGCCATTTTCAAGGGCATTGGTTCCACATTTTTCTGAGGTTTCTTCTGGGCCGTAACATTTACGTGCAGTCACGTGGGAGAATTGTGCCGCTGGCGTTGCATCTTGAATTTCAGAGGTCGTCACGTTACCTGTCGCTTTACCGTTACGTTTAGCAATTTCAATTAAGGTTTCGTGGTCTTTACCGAACACATCAATCCCTAACGCGCCGTTATAGGTTTTCACACCAGAAGACCATGCCGTTGCGGATGCCGCTGAATCTGTGACGTAATCAGGTTTTTGCGTCTTTTTATCTAACGCATAATGCGTATATTGGCCTGTAATTGGCAATGCATCGATACCTTTAAAGAAGCCAGAAGCCCCTTCAGCGTAGTTACGTGCAACGGTGATTTCTGAATCGCCCATCCCATCACCAATAAATAAAATCACGTTTTTCGCTTTGCCATTATGCAGTGCGGCTTTCATGATATCCGTTTGCTCGGTCGCTAAGCGGCGTGCACCACCAAATTTGGTGATATCACCTTGCGCTGCGCGGTTTTCTGAAACCGCATCATTTTTATCCACCGCATAAGCCGGAAGGGTGCTACCTAACATTAATGTGCTGACTGTGACAGCTAAAAGGGATTTCATAAAATTACCAGTCATAACTGTTTTCCTTGCCAATCAATAATGAAAAAAGAGGAAGTATGCTTCAAATAATGACAGGCATGCTAAAGTAGCTAGATGACAGTTGAATGACGCTTTTGTGGCGAAATGAAGACGATTGTCATAAATGTGAAAAAAGCAGCGCATTATCCGCTGCTTTTCTATTGAAATTAATGCGCGATTACCACTGAGAAGTGAGCTGTTTAGAGCCTTCATATAATGTTTCACACCAAGAAACATAATCGTGCCCACTGGGTAATTCGATGGCATCAACGAAATAGCCTTTATGTTTCAATACTTCCAGTAACTGATAATGGTTTTGAATGATCCCGCCCCAACTTCCCCGTTGCTCAAATAACCCTGCTTCAAGGAAAAAACGAATAGGCTGCGGTGGCATTGTTTCTATTTCACTGATTAACCATTCAGGGTCTTGCCCTTTGGGTGCCCACCAATAAGACCCAGACATACTCAGAACATTGCCAAATATTTCAGGGTGTTGTAATGCATTCCATGTCGCCCCTAGTCCACCAAAACTTGAGCCTGCAATAATGGTATGTTCCGCTTTGGCACCAATGCCTTTTTTCGCCAATTGTGGCATTAATTCCTCCGCCAGCAATTGCGGGAAAAGCGCATTAGGGGGCAGCTCCTCACCCCGCTTATCAGCGCTAATGCTATCGACAAATACGATATTCATTGGCGGCAAATCTCCCTTATTCATCCAGCTATCAAAGAATTTCGCCATTTGGTAGGTATGAAGGTAAATTTGCCCATCTAAAAGCACCAATAAAGCAGGTTGTTTCATCGGCACATTTGGGCGGTACACGGTAATTTGCCGCTCGTTATTTAATATTTTGCTAGATAAGGTAAAGGTCTCTAACTGCCCTTTAATTTGATTTTTTTCAATGGCAGGAAATTGGCACTGACGAATATTGGGAGTCAATGATAGCAAGGAAAAACGGTTATATTTATCCGTTGAGGCAGAAGGAATACTTTGCGGATTATAAGGGTCAGCCTGTGCGGTGACTAAAATGGCTTTACGCTGGGCAAACCCGCCTTCTGGCACCGTTGGGATATCAGGGGCAATTTTATATTGGGTTAAAGTATCGGCTGGAATGATAAAAGAACGATACCAAATATCGGTTCCTTCTATTTGCGCCATCCTTTCATGGTTGCCTGAAGGTGCCCCAAGAATATACGCATTGGATTTTGCACCGCGCCATAAAAATGTGACCCGTTTTTGCCGACCGATGAGGTCTTCAATCAGCGGCGTTCCTTGTGCGGCAACCGCCTGCCAAAACGCCTTGGTATCGCCATGTTGATAATGTGCATCGAGCAGGCTTTGCAGCTTAGGGCTTATAGGCTCGTTATCTTTTTTAATCGCTAAAGGCAGATAATCGCTCACATTAAACTGGAGCTGCCATGGCCGCCCCGGAGAGCCTTGTAAATCAAGGTAATACACCCCATTTTTTGGAACGATATAATCCGCTGAATGGGATTCTTTGTCAGAACCATATGGCTGTAAGATACGGACAGGCTGCTTGTCAGCATTCAACAAAACAACTTGAGAGACCCCCTCACCGCGCTGCTTAATAAAATCTTGCTGCGAAGCCTCAAAATAAACGCAGCTATGGCCTTCGCTATCATGTACGCCTTCTACGGAAGAAAGCTCACCTAAACGAATGCAGTCCGATTGCGAGGCCATCGCTGCACAAGAGAACAGGATACAACCTAAAAGCGGCAAAGATTTCACATCTAATTCCAAGGAGTCAACTGATAATAATTATTACTATCAAAAAACCTTTTTAAACTCAATGGGTCGCGGTATGTTTTTCCATCAGTTGGTTAATCAACTGAAGAGTACTGAGTAACCGGTGCCGTTGTTTTTGGGATATTTTCAAATAACGCCTTGTTGCTGGAACGCGGCTGACCAGTTCCGATGCAGTAAAAGGTTCAATTTCACAACGCCAGTGACCCTGATTAAAGGTTATTTGGCATGAATTAAAATCTAATTCTTCCAGTGTTTCTCTAATAATTGGGTAGGCATTGAGCCAATCAATCACTTTTTGCCCATCAGGTTGCTTCGACACAAAATGAATGTGTTTTTTCCTCACGCTCCCGCGTGTTTTCACAACAATTTTTGCATGTAAATTTTCATCACAAAAACCTGACACTGCAAAACGACTGTATACAATAAACGCGAGAAATAATTTCCTAACGCGCTCAGTGACGTCGATAGTCAACGAGGGTTGCGGTTGGATAAGAAGCACTCCCGGTGCACCCCATTCACAAGGATAAGGCGCCATGTCCCGCTCAATGCGATTTAGCGTTAATCCAGCTTGGTAACCTGTTGGTAACCGTTTTTTCGTTAAGCCACCTAGACGCTGTAATAGCGAAGGTTTAGGCGAGGTGACGTAATGGCTCAAGTTGTACCTCCTCATGCTCTTCATCTCTAAATGAATTAGACAGAACAACTTCAACATCAACGGGTTTGAACGGATTGACCCTCTGGACAAACACCGTCCAAATTAGTGCGTAACCTGATGTTAAACCTAACATTATGGCAAACGGAATATACACATCCGACTTATTCATACCCGGCGGGGTGATATACACTATCGCTAAAATAATCCCCACACTGGAAATAATTTGCGGAATTGGGAAGAACGGTGAACGGTAAGCACGGTGTAAATCAGGGCGACGAATACGTAATAACACCACGGAAATAGTGACTAATAAATAGGCCGTACCCCAAGAACACACCGCTGCGAGTACTAATGGAATAATACGGTCAAGGTCGCCTTGGATAGCAAATGCATGCAAGCATGGGATCATCACGGCCACTAGAATGCCGAATACGGGTGTTTTAAAACGTGGATGCAAATATGTGAAGATGCGCGGCAATGCCCCATCCAGTGCCATGCCATATAAAATACGCGGTACAGCGGCCATCAGTGTATTAATGGTTGCCCCACCTGCTAATAACAGCGCAACACCAATCCAGTATTTACCAAATTCGCCCATGACACGCTCAGCAAACGCAGGGATTGCCATCGGTGTTTCCAGTAAACGCGTACCCGTTTGTGGGTCAACGACGACGTTTTCAACTTGGTTGGCTAACGCAGCCCCAAACAGCACCATGCATAAGGCTACGCAGAATAAACCGGTTGTCATGGCACGGGGGATCACTTTGGCCGAGTTTTTAATTTCTGGCGCCATTGGCGTCACCAATTCACAGCCCACAAACATAAACATCGCCATACCGACAAAGCTTAAAACCAGTGTCGGATCGGAGATATTTAGCTCCGCACCAAACCACCCTTCCATTGGTACGTTAAATGGCAGCATCAAGCCTGTAATACTAAAAATCACCAATGTAGACCACATGGCGAAAGTCAGCACCACTTCAACCTTACCAAACGCTTCAATACCGAAAGCATTTAAGATACCGAAAGTGACAACTAAGCCCACGCCAACCATCCACGATGAATTACTGGTTTCCAATACGGTATTCAGGTGCTCAAAGTTTACTAGCGCCATAATCCCCGACAGAATGGTTTCTGCGGTTCCCGCAAAAACGTGCACAATCAAATAGGCGGACAGCGCGCCTGTAATAGCCCAAAAGCGCCCCATTCCACAAGAAATATAGTCATACACTGAGCCAGAGGTGGGTAGGATCGCCGCGGCCTCAGAAAAGGTAGTCAGCTGCGCCTGCATCATAATAAAGCTCAGCAGCACCGCTAACGCAAAGGTATCGCCACCAATACCAAATCCACTGGTGACCGTTAAAATAACAGGGCTCGCCATAATTAAGCCCGCAGAACTCGCCAGCGTCGTTGGGAAACCAACTTTCCCCTTTTCGAGGTGTGACGACAATTTTGAGGATAGATTCATTTTGTTTCCCTCTTGCTCTCAATGCAGTCAAAAATGTGAATTTTTTGTAAAAATAGCGTGACTACATTGCCACTATAGAAAGAAGCACAAACCAGCCACCATCGTCCTAAAGAACGATACCCAGAGAGAGGGGGGGATTCTTGTAACTATCCGAAAAGTACCAAGAAAATCAGTAGGAATAAAAATATACGCTTGAATATCAATATATAACAATCATTTTAGTCATTAATATATTAATAATAATTTGACAAAAGATACCAAATCCTAATAAATCAAGACCAAGCCACTTTTTATCAGTTTTAAATACTGTTATCGACCTCACGTTATTAACATGTTTATTTTATGTTAACAATAATAAGGCGCATGATAATTACCTGACTCACTATGGAAGGTAATCAAATGAGCCCACCTCAATTTAGCGACCACCAGCAAACATTAATTGATTGTTGCCTAAATACTATCGCGCACATTATTCCGATTTCTGCGTCAGTATATTACCTTGTCAACGACCACTGGCAGCCTGACAACTATGTGTTACATGGGATCCCCGCTCAAATGCATCGCGATTATCTGGCTTATTTTCACCAGCTCGATCCACTCCACCCCGATAAATTTCGTGGAGATGATCTACGATTGGTGAGAATGGATCCTGAAGTCCGCCAGCAAAATCAGACTTTCTTTCATGATTTTATGCAGCCAAATAACCTAACCGATATGGCTGAGATTTTTATTCGCCGGAAAAATAAAATTATTGCGGGGATTTCGGTATTGCGGGATAGCCCATTTTCTCAACACGAGATTATGCGGTTAAACGCTATTTTACCTGTCGCCGAGTTGATGACGTTTGATATCCTGCCAGATTCGTTGGTGTCCTACACACCAAAAGAACAGGAAATCATACATTTAGTGCGTGAAGGTGCGAGTAACAAGCGCATCGCATTGTTATTGGGCGTGTCATTATCCACAGTCAAAACTCATCTGCGTAATATATTCACCAAAGCCAATGTTACTAACCGAACTGAACTTGTATCGTCAGGGTTTATTATTCGCCAGGAAAAGTTTTAATTAACTAGCGGCCACCCGCCGCATCAATAATCGAGCCCGTCACATAGGATGAGGCATCACTCAGCAGCCATGAAATAATTTCAGCAATCTCTTCAGGCTCGCCGCCTCTTTTCAGTGGTAACTGTGCCGCAACCCGATCAACCCGCCCCGCCTCACCGCCATCTTGGTGCATTTGTGTATAAATATAGCCGGGACGAACGCCATTTACGCGTATCCCTAACTCAGCTAACTCTAATGATAGTCCCTTAGTAATGGAGTCTACTGCGCCTTTTGACGCAGCATAATCGATATATTCTCCAGGCGCACCTAAACGTGCTGCCGCTGACGAAACATTCACAATCGCTTTTTTATCAAAGTGGTTAAAATGGCGGGCCAGTTGGATAAACTCACGGCAGCAGATCAATAACCCAGTGACATTTGTGGCCAGAACCGTATTAATTCGCTGTGCTGTTAACGCCTCTGTTTTGCATTGCTGAAATAAAATACCCGCATTGTTGACTAAGTAGTGCAAGTCACCATGTTGCTGCTTAATGGTCTCGAACAACTTAACAACCTCACTTTCACTACTTATGTCACACGCTAATGCATACGCAAGGCCACCAAATGCCTGAATCTGTGCGATCACCTCTTTTGCCGCCTGATGATCACTTTTATAGTTAATGAGTACTCGCATACCAAGCTGTGCAAGCTGTATTGCAGTTGCACGACCAATACCTCGGCTTCCGCCGGTGATCAATACTGTTTTCATATCATGACCTAGCTCAACAATAATAGATTGCTATCATAGCCATAATTTTCATGTCAAGACGACTAAAAGCATAAAAAAACCCGGCACGATGGCCGGGAAGCAGTTGAACAATACTCAAGATTAACCACTAATAACGCACCATGACAGATTTTAATTCGGTGTAATACTCAATAAAGGCACTGCCAAACTCGCGGCCAATACCTGAAGATTTAATACCACCAAATGGTACCGCAGGGTCAAGGAAGGTATGCATATTCACCCAGACTGTGCCCGCTTCAATACGTGAAATCATTCGCATCGCCTTGCTGAGGTCATTTGTCCACACGCTAGCTGCTAAACCGAATGGCGTGCTATTCATCATCTCAATAAGTTGTTCTTCATCATCGTAACTTAAGAAGGTGCCGACAGGACCAAAGGTTTCTTCCTTCATCAACGCATCTTCTGGGCTATTCGCTCGGATGATTGTAGGTGGAACAAAATA
This sequence comes from Providencia sp. UF-183, assembly GCF_058246155.1. Lineage (NCBI taxonomy): Bacteria > Pseudomonadati > Pseudomonadota > Gammaproteobacteria > Enterobacterales > Morganellaceae > Providencia > Providencia sp. UF-183. Next base: position 14,389 of record NZ_JBSICD010000003.1, on the reverse strand, counting down.
CCCTGCTCCTGCAATAGGCTGACCACCATAAATAATTTCGCTGCCATCTTGGCGTGCTTTCTCAAACAAGCTGAGAATTTTTTCATAGTGGGCTTTGTTGGCAAGCGGGCCCATTTCCGTTGTTTCGTCTAATGGAGAACCAATTTTTATCGCAGATAAACGGGTTTTAAGCTCAGCCAACACCTCATCCATTAATTTGGATGGAATGTAAAAACGCTCTGCCGCCGCACAGATTTGCCCTTGGTTTAGGTAACCCGCTTCGATAATGCCATTAACGATTTTTTCGACAGGTAAATCGGCCAAGAATGCCGCACCGTTTTTACCCCCCAGCTCTAAGGTCACACGGGTTAATTTTCCTTCCATCGCTGTGCGCCCTACCGCCAGCCCAGTCGGTACAGACCCCGTAAAGGTCACTTTAGAACATAATGGATGTTGAATAAGTGCAGGCCCCACTTCACGACCACCACCATTGACGATATTAATCACACCGTCTGGGATCCCTGCTTCTTTCGCTAATTCCACCACGCGTAACATGGTCAGTGGCGTAAACTCGCTCGGCTTTAATACAATCGTACAACCACAGGTTAATGCAGCCGCCAATTTCCAAATAGAAATCATGATGGAGAAATTCCATGGAATGATCCCTGCAACTACCCCAACAGGCTCACGCTGCGTAAACGCAGAATACTTTTCACCGTTAAATGATGGCAGTGACACATTTAACGTTTCACCGCTAATTTTTGTTGCCCAACCTGCGAAATAGCGTAAAAACTGCGCCGCTGAACCTACTTCAAGGAAACGTGAAAGTTGGATAGTCTTCCCTGAACATAAGGTTTCGAGCTGCGCGAGTTCTTCAAGGTGCTTCTCAAGTAAATCCGCAAGGCGGTTTAGGCAGTTACCCCGTTCCATTGGCGTGGTATTTGCCCAAACACCTTTGAATGCCGCGTGTGCCGCATTCATTGCTGCATCCACTTCCGCTAATGTCCCTTCTTTGACTTTAGCGATAATTTGTTCTGTGGCTGGATTGACGACGTTAAAAAAAGTCTCGCCTTTGCCAGAAACCGGCAACCCATTGATAAAATGCCCATGTTGACGTTTCAGAAATTCGCTGACTTCAGGTAATAGGGTTAACTCACTCATCGCAATCACTCCACTAAATAGAAATTAATTAAGCATTCACACAAGCTAGGTAGTGCTTAACGAAACGTGGGGCATCAATTTCCCATAAAACTTCAGTACCTTTCGCTGCAAACCATGTATCACCTTTATGGTATTCAACGGTCACACCCGTTTTGACATCGGTTAATTTAACTGAGCCTTCATGCACTGTTGCCATTTCATCAAATGGATAAACCATCTTAAACTTGCCTGTTGTGCACGCAAAAATACCGCAAGTCAGGTTATCAGTTGGCTCACCGTGCACCATAGCCACGCTTGCTTGTGGATCGCCCTCGACTACCACAGAGCCTAAGTTTGTTACGCTACCAATGTTCAGCAGTTCTGGAAGTGGTTTATTCAGCAGTAATGGACTAATCATGATGTTTACCTTTAATCGATTTCAATAAAATAATTAAACTGATACGAATTAGCGGCGACCCTGCCAGTAACCCGATGTTTGGTGCATGATTTTTGCAAGTGAAACAATCACATTGCGCATGCTGTCTTTACCAATAATATTCGCGTGAGGAATCGAACTCATTAAGTCATAACGGTGAGAACCTTCCACCATTCCTTCGGCCAATACCTTGCACACAATTTGGCTTGGCGTGACACCAAAACCTGAGTAACCCTGCGCATAAAACACATTTTTATGTTGAGGCAACGAACCTATTTGCGGGAAAAGATTCGCGCTACAGGCCATTGGCCCACCCCATGCTAATTCGATTTTGACATCTTTTAGGTAAGGGAAGACTTTCAACATTAAATTACGATTCCACGCTTTTAAATCAGACGGAATGTACTCAAGAAAATGCGTTGAACTACCGAATAACAAACGGTTTTCGTTGGTCACACGGTAATAATCAATCACAGGGCGAATATCACTATAAGCGCCGCGAATTGGGCTGATTTGCTCAATTAACTCGTCAGACAGCTCTTCTGTCATTAACTGATAGGCATAGGTGTTAATGGTTTTTGGGTAAATCGTTGGCTCAAGGCCATTTAAGAATGAGTCACATGCCCACAGCATTTTCTGGGCTTTCACGGTGCCCATCGCGGTTCTGACTTTGATGGTATTACCATACTCAACATTCAAAACTTGGCTATTTTCAAAAATTTTAGCGCCATAAATTTCGCTAACCGCTTTCGCCTCACCCAATAACAGATTCAGCGAGTGTACATGCCCACCACCCATATGTTTGATACCACAGGTATAAGCATCTGAACCGATAATCTGTTTTAGCTCAGAGCCGCTGTAAAATTCAATTTCCTCATCGGGGTCAACCGATTTGAAATCTTTCAGCCAGCTACGCAGTGTTTTTTCTTGGCGAGCGTTGCTCCCTAAATAAGCATATCCACGGCAAAAGTCCGCATCAATATCATATTTAGCAATGCGCTCACGCATAATTCCAGCACCCATATTGCTGAGCTTAAAGATGGTTTCTAGTCCTTCAGGACCCACATATTTTTTGATTGCATCAATGTCATGGCCAATTCCTGCCATCACTTGACCACCATTGCGCCCAGAACCACCGTAACCGAGGTAACGTCCTTCCAAAATAGCGATATTGGTAATCCCTTTCTCGCACAATTCAAGCGCGGTATGGATACCTGAAAATCCTCCCCCAATGATCACAACATCTACATCAAGGTCTTCTTTCAATATTGGAAAGCGTAAGTCGTATTTTTTAGTCGCTGAGTAATAAGTTAATGATTCTACTTGGTTATTCATAATGGATACCCTGTTTAGTATCTTGCAATACCTCGATTATCTTAACCTTACATTAACAATTACATAGCCCTTTAGGGACATTCGAAACATTAAGTTAACATTTGTGAGCCAAGTAGAATATTTAAATAAAAATAAAATTTTAATAAATTATTGTTTGTTATTTATATTCAATAAATTAAGTAAACATTTCGATATTAACAATATTTTGTACGTTTTTTTAACAAAAATGAATGGAGTATAAAAAAAAATGAAAAAATCCGTAATTACATGATTAATAACATAATTAATATTACTTATTATTCTAGCTATATTTACACTCACCTAACACAATCACTGGGTAATTCGATTCATTAATAAATTAAACAATTCCGCTTGTGAATTAATATTCAATTTTTGATAGATGTTTTTACGATGATTTTTGACGGTACCAAGACTAATGAAAAGTGACTCGGCAATTTGAGGAGATCCCTTACCTTCAAGAATCAACTCCACCACTTCACACTCCCTTGGCGTTAAACCGAAACGTGTTTGCCTATCTGCCATTTGATAATGGCTCGATACCGCATTGGGGGAGACCTCTTTATGCAATCGGGCCATACTACAAATAATTTCAAACGCTTCTTTTAATGGGGCTTGCGTGTATTTTTCAGAGAAAAATGGCCTATCTTCATTACCGAAAAATATGCCCAACTGCCTGTCCGCAGAAATTTCCAATAGCAATCCTGCCTCATCACACCAACCTGTTTTACGGTAAAAATTAAGGTAATAATCCGTATGATAAAAACCTTTAGGCGCTAACTCTTTCAAGGTAAGAACTTTAGAAGTCCCCCCTTTTTGGATCTCTTGATAAAACGGATCCATTAAATAAGCGCCGCGTTGATAGATTCGGTTCACACTGTCGCTATTTCGCCTTTCAACCTTGGACAAAAAGCGAGGAGGAGTTCCTTTCTCAAAGGAATAGACTATCGCATTATCAAAAGCGATAAAGGACGATAACCATGATAATAAATTAGGGTAAAACTGGTTAGTTGTAATAGAATCAATTACATCCGGTAATTTGGTAAGATAATTATCCATTTCGCCCCCAAGTTTATTAACTTATTAATGAATTAAATTTGGCTCGCAAATGCATTAGCCCAAAAGGATATAAAAAACACATTATTTGCCTAAGCTCAAACCACTTGTTATTAATATGTTAATCAAATCACAGTATCGTCCAAAAGTATTAATATTTTGTTACTAAATATTTGATGTGGGATAAGCAAACCAGAAGCGGATCACATGAAACTCTCTCATAATTTATTAGTCTAATAATTAATAAAAATGGCTTTATACAAGGAGATACGATGCCTTTACACAAAATTATTTTGGATTGTGACCCTGGGCATGATGATGCCATGGCTATTTTATTAGCCCTAGGTAATCCGAATGTAGAATTGCTAGCGGTCACGACGGTTGTGGGAAATCAAACCCTAGAAAAAGTCACTCACAATGCACGTGCTATCCTAGAGTTTGCAGGCGCTAAACATATTCCGATTGCTGCGGGTTGCCCACGCCCTTTAGTTCGGGCTATTCAGAATGCCGCTGAAGTACACGGGATTAGTGGCTTAGATGGTACCCACCTCCCAGAACCTACATTACCCCTTGATAAGCGCCATGCTGTTGACTTGATTATTGATACCCTTAAATCGCATCCCGCGAAAACGATCACTTTAGTGCCAATCGGTGGCTTAACAAATATTGCCCTTGCAGTGAGAAAAGCCCCTGAAATTGTTGAGTTAGTAAAAGAGGTCGTACTCATGGGGGGCGGGTATCATACGGGGAATCGCTCCGCTGTTGCCGAATTCAATATCGCCATTGATCCAGAAGCGGCCCATATTGTTTTTAACGAAAAATGGCCATTAACAATGGTTGGACTGGATTTAACTCACCAAGCAAAACCAACAGATGCCATCATGGCTGAAATTGCCGCACTCAATACACCGATTAGCCGGTTTGTCGTTGAATCATTGAATTACTACACGGCGGGATATCGCCAACGTAACGGCTACAGCGACCATGCGCCAGTACATGACCCGTGTGCCGTTGCCTATGTTATTGACCCATCAATGATAGAAACGTGCAAAGCCCCTGTTGATATTGAACTTCAAGGGACATTAACGCTTGGGATGACAGTAACCGATTTTCGTGCTCAAGCCCCCGCGGATTGCCATACACAAGTGGCAACGAAGCTTAATAATCAACGATTATGGGAAATGTTTATTAATGCACTAAAGCAATTAGGTAAATAATAAAAAGGTAGCTTATCCGACTGAATAAGCTACCCATTTAAACGATTAGGCTTTTAAGATATCTTTTAATTTCGTATAGCGTCTAATTAAGCGCCATTTTAATTTTACCGTTGTCGCATGGTTCCACACAATTTCCCAATACCCTTTATCGAAAAATTGCTGCACCATTTCTTTGCGAATTTCAGGGGATTTAATTGCAAGTAAGGCTTGAACAACCCCTAATCCCTCTTTACCTACTTGCCAAATGCATGCAGGCGCTTGTTTGACTTGCTCTGGATAACGCTGGTAAATCGCTAACAACATATCAATAATTTTTAAATAAGTATTAATCTTACGCACCGACCGCTCATCACCACTCAATGAATGAGAAACAGATTGGTTATGGATCAGGTAGCGATAGTATTGCTCATTAATAAACTGCACGCGCTTTGCAACCAGTAAAACTTCCGTTGTCCACGGAATATCTTGGTGGTGTAGCTTCGGCTCAAAGAAAAAGTTATGTTGACGTAACATATCTAAACGGTACAAATTCAGCCAAGTTACATGTAGAAACTTACGGGAACTCAGCCCTTTTTCTAGCCATTCAGGGCCACTAATTACCCCTGTAGAAGGCACCTTATTTGGCGGAAAAATCGCTTTTGGTGCATCACCATTCGTATAAACATAGGTACCATTACAAGTTGCAACGTCCAAGTCACCCGCTAATGCGATTTCTAACAACCTGCCATACATTTTGGGACTAATTTCATCATCAATATCAGGAAAGGTAATGTACTTCCCTGTTGCTTCAACCATTCCAGTATTACGTGCAACTGATACGCCTTGGTTTTCTTGAGACAATATTTTCAACTGACTGAATTTATCCTCATACTCTTTGATAATTCCTTCGCTATTATCCTTAGAGCCATCATTAACCACAATGAGCTCCCAGTTTTCTAAATTTTGTGCTAACAGACTGTCAAAGAATTGAGGTAAAAATTTTTCACCATTATAAACCGCAACAACAATACTCAAAACTGGCTGAGAAGACATGAATTAACCCTATACCAATCAATTTAAAATTACTAACCCAAGGCAACATTGCTAAAGACAACAAATGGAAACTCATTTTCAGAGTTTGCAGAAATTCACTAGTTAGAAAAGAAAAAAGTGCTTTGGTTCCATTGTCATAAAAATTTCATAATCAAATAATACTGGAGATAAGTAATAAATGCGTTATTTAAAACTTAAATAAGTTATTAAGTGAGAATGAACTTATTATCACTTAACCAGCCTAATAAACATTAACAACATCTTAAACAAACTTAATAGAGGGTTTGCGGTGGCAGGAAGTAGCTTACTAACATTACTGGATGATATTGCAGCTGTACTTGATGATGTTGCAGTGATGACGAAAATGGCTGCAAAAAAAACCTCTGGGGTTTTAGGGGATGACCTTGCTTTGAATGCTCAACAAGTGACGGGTGTTCGCGCTGAACGGGAAATTCCTGTTGTTTGGTCCGTTGCTAAAGGCTCATTTATCAATAAATTAATTTTAGTTCCTCTGGCTTTATTGATCAGCGCATTTATTCCTTGGGCTATCACGCCGTTATTAATGTTAGGTGGCGCTTACCTATGCTTTGAAGGCGCAGAAAAAATAGCCCATAATATTTTTCATTCCGATGAAAAAATAGCCGTACAAGTGCACCCCCTATCCGAAGATAAACTGGCTGAATTTGAAAAAGAAAAAATCAAAGGCGCTATCCGCACTGATTTTATTTTATCCGCCGAAATTATTGCGATTACATTAGGTATAGTATCTACCACCACATTAGTTAACCAGTTTGCAGTTCTGTCTCTTATTGCCATTATCATGACCATTGGCGTCTATGGACTCGTTGCTGGGATTGTTAAACTTGATGACTTAGGGTTTTATCTCCAAAAGAAAACCTCTACGCTATTACAAAAACTAGGTAATGGCCTTATTTATGTAACGCCCTATTTGATGAAGACACTTTCCGTTGTCGGTACTGCTGCCATGTTTATGGTTGGAGGCGGGATTATCACACATGGCATTCACTACTTCTCTGATTGGATTGAAGAATTATCTTTTACTGCCCTATTAACCCCTGTCATTGGTAGTACTATGCAATTTATCCTACCAACAATAATTAACTTATTCTTTGGCTTCATCATAGGCATGTGTCTTGTCATGCTCTTCGCTTTGATCAAGAAAATTAAAAAATTCTAATATCAAAAATAGAATAGTGCGTTTTATTCACATTATTCTATTTTCTTACTCGCTCACTCGATGAAATAAAAAATACCTTTAGTCAATTTTTTATTATTTCATTGTCTTTTACATCATCGATATATAATTAAATACATATCGAAGATTTCAAATTTTGAGTATTTACGATATATCCTGCACCCATTTTTTTACAGGATAAAAATATTCAGTCTGATCTAAATCAAAAGAAACTCATCTTTAATTTACGTTATAATACGTAATCAGAGTAAGAAAAACAGCAAACAAATATAATTTTAACCTTATCTATCAATACATAAGATTATATTTAAGTTTTTATACTCTCTTTTGAAAGCACTGTATGCTGAGTAAATCTCTTTAAGTTAATACTAAAGTAGTATATTTAATAAAGTTGTCTTTATGAACAATAGAGCCAACCTAACCTTAAAGCTGGCTTCATTATGGATTTTTGAGGACCCCAAAATGCCGACTCTGTATCGTCGATTTTCGATAATAAACCAAGTCATTGGCCTCATGCTACTGATTGCAATACTTGGTATTATTGGTATGACGATTTCCAATCGTATGATCATCAGCGTGCAAGGTAATGCGCACGCAATCAATAAGTCTGGCTCATTACGCATGCAAAGCTACCGATTGCTTTCATTGGTTCCTCTTAATCAACAAAATCAACACTATCTTGACGCTCTAGAAAAAGATTTGCTAAGTCCTGAACTCACGCAAGTTGTTAAAGTTGAAAGTTTAACACCACAATTTAATGAGCTTCTCAATTTTTGGCTACAAATATTACGCCCTGCATTAATGGATGCTAACACGCCAAATGACGCAAGATACGAAGTCATATCTTTCGTTAATAAACTAGATGAGTTGGTTCATAATATTGATGAAAAGACTGAAAGAAAAATAGCTTATGTCGCCATGACACAACTTATTTTCATTAGTTTAGTATTTTTGCTGTTAATGGGCACTATATGGCACTTACGTCGAAAAATTTACTACCCATGGATGAAATTACTGTCCATGGTGACGGCTATTGGGCAAAAGGATTTCAGCCAGCGCTATCCCAAAAATAACCGGCAAGATGAATTAAATGCACTGGGTGAAACGCTAAATCAGATGTCTGAAGAACTCGCACAAAGCTATCATCAGCTAGAAGAGCGTGTTGCAGAAAAAACAGCCGATCTAACAACTAAAAACCGAGTGCTTTCCTATTTATACCAGTCTAATCAAATACTTCACTCATCTGAACCACTTTACTTAAGGCTGCAAAAAGTTCTTATTGAGCTGAAGAATATTACCATATTAAACAATCTGGCTTTACGGTTATACGAAGATAACAATGAAGCCTATTTTCATGAAATCAATTGCCAATCAATAGGGTTACACGACGAACTACCGCAGCTAAATGAAAGACAAGATAGCCCATCCGAAAATCAAAAACTGCTGACTATACAGTGGGAATTATCAGACAATATGCATCGTTATGGCGTCATTATTGGTGAAATAGAGCACGGTCAAGCCTTATCTGATGAGCAAAATAACCTAGTCTCTGTACTGGTAAAGCAAATATCTGGCATGTTAGCGATGGAGCACCAAATTGAACAACAACAACAGTTGTTAATTATGGATGAACGCTCTGCCATTGCACGTGAGCTGCATGACTCAATTGCCCAATCGCTATCTTGCTTAAAAATGCAAATTAGCTACCTACAACTACAGCCTGAGCCATTACCCGAAAAACCACAGCAATTATTAACTGAGATGCGCAGTGAAATTAATACGGCTTACAGTCAGTTGAGAGAGCTTTTAACCACATTTAGGTTAAAACTAACGGAACCAGGGCTGCTCCCATCCCTAGAAAGTACGATTAGTGAATTCAATGAACGAATGGGCTATACGATTAAGTTGCACTATGATATCCCTGCGAAAAGTATCTCGCCACATCAATCAATTCATATTATACAGATAATCCGAGAAGCCCTAAGTAACATTTTAAAACACGCAAATGCAAGCTGGGCTGAAGTCTCCTTAACGCAAAATTCAGGCATTATTTGTATTAAAGTTACCGATGATGGTGGTGGAATTACATCAAATGCCGATAAACTTAATCACTATGGCCTAATTATTATGAGAGAAAGAGCCCTCAGCCTTAATGGTGAATGTCTTATTATTCCCAGAACTCAAGGCGGAACCGAAGTTAAGGTTACTTTCCCTTTATCTGAAGCTTAATACACCGGAGAAAATCATCTATGGAAAATACAAATACAATGAATGATAAATCAACCATTCTACTTATTGATGATCATCCGATGCTGAGAAATGGAGTCAAACAACTGATTAGTTTAGAACCTTCATTACAAGTTATCGGTGAAGCGGGCGATGGAAAGGCTGGAATTCAAATTGCAGAAGAACAAGACCCTGACCTCATCCTACTCGATCTAAATATGCCAGGAATGAATGGTTTTGAAACACTTGATGAGCTAAGAAAAAGAGAGCTGTCGGGTCGAATTATCCTCTTTACTGTCTCAAATTATAGTGATGATTTAGTGAATGCTTTAAAGCGTGGTGCAGATGGCTATTTATTAAAAGATATGGAACCAGAAGAACTGATTGTTGCACTCAAAGAAGCTGCAAGTGGGAAGTTAGTTGTCAGCCCTACCCTCACATCCGTTCTTGCCGAATCTTTACGTGATAATCCGACCCATGATGAAAATAATATAGCAACACTAACACCACGGGAGGCGGATATCTTAGAACTTATTGCACAAGGTCTTTCTAATAAAATGATTGCACGCAAGCTAGATATTGCAGAAAGCACAGTAAAAGTTCATGTAAAACACTTACTTAAAAAGCTAAATTTAAAATCTCGTGTTGAAGCTGCCGTTTGGGTTTTACAACAAAAGTAGATAATGGGAATGGCAGTATCAATAATGATATAGCTGCCATTTTTATCAAAAAAGTAAGTTCGCAAAGGTGCAATAAGTATCTTAAATAAATAGCTCAAATCTACAATTTTATTTTTTTTATTATAATAGACTGCTGCAATAACTTTAATGATGGAAATATAACAAGATGGAAGACGATTTAATTTTAGTTAATGAAAATGATGTTGCTATAGGTACTATGCCTAAATTACTCGCACACCAGCTCGGGCGCTTACATCGTGCATTTTCCATCTTCATTTTTAATGAACAGAATGAGCTCTTAATTCAACAAAGAGCTGCTCATAAATACCACTCTGCTGGCCAGTGGGCTAATACATGTTGCAGCCATCCAAAACCAAATGAAAAAACACTTGATGCAGCTGAGCGAAGACTTCAAGAAGAACTGGGCTTTACTACACCACTAACCCATGTAGGCTCTCTTCTCTATCGAGAAGATGTAAATGGCGGATTAATTGAACATGAATATGACCACCTATATATTGGTCACTACGATAAAATAGTCTCGCCCAATATAGAAGAAGTCATGTCCGTCCGTTGGGTTAGTATTTCTAAACTTATTAATGAAGTTAACCAACAACCGGAGATTTTTACGCCTTGGTTTAAAGAAATTCTAAATAAGTACCCATCATTAAATTTCAATACAAATTAAATAACAGCTCGATGATTATATTTTATAATTAAAAATATAGTCATTTATCAATTTTAGTTCTTTCGAAAGTGACTTATCTTCGCCATTTAAATCAATATATTCACATATCTCACGATAAATATCTTCTGTTTTTGAAGATAATAGATAAGAGGGCTCCTTTTCTTTTCTTAAATTAATTGCTTGCACAACACATAAAAATACTATCGAAATTAACTCATACCCATATATTAATTGGCTTTGTAATTTTTCAGCAACGAGTTGCGCATTCGTAGCTGTATCTTCAACACCTCCTGCGACAGGAAAATAATCTAATGAAACAGGCATTGCTAGATTTTTAATTCTCATTGCTAAAGCAACTGCAGGTTTTTCAATAGCACCAAGTGCATGAAATGCAGTCGCATTACCTAAAAATCGAGTTAGTTGTGTAAAATAAGGGTCATTGAGTTTTACTATCTGCTGCATGCTTGCTAAAGCATGATGAGCAACTGCCAAACTTAATTTTTCGATAGCTAAGACCCAAGGTAATGTTTCAAAGTTCCCACTGGGGAGTACCACCTTATAACGATAATTCTCAGCCAAATTATTATGCACACTCTCAGTAAGCACACATGGATTATCATTTGATCCATTTACTTGAATGAGAAGCTGTGCTTTCGCTTGTTCATAACTTAAGTGTAACTCCGCAAGTCGAAATACCCCGCAACGATAACTTAATGGATCTTGTAAATGTCGTTCATCGTCATAAGACTCCAATGTAGAGCCTGCTAATAAACCTCTAAGCTTTGCGCCCATAGCAATTACCTCAGGGTAAGCTGAAGCATTCAAAACCTGTTGATTTAAAGGTGAGATATTACCATTTAAGGCTTGAAGATTTAAACAATATAGTAATTCACTTATCTTTATGTAATGCGCTGTTTTTAATAACGCAACTACTGCTATAGCAGCAGAATAAGCATTTGAACATAATAAAGAGAGTGAATCTTTTGCCCAAGGCTCTATGGGTGTAATACCAGTAAATTGAAGTGCCTTTAAAGACGGCATTGTTTTACCTTGATAAATGACCTCACCTTCTCCTAGCATTGCAAGCCCTATATGGCTCAGTATTGTAATATCGCCTTCACCAATAGAACCAATACTTGGTATAAAAGGAATGATATTTTTGTTAAGCAATTCAACGTAAGTATTCACTACTCTAGGTTGAACTCCACTATAGCCATTCAGCAACATGTTAATATGAATTCCCATGACAGCCCTAGCTAAACCGCTATCTATAGACTTACCTATACCTACAGAATGTGCACGTATTAGTTTTTTGTTAAAAATCGTTGATTTTTCAATTAATTCCTTAGTAAAACCTCCATTTAATTTTATATATTCCATGTCTTTATTTAAGCCAACCCCTACGGTTAAACCATATATTTTTGCGCCCTTTTCCGCTTCTGATATTAATATTTTATGGCTTTTCTCTAATTTCTCCATTACTGCACAACTCACAGCAATATCTTCACCATTCATAATTAGTTCCACATCATGAAAGCTCATATTTTTTCCATTTAATAAAACCATACCTCCCCCTTTAAAAATAAATAAAGTGATAATAAAAAAACCGTCTTTCTCATTTATTTATATTAAACACCAAATTTTTTCATCTTTAAACTTTAACTAACAGTCATTATTAATTAGGAGAGAACAATAATTATAATGAAATAATTTTATTGAATTTAAAAACCCTCAATAAATATAGTGAGTAACTAACAGCTAAACTTCTAATTATTTAATTTTATTTTTCACGACCACCATAACATAGGCCAATGGTGCTTATATGTAGCTATAATTAATACAACAACAGGTGATAGCATATAAAAATTCAAGCAAGATGAGGAGTGTGATAATACAAGTTAATTTTATAGCAATCCATTGATTAACTAGAATTTCCCATTCTCCTACCGCAAGACTTAACGAAAAAACAAACCAAGCTAAGTACCACTCTTTATTATCAAGTACGTTTAAATTATAAAAGTGCCATAAACAGATAAGTTAGTTGCTGAGTGGATTATTGATTAACAATAACAAGAAGTGGCATAAATACAGAAGACGATTTTCGATGAGAAAAGGGAGGATAATGGAAGCTAACATGATGAAAACCGTGATCCCCCGTTAATTGCTTAGCTGATTATTATTTGATGACAAAAAAGAGCTCTAGATAAATAAGTTAGTTGCCAAGTGGACTACTGATTACCTTATCATTAACTGACAAGGGACTTTATCGCTTCACCTTCAGGCCTTACCAATGCTAAAAAGACAGCGCCCACAACAAGAATACCCGCTAATCTTTATCATCCTCACTTACGCAACTGCAGTACCATAAACAGATAAGTTAGTTACTAAGTGGATTATTGATTAACTACAACAAGAAGTGGCATAAAGGCAGAGGACGATTTTGGGTAGGAAAAGGAACTATGGTGGAAGTTAACATAATGAAAATCGTGATCCCCCGTTAATTGCTTAGCTGATTATTATTTGATGACAAAAAAGAGCTCTAGATAAATAAGTTAGTTGCCAAGTGGACTACTGATTACCTTATCATTAACTGACAAGGAACTTTATCGCTTCACCTTCAGGCCTTACCAATGCTAAAAAGGCAGCACCCACAACAAGAATACCCGCTAATCTTTACCAGCCTCACTTACGCAACTACAGTGCCATAAACAGATAAATTAGTTGCTAAGTGGATCATTGATGAGCAATAACAAGGTGTCGCATAAATACTGGGGTGATTTCGGATGAGAAAAGGAACTACAATAAGGGCTAATATGATGAAAATTGGCGTAACATACCCGTGAGTTACTGAGTGCAGCATTGATTAGCAATAGCATTAATACAAAGAACAGTTACTAGCTGAATGACTCATCACGAGAAGTCACTAGCGGCGTCAACAAAGAAATACCCACTCGCCATCATCCTATTCACCTAATGACTTAATTGCTGAGTTGACTACTGATTGCCTTATCACCTTTAACGATAAGTGGGTCATTGATTAACTTATGGCTTTTGAGCCGCTTCCTCTTTCAGCCATAAAAATAATGGGCAGAGTAAACCAAGCGAAGCACCACTATTCATTCTCAAGTACGTTTAAATTACAAAAGTGCCATAAACAGATAGGTTAGTTGCTAAGTGGATCATTGATTAACTTATGGCATTTGAGCCGCTTCCTCTTTCAGCCATAAAAAATAATGGGCAGGGTTAACAAAACGAAGCACACCACCGTAAATTGCGCCATTTCCCGTTTCCCCAAACGCAAAAAAGCCACCCATTGGGTGGCTTTCTCACTAATTTAATGTCTGGCAGTTCCCTACTCTCACATGG